>NZ_JADOGI010000099.1 GCF_015645445.1 Nonomuraea cypriaca | reverse complement strand
CACCACCCCGCCGCCCCCTGGGCAAGCCCCACAGCCTGGTGAACGTCCTCGGAAGAACCCTTCGGATGACTACCGACAACCTCGCCGGTGGCCGGATTGAGCGAGTCGAACGTGAGCGCAGCCATACCGCCACAATAATTCGGTAACCCACCGCTTACCAGGCAACCCAGAAGACCCAGCGGACCAAGACCCCGACGACCCAGCAGGCCAAGAGCCTGACCACCCAGCGGGCGAAGACCCGACGACTCAGCGGCCAAGACTCTGACCACCCAGCGGGCCAAGAAGGCGCTCGCGTAACGGCGGCCCGCCACTGAAGGGTCAGAGGCCGTTTCCCTGGAGGGCCCTCAGGGGGAACGGCGAGTGGTTGCCCGTGCAGCGCGTAAACTAGAAAAGGGTGGGATTCTCGGGCTCAATGCCGCGCAGCGCCGAATAATCGAGCACCACGCAATCGATGCCGCGGTCGGTGGCGAGCACGCGCGCCTGGGGCTTGATCTCCTGGGCGGCGAAGACGCCGCGGACGGGGGCGAGCAGCGGATCGCGGTTGAGGAGCTCCAGATAGCGCGTGAGCTGCTCCACCCCGTCGATCTCGCCGCGGCGCTTGATCTCCACCGCCACCGTCGCGCCCAGCGCGTCGCGGCAGAGGATGTCCACCGGGCCGATCGCCGTCATGTACTCGCGGCGGATCAGGGAGTAGCCGGCGCCCAGCGTCGTGATGTGCTCGGCGAGCAGCTCCTGCAGGTGGGCCTCCACGCCGTCCTTGATCAGCCCGGGGTCGACGCCCAGCTCGTGGCTGGAGTCGTGGAGGATCTCCGCCATGGTCAGGACCAGCTTCTCGCCGGTCTTGCCGTGGGTGACCGTCCAGGTCTCGCCGTTCTCCTTGAGCTTGCACGGCGGATTCATCCAGTTGAGCGGCTTGAACGCGCGGTCGTCGGCGTGAATGCTCACGCTCCCGTCCGCCTTGATCAGCACGAGCCTTGGCGCCATCGGCAGATGCGCCGTGAGCCGTCCGACGTAATCCACGCTGCATCGCGCGATGACCAACCGCATGACGACCCACCTTAGCGGCTCTGGAAAACTGGACGCATGGCGTTCGTAAGGGTGGCAGTGGCAGGGCTCGGCATCGGGGTGAGTGGGCGCTCCCGTCGATGAGCCCGCGCCGTGCCCGCCGCAGGGAGTCCTCCCGCCCCTTCGGCTTCCCCACCGGGCTGGACAAAGTGGAGGAATGGCCGGACGGCGAGTGGAAGGTACGCGTGCTCACCGGTGCGTCGTCGACGAAGGACTACCGCTGCCCCGGCTGCGACCAGGAGATCCGCAGCGGGCAGCCGCACCTCGTCGCCTGGCCCAACTGGCCGGGCGGCGACGATGAGCGCCGCCACTGGCACCAGGCATGCTGGCGTAAGAGACTCGACCGCGGCCCGGGCCGCACCCGTTACTGAAGGGACCCCCTATGGAGAGGCGCGTGGAGATGCGCGAGATTCGCGCGGCGACCGTGCTGCCGGCCCGGCGTGAGCCGATCGAGCTGGAGACGGGCGACGGCCTGACCCTGGTCGGCGAGCTGGCCCTGCCGCTCGACCGTCCCCCCGTGGCCACGCTGGTGACCCTGCACCCGCTGCCCACGCATGGCGGGTTCATGGACAGCCACGTCTACAAGAAGGCCGCCAACCGCCTGCCCGCCCTCGCCGACCTGGCCGTGCTGCGCTTCAACACACGCGGCACGTCCTCGGAGCGCGGGACCTCGGAGGGGACGTTCGACGGGGGTGAGGGCGAGCGCTTCGACGTCCTGGCCGCGCTGGAGTACGCCGAATACAACGACCTGCCGCACGTGTGGGTCGTCGGCTGGTCGTTCGGCTCCGAGCTGGCGCTCAAGTGGGCGCGCGATCCGCTGGTGGAGGGGGCCATCCTGCTGTCGCCGCCGCTGCACAGGGCCACGGACGACGATCTGGACGCCTGGGGGCGGTTCGGGCGGCCGCTCGTCGCGCTGGTGCCGGAGTTCGACGACTACCTGCGGCCGGAGGAGGCCCGCGCGCGTTTCGCCCGGGTGCCGCAGGCCGAGGTCGTCGGGGTGGACGGGGCCAAGCACCTGTGGGTGGGGGAGCCGTACGTCCGGATCGCGTTGAACGAGATCGTCAAGCGGGTCAATCCGGGGGCGTATCCGTTGCCGGTAGAGGTCTGAGCTGGCCTTGGCGGATTTTTCCGGATAAATCGGGACGCTGAAGAAAAATTGAGGTAAATGAGCAAAAGTCTGGACCGATGCCTTGACGGGGGTTGAGAATCCGATCGTCAACCGAAGATCGTGGAGACGCCGGGCGCTCGTTCTCCCGCGCGTAACCCCTGCTCAGCATGGGCGAGGAACGTATGCGGGTAGTGCATGGGCTGGTCGCGGCGGCGTTAACTACTGCGATCTTGGCGGTGCCTCAGCCGGGCGCGGCCTCAGAAGGGCCCGTACCAGCGGTTGAGCGGGTGGAGCCACCGGAGCCGCCCGCGGGGTCGGAGGGCGCCGCGCTGGGGCTCGCCCGCCGCGCCGGCGAGCAGGTCGAGGTCGAGTCGTTGCGCAGTGAGACCCGCCAGGTCTTCGCCCAGCCCGACGGCACGTTCCTGCTGGAGCAGCACGCCCGTCCGGTACGCGTACGCAAGCAGGACGGCTGGGTGCCCGTGGACACCACGCTGCGCCTGCGCCCCGACGGCGCGGTCGAACCGGTCGCCGCGGCGGTCGGCCTGACGTTCTCCGGCGGCGGCGCCGCCCCACTCGCCCGCCTGTCCAGAGGCGGCAAGTCCATGGAGCTCGGCTGGCACGGCACCCTGCCCAAGCCGGTGCTGAACGGCGACACCGCCACCTACCCGGAGGTCATGCCGGGCGTGGACCTCCAGGTCACCGCGGACGTGGACGGCTTCTCCCACCTCCTGGTCGTCAAGTCGCGGGCCGCCGCGGCGGGGCTGACCGAGCTGACGTACCCGCTGTCGGCCCGCGGCCTGTCGATGAAAGCCGACAAGGCGGGCAACCTGGAGGCCGTCGACCAGAACGGCGGCACGCTCTTCATCGCGCCCACCCCGACGATGTGGGACTCGGAGGGCATCACGAGCCCCCAGGCGCTCAAGGAGGGCCGCTCCCCAGAGGCCCGCCAGGCCACGATGGGCGTCGAACTGGTCGGCGGGAAGCTGCGGCTCAAGCCGGACAAGAAGCTGCTGACCGGCAAGAAGACCCGCTTCCCCGTCTATCTGGACCCGTACTTCTCGGCCGCCCGTGGCGCCTGGACGGCGGTCTGGAGCAACTGGCCCAACTCCAACTACCTCAACTCCAGCGACGTCGCCAGGGTGGGCCACGTCGAGTCGCAGAAGAACCGCTCGTTCTTCCAGATGAACACCGGGTCGACCATCCACGGCAAGCAGATCATCAAGGGGACCCTGCGTACGTACGAGACGTGGTCGTACTCGTGCAGCGCCCGCAAGGTCGAGGCGTGGGCCACCAACACGATCAGCAAGAGCACCACCTGGAACAAGCAGCCCACATGGGTCAGGAAGCTGTCCACGGTGAACGTGGCCAAGGGCTGGGGCTCCTCGTGCCTGCCGGGCGGGGTCGAGTTCGACGTCACCTCGCAGGTCGTGGACGCCGCCGCGAAGAACTGGCCCAACATCACCGTCGGCCTG
Organism: Nonomuraea cypriaca; assembly: GCF_015645445.1. Taxonomy (GTDB): domain Bacteria; phylum Actinomycetota; class Actinomycetes; order Streptosporangiales; family Streptosporangiaceae; genus Nonomuraea; species Nonomuraea cypriaca. Next base: position 33,252 of record NZ_JADOGI010000099.1, on the reverse strand, counting down.
CGGGCAACGAGCGAGACCGACCAGTACGCCTGGAAGAAGTTCAAGAACAATCCGAGCCTGGTCATCGAGTACAACTCGCTGCCCGCCGCCCCCGTGGCCGCCGACGTGTGGCCCGACCCGGGTGGGTCCTGCGTCTCTGGCGACGAACGGCCGGTCATCAGCACCACCACGCCGAAGCTGTGGGCCAAGCTGAAGGACGTCGACAACTCGGTCAGGGGCCGGTTCGAGTGGTACGCGGCCGACGGGGTGACCAAGCTGGGCGAGTACGTCACGGGTCTGGGCTCGACCGGCACCGCGTTCTCCGCGACCGTGCCCGGAGGCGCGTACGCCGACGGCTCGGTGGTCCGCTGGCGCGTCCGCGCGGAGGACGGCAAGGCCGACAGCGCGTGGAGCCCCTGGTGTGAGGCCACCGTGGACGCCGCCGCCCCCGCCAGGGAACCCGTGGTGACCGCCCCCGAGTACGCGGAGAACACCTGGAACGACGGCGTCGGCCTGGCGGGCACGTTCACCTTCGCCCCCAACGGCGTCACCGACGTGGCCGCCTACGTCTACGGGCTCGACACCACGCCGAAGACGGAGGTCGCCGCCGGCCAGGACGGCACGGCCACGGTCCGGCTCACCCCGCGCCACGAGGGCCCCAACGTCCTGTCGGTGCGCAGCAAGGACCACGCGGGCCAGCTCGGCCCGATCCGTACCTACGTCTTCAACGTCAACGCCGGCGCCGTACCCGCCGCCCACTGGAAGCTGGACGACAGCCAGGGCACCGTGGCCGCCGACGCCGCCGGCGCCCACCCCGCGACCCTGTACGGGGCCTCCTGGACGACCGGCAGGACCGGTACGGCCCTGCGCCTGGCGAACTCGTACGCGCAGACCACAGGCCCGGTCGTGGACACCGGCCGCAACTTCACCGTCACCGCCTGGGCCCGTCTGACCGGCAACGGCGCCACCGCCACCGCCGTCACCCAGGAGGGCGGCCGGACGGGCGCGTTCGCGCTGCAGTACTCGAAACCGGACGACCGCTGGGCGCTGACCCTCACCGGCGCGGACGCCGACGGCGCCACCGCCGTGCGCGCCCTCTCCGCGACCGCGCCACGACTCTCCGAGTGGACCCACCTGACCGGCGTGTACGACGCCGCCGCGGCCCAGATCTCCCTCTACGTCAACGGCAGGCTGGAGTCCACGGTCGCCGCGCGGCCGTGGGCCGCCACCGGCCCCCTGACCATCGGGCGCGGCAAGGTCAACGGCGCCGCCGCGGACTTCTGGCCAGGCGACCTCGACGAGGTCCGCGTCTACGGCCGGGCCATGTTCGCCGACGAGGTCGCCGAGCTGGTCAACAGCGCCGCCACGCTCGTCGGCCACTGGAGGCTGGACGAGGAGGCGGGCCTGTCCGCCGCCGACTCCTCAGGCCGCGCGACGCCGGCCACGCTGTCCGGCGGTGCCTCGTGGACCGCCGGCTGGCTGGACGGCGCGCTCGCGCTCGACGGCGTCAACGGCCACGCCCAGACGGCGGGACCGGCCGTGAACACCAGGACGGGGTTCACCGTCGCCGGCTGGACCCAGCTCGACTACCTCCCCACCGGCGACACCGCCGTCGCCGCCCAGCCGGGCAACCGGGCCGCCGGCTTCCAGCTCGGCTACGACAAGGAACAAAGGCGGTGGGTCCTGGGCATGGCCGCCGCCGACACCGACACCGCAGCCCTCGTACGCACCCGCTCCGACGCCATCCCCACGCCGATGGAATGGACCCACGTCGCCGGCGTCTACGACCCGCTCGCCGGCGAGCTCCGCATCTACGTCAACGGCCGCCTGTCCACCGCCACCATCACCGACCACGTCAGCGCATGGAACGCCGCCGGCCCGCTGCAACTGGGCCGCACCAAGACCGCGGGCGCCTTCACCGGCTACTGGCCGGGGACCGTCGACGACGTCCGCACCTACGACGGCGTGCTCAACGCCGAACAGATCGCCCAACTGGCCGCACAGTAACTCCCCCCTCTGGAGAAGGTTCATGGACCTGCCGAGTGAGTTAGAGCTGCCCGAATCCCGCTGGAATCGTTTTCAGCGACAACCGGAAGAGCCCGATCGTCCGGATCCCTCCTGGAATCGCTTCCATGGCGCGAAGCCCGAGTCACCCTGGCCGCGCCGTCTGGCGACGGTGCTCTCGATCATGCTCGTGATCCCCCTCACGTACGCCATGCCCGCGTCGGCCGCGTCCCGCCCGGCCCCGTCCGTGCAGAAGGAGACGCCGGTCAAGGGCGGGAAGGTCCCCGTACTTCCGCCGATCGCGGATCCGGCCGCCAAGCAGGCGTGGCACGCGCCGCCCGGCGTGAGCTGGCCCGAACCGCGCAAGGCGGAGCTCGACGGCTCAGCCAGGACCCTGGCGGCCGGCTTCCCCGTGAAGCTGGCCCAGGGAACGGGGACGGCGAAGGCGGCGCGGACCGCGAGCCCGGTCAGCGTCGAGCTCCTCGACACCGACCTGCTCGGCCTGGCCATGCGGGTCAAGCCCGGCCAGGGGGTGGCGACGGCGGCGGCCAAGTCCGCCAAGACCCGCCTGGAGATCGACTACTCCGGCTTCCGTTACGCGTACGGCGGCGACTACGGCTCCCGCCTGCGCCTGGTCAAGCTGGAGGAGTGCGCGCTCGACGCGGCCGCCGCGACCTGCCCCGCGCCGCAGCCCGTGAAGAGCGGCAACGACGCGAAGAACGGCACGGTGACCGCCGAGGTCGAGACCACCGGCCTGTACGCGCTCACCGCGGCCGCTTCCGGCCCGTCCGGCGACCACGCCGCCACCTCCCTGTCCGCCTCGGCCGACTGGAGTGTGGGCACCCAGTCGGGCGACTTCACCTGGGGCTACGAGCTCCGCACGCCGCCCGCGCTCGGCGGTGAGGAGCCGGCGATCTCGCTGGGCTACTCCTCGCAGAGCGTGGACGGGCGCACCGCCTCCACCAACAACCAGCCGTCCTGGGCCGGTGAGGGCTTCGAGATGAACCCCGGCGGTTACATCGAGCGCCGCTACAAGTCCTGCATGATCGACGGCAAGAAGACCGGCGACCTGTGCTGGGACCAGGACAACGCCACGCTGTCCCTGGGCGACTCGTCCGTCGAGCTGGTCAAGGACGCCACCACCAAGCAGTGGCGGCCCAAGCGTGACGACGGCACCAGGATCGAGGCACTCACCGGCGCCTCGAACGGCGACAACAACGGCGAGTACTGGCGGGTCACCACCGCCGACGGCGCCCAGTACACCTTCGGCCTGAACCGCCTGCCCGGCTGGACGACCGGCAAGCCGGAGACACAGTCGGTGCAGACGGTGCCGGTGTTCGGCAACAACAGCGGCGAGCCGTGCTACTCCAGCACCCCGGCCAACGCCTGGTGCCGGCAGGCGTACCGGTGGAACCTCGACTACGCCGCCGACCCCCACGGCAACGCCACCACCTACTGGTACGAGGTCGAGAAGAACTTCTACGGCCGCAACATGAAGCCCGAGCTCGGCACGGAGTACGTACGCGGCGCCTACCTCAAGCGCGTCGACTACGGCTACCTGAAGAACGAGCTGTTCACCAGGGTCCCGGCGGCCAGGGTGGTCTTCGACGTGGCGGAGCGCTGCCTGCCGAGCGGGACCATCACCTGCGCCGCCGACCAGCTCAAGAAGGAGACCGCGAGCCACTGGCCGGACGTGCCGTTCGACCAGATCTGCAACTCCGGCGTGAAGTGCACCGACCGCCTCGCGCCGACGTTCTTCACGCGCAAGCGGCTGACCAAGGTCACCACCCAGGTGCTGAACGCATCCGGCCAGTACTACCCGGTGGACTCGTGGGCACTGACGCACCAGTTCCCGGCCTCGGGTGACGGCATGAGCCCGTCGCTGTGGCTGGCCTCGATCCAGCAGAGCGGCCACGTGGGCGGCACGATCACACTGCCCAGGATCACATTCATCGGCGTCCAGCTGGCCAACCGGGTGGACACAGACGAGGGCCGCGCCCCGCTGGTCAAGTGGCGCGTTCAGGCCGTCAACAACGAGTCGGGCGGCGAGCTGCGGGTCAACTACGCGCCGGCCGACTGCAAGCCGGGCGACGTCCCCACGGCCGACAAGAACACCAGGCGCTGCTTCCCGCAGCGCTGGGCCCCGCCGAACGAGGCCGAGGTCACCGACTGGTTCCACAAGTACGTCGTGGCGCAGACCGTGGAGGTCGACCGGGTCGCCGGCTCGCCGAACGTGGTCACCGACTACGAGTACCTGGACGGCGCCGCCTGGCGCTACGCCGACAACATCCTGGTCAAGCCCGAGCACCGCACGTGGTCGGACTGGCGCGGGTTCGGCCGGGTACGCGTCCGCCAGGGCGACGGTCAGGACGCCAAGCGCACGCTCACGGAGTTCAGGTACTTCCGCGGCATGCACGGCGACAAGCAGGCCGACGGCTCCAAGCGCACCGCGCAGATCGAGGACTCCGAAGGGGTCAAGCTGGACGACCTGGACCAGTTGTCCGGGTTCGAGCGGGAGGAGATCCTCTACGACGGCGACGGCGGGGCGGTCCTGACCGCGACCGTCGAGGAGCCGTGGTCGGTCAAGACGGCCGAGTCCACGCAGGGCGGCGTCACCAAGGCCGCGCACGTGGTCGAGGCCAAGTCCATGGTCACCAGGACCGCGCTGCCCGGGGGCAAGTGGCGGCGTACCGGGGAGGAGCGCTCGTACGACGCCAAGGGCCTGCTCACCCAGGTCGAGGAGAAGGGCGACCTGGCCAGCGCCGCCGACGACGAGTGCACCCGCTACACCTACGCCCGCAACGACTCCGCCTGGATGCTCGACTACATGAGCAGGATCCAGAAGGTCGCGGCAGGCTGCGGCACCGCCGTCGCCACGCTGGCCGTCGGTGAGGTGATCTCCGACGAGAAGGTCCAGTACGACGGCAAGGCGTACGGCCAGGCGCCCAGCAAGGGCGACGTGACCACGGTCCAGCAACTCGTCGACGCCGACGGCGCCACCATCACCGACAGCACCCACACCTACGACGCCTACGGCCGGGAGACCAGCGAGACCGATTCCGTCGGCACCAAGTCCGTCACCACCTACAGCCCCGCCGCGGGCGCCCCCGCGACGGAGACCACCGAGACGAACCAGCTCGGCCACGTCGAGCGCACCCAGCTCGAACCGGCCTGGGGCGAGCCCGTCGCCGAGATCGACGCGAACAACCGTCGCGTCGAGATGGAGTACGACGCGCTCGGCCGCCTGATCAAGGTCTGGCAGCCCGACCGCAGCAGGGCGGAGGGGCAGTCGCCGAACACCGAGTACTCCTACGCGATGCGCACCGACGGCCCCAGCGTCGTCACCACGAAGACGCTGCGCGCCGACGGCGGCTACACCACCAGCCACGAGCTGTACGACGGCCTGATGCGCGAGCGCCAGACCCAGGAGCCCGCGCCCCTCGACGACCAGACGCAGGATCCCGCGCTGCGTGACGGCCGCACCATCACCGACACCTTCTACAACTCCCAGGGCGAGAAGTACAAGGCCAACACCGGCTACTTCGCCACCGGCGCGCCGTCCACCGAGCTGCTGGCGGTGGCCGACACCGACGTGCCCACCCAGATCGTGTCGACCTTCGACGGCTCCGGCGAGGTCAACGCCCAGATCCTCAAGGCGAAGGGTGTGGAGCAGCAGCGGGCCTCCGCCACGCAGCAGGGTGACCGGATCCACGTGACGCCGCCGCCCGGCGGCACCGCGACCACCCGCATCGGCGACGCCGAGGACCGCCTCATCGAGCTGCGCCAGTACAAGGGCGCAACCCCTACAGGCGAGTACGAATCCACCAAGTACGCCTACGACCACGCCGGCCGGCTGTCCACGGTGACCGATCCGGCGGGCAACGTGTGGCGTCACCACTACGACCTGCGCGGCCGGGAGATCAAGACCGAGGACCCCGACAAGGGCGTCACCACGATGACGTACAACGACGCCGACGAGGTGGTCACCACCACGGACGCGCGCGGCAAGACGTTGTGGTACGGCTACGACGAGCTGGGCCGCAAGAAGGAGCTGCGCGAGGGCTCCGCGACCGGCCCGCTCCTGGCCGAGTGGAAGTACGACGCACTGGCCAAGGGCCAGCTGAACGCCAGCATCCGGTACGTGGGCGGGCAGGCGTACAAGGCCGAGATCAACGCCATCGACTCGAGCTACCGCACGCTGCGCCAGACCGTCACCGTCCCCGAGCGGGAGGGCAAGCTGGCCGGCTCGTACGTGCTCAACACCCGCTACACGCTCGACGACCAGGTCCAGTCCGTCAGCTTCCCAGCCGCCGGCGGGCTGGCGGAGGAGTCGGTCGTCTACAGCTACGACGGGCTCAGTCAGCCGGCCAAGGTCACCGGCCTGTCGGCGTACGTGAGCGCCACCCGCTACTCCAAGCTGGGCGAGACCCTCCAGTACGAGCTGGGTGAGGGGACCAAGAAGACCTGGTTGACCTACACCCACGACGAGTCCACCCGCAGGCTGACCAGGATGCGGCTCGACAGAGAGGGCGCCGCCGCCACCGACCTGGACCTCAACTACTCCTTCGACGCCGTCGGCAACATCACCAAGATCGCCGAAACGGCCGGCGGCCAGGACACGCAGTGCTTCACGTATGACCACCTGCGCCGCCTGACCTCGGCGTGGACGGCCACCGACGACTGCGCCTCCGGCACCCCGACGTCCGGCAAGATCGGCGGCGTGGCCCCGTACGCGCTCAGCTACGCCTACGACGCCGCCGGGAACCGGCTCAAGGAGACCAACCATGCCTGGGGCGGCGCGCCCGAGACCGTGCGCACCTCCACCTACCCGGAGGCGGGCGCCGAGCAGCCGCACGCGCTGCAGGGCGTCGGCGCCGACCTGTTCGCCTACGACCCGGCGGGCAACACCACCAGGCGCAAGGTCGGCACCTCCGATCAGGCCCTGGTCTGGGACGCCGAGGGCAACCTGGAGTCGGTAACGGAGGCAGGCAAGACCACGTCCTTCGTCTACGACGCGGACGGCGACCGCCTGCTCCGCAAGACCCCGACCGACGCCACGCTCTACGTCGACGACATGGAGCTGCGCCTCGACTTCGCCGAGGACGTCGTCGAGCAGACCCGCTACTACACCGTCAACGGCGAGCCCATCGCGATGCGCACGCCGGACGACCAGGTCTTCTTCCTGGTCAACGACCACCAGGGCACCGCCCAGGCCGCGGTGAACGCCGGGAGCGGCGACCTGGCCGTCCGGAGGCAGACCCCGTTCGGCGAGGATCGCGGATCACCGCCACCGTGGTGGCCGGGACAGCGTGGATTCGTCGGCGGCACCCAGGACCCGAGCACCGATCTCGTCCACCTCGGCGCCCGCGAGTACGACCCAGAAAACGGCCGCTTCCTGTCGGTCGACCCGATCATCAACGAGGAGGACCCACAACAGCTCAACGCCTACGCCTACGCCAACAACAGCCCCGTCAGCATGAGTGACCCCGACGGGCAGCTGGTCTGGTTCGTGGTCGGCATCGCGGCCAGGATCGCGGCCCGCGCCATCGCCAGGAGGCTGGCCCAGGCCGCCGCCAGGCGTGCCGCGCTCGCGGCGGCCAGGCGGGCGGCGGCCAGGCGCGCGGCGCTCGCGGCGGCCAGACGGCGCGCGGCTGAGGCGGCACGACGACGGGCGCTCGCGGCGGCGCGGCGGCGCGCGGCTGAGGCCGCACGACGACGTGCGGCAGCCGCGGCCAGGCGGCGTGCGGCTGCGGCCGCCAGACGTGCCGCCGCGGCGGCGGCCAGGCGGAGAGCGGCCGCGGCCGCACGCCAGGCGGCCGCCCGTCGTGCCAGGGCGGCGGCGGCCAGGGCCGCGCGCAGCAGGCGAGCGAACAGGCAGCCCGCCAGGACACGGCAGCGGCCGGCACAGCGACCGACCAGCCACCGCGCGACGCAGCGGCAGTCGCCGCCCAGGGCGAACCGGCAGCCGGCGCAGCCAAGGCCGAGTCAGGTCTACCGCAACGACGGCACGGTGCAACCGACCCAGTCGTTCACCGTCTACCGCAACGGGCGGATGTACCCCGACGGGCCGCCACCCTCGAACCTCGTCCGGCCAGGCGGTTCCGGTCAGGGTGAGAAGCAGCTCTTCAAGCCCTCGGAGATCGAACCGACCAACACGCGGACGGGAACGATCGCCGAGACCGGCGCCCGCGTGACCCGATGGATCGACCAGAGCGGCCTGGACGACGCCTTCGGATTCTTCTTCTGACCCAATCTCCACCATCCGGCGCGGGGCTCACGAGAGCCCCGCGCCGGCGGGCTCCGGGGATGCTCAGGCGGGCAGGACGTTGCCCGCGAACTCCCCGCCGACGTTGCCAGGGGGCTCGAACACGAAGACGATGTACGTCTCGTGGCGCTCGGCGCCCTGACCGGACACCCGGGCGGCGCCCATCCTGGTGGTGTTCTTCCAGACGAGCTGACTGAAGTGCCCCGACGGCCCGGGTCCCGGTGGAGCCTCCCAGTCGTAGGCCGAGACCTCGTCGTACCACGCGGTCACCGCGTCCCCGGCGGCGCTCATGCCGTCGCCCGCGCCCCAGAACAGGTTCTCGCCGGTGCCCCCGCGGCAGGGCGGCGGATTCCCGTACGACGAGCGGGCCGCGGCCCTGGACCGGGCGTAGTCGACGAGCAGCGCGTCCATGACCAGGGGCGGCGCGTGGTGCCTGGCGCGGCAGGCGTTGGCGGAGCGCAGCGCGTCCAGCAGGAAGTCGCCGTTGGTGGCGTCGGGGAGCGCTCCAGCCATCTGCCGTCACCTCTCACGTAAACCGTGCCTGGATTGTGCGGGCGAATTCCTGGGCGCGCAATGTCCAGTGATTAGGCCGAGTGTTCCTTTTTGTGGAAATAACGGAGAAGTGGGCACGGCAATCAGGGATATCGGCATACGTCAATGAGTGATTGTCGTCGTGAACCGGGCTACCGTGTGGTCCGTGCAGCTCTACACGAGATCGTCCGGGACCGGGATCCCGGTTGTGCTGCTTCATGCGTTCCCGCTGTCGTCCGCCATGTGGCTGGCCCAGCGCGAAGGGCTGGCCAAGGTGTGCCGGGTCATCACCCCCGACCTGCGCGGCTTCGGCGGCTCGCGGCTGGGCGAGGACGAGCCGTCCATCGACCTGATGGCCGACGACGTCGCCGGGCTGCTCGACGCGGAGGGCATCGACCGGGCGGTGGTCGGCGGGCTGTCCATGGGCGGCTACGTGACCATGGCGTTCTGCCGCCGGCACCCTGACCGGGTTCTCGGCGTGATCCTGGCCGACACCAAGGCCGCCCCCGACCCGCCCCCCGCGCGGGACAACAGAGAGCGCATCGCGCAGGCCGTGCTGGCCGACGGGAGCGAGGTGCTGGTCAGCGAGGTGCTGCCGGGGCTCATCGGCCCGACGACCAAGGAGCGGCGGGCCATGGTCTTCGGGCGGGTCAAGGGGCTGGTGCAGTCCGCGCCGCCGGGGGCCGTGGCCTGGGCGCAACGGGCGATGGCCGCGCGGCCGGACTCCTCGCCGACGCTCGCCGCGCTGAAGGCGCCGCTGCTGGTCGTCGTGGGGGAGGAGGACGAGTTGTCGCCACCCGCCGACGCCGAGGCGATGGCGCGGGCCGTGCCCGACGGCCGGCTGGAGATCATCCCGAAGGCCGGCCACCTGAGCGCGGTCGAGCAGCCGGAGGCGTTCAACGTGGCGGTGGCCGAGTTCCTCAGGAGCGAATTGGGCGATGCGCGGGCCTGACCACGCCGTTCAGGCCCCGTCCTGGCGGGGCAGCACCACCTCGCGGATGATCAGCGCGATGGCCGCAGCCACCGGGATGGCCAGCAGGGCGCCGACGATGCCGAGCAGCGCGCCGCCGAACAACGCGGCGATCACCGTCACGGCCGGCGTCACGTCCACCGAGCGTTTCATCACCCGGGGATAGATGAGGTAGTTCTCGACCTGCTGGTAGACCACGAAGAAGATCGCGCAGGCGATCCCGGCGGGCACCGACTGCAACAGTGCCACGCCCGTCACGAGCACCGCGCCGATCGTGGCGCCCACCAGCGGGATCAGGTCCGTCAGGGCCACGACGAGCGCGAGCGCGAGCGCGTACCTGATGTCGGCGATCGACAGGAAGATCCAGGTCAGTACGCCGGCGATGACCGAGATCAGGACGTTGCCCGCGACGTACCCGCCGATGCCGGAGAGGATCTGCTCGGTGATCGCGCCGGTCCGCGTCCTGCGCGAGGCCGGCACGAGCTTCAGCAGGTAGTCCTTGATCGTGTGCAGCGAGCCGAGGAAGTAGAGCATGAGGGCCAGCAGTGTCACCGTGGTGAACACGCCGTTCAGCACCACGAGCCCGGCGCCCATGATGCCGGTGGCCAGCGACGGACCGAGCGTGCTCGTCACGAACGTCTTGACCTGCGGCAGGATCTGGAAGTCCGCGTCGATCCTGCGTACGGTCGGGTGGTTGCTCAGCTCGGTGATGTAGCCGGGCACGGCCTCGATGAACTCGGTGAGCTGCTGGCTGACCGGCGGCACCAGCGCCAGCCCGAACAGCGTGAACGCCACGATGACCGCGGCGAACACGATCGAGATCGCGCCCCGCCTGGCCAGGCCGCGACGCTGTAACGCCTCGACGGCCGGGTTGAGCCCGACGGCGAGGAACATCGCCACGACGACCAGGATGATCGTGCTCAGCGAGTTGACGACCATCTGGGCGAGGGCGATCGCGGTCAGCACCCCCAGCCCGCCGACCAGGCCGAACAGGAACGGCCCCCGCGCCAGCGGCTTACCCGGCAACCCGTACGGCTGGGCGGCCTCGTCGTCCTGAACCGCTGTGGGCTCGTCCTTGGTGGAGGGCGCGGCTTCTGCGGACAAGGGTGACTCCCCGAAAGCTCGGCGACAAAGCAGGACGGGCCGTACAGGCCCGGCAACAAAGAGAGAGCCTAGCGACCATCAGATCGCCAGGCTCTCTCCAGCCGTCACTCAGCCCCCGTGTAGCCGCCGGCTGTCGCTGTGCCCCCGTGTGTGGTCGCCGGCTATTCCTGCCACCACTCGGAGTCGTCCTCGGACTTGGCCTCCACCTTCGGCGCGGGCGTCGTCACCGGAGCCGGTGACTCGACCACGGGCGCGGCTATCGCCGGCTTCGGCGCGGCCGCCGCGACCGCGGGCTCCGGCTCCAGGCCCGGCAGCGCGGCGCCGCCGAGCAGCTGGCGCAGCTGCGCCAGGTGGCTCGTGATGCTGTCGCGCTGGCGGGTGAGCTCGTCGACCTGGCGCTGCATCGCCGTGCGGGTGCGCTCGGCCTCGTTCTTGGCCTCGGTGACGATCGTCTCCGCGCTCGACTTGGACTCCGACACGATCGTCTCGGCGTTCTTGCGCGCGTTGGCGACGAGCTGCTTGGCGTGCAGATCGGCCTCGCGGCGGGTCTGGTCGGCCTGCTGGGTCGCCTTCGTGGCCCTCGACTCGGCCGTGGCGGCGCGCTGCTCGGCCTCGGCGACCAGCTTGTGCGTGGCGGCCTGGGCGGTGGCGTGGCGCTCAGCCTCCTGGCGCTCGGCCTCCTCCCGCCGGGCGGCGAGCTGGATCTCGAACTCGGCCTCGTCCTGCGCCCGCTTGGCCTCCGACTCCTCCAGCACCCGCTGAGCCTGCGCGCGCATCTCGTCGGCCTGCCGCTTGGCGGTGGTCAGCACCTCGTCGCGCTCGCGCTTGGTCGAGGCCCGCAGCTGGGCGACCTCGCGCTCGGTGGTGGTGCGCAGCTTGGCGATCTCGCGCTCGGCGTCGGCCCGCTTCTCCGCCACCTCGTGGTCGGCGGTGGCCCGCAGCTTGGCGGCCTCGCGCTCGGTGGTGTTGGTCAGCTCGTCGGCCTCGCGGCGGGCGGTGGAGCGGATCTCCTCGGCCTCCCGCTCGGCCGAGGTGCGCATCTCGTCGCTCTCGCGGGTGGCCTGGGCGCGCTTGTCCGCGGCCTCCGACTCGGCGGCGGCACGCATGTCGGCCGCCTCCACCTTGGCCGCGGCCTTGATCTCGTTGGCCTCGGACCTGGCGGCCTGTACGAGCTCGGTGGCCTGCTCCTCGGCCAGCCTGAGCAACTGCTCGATGCGCGCGCCAAGACCGGAATAAGTAGGCCGCTCCTGCTCCTGGAGCTGCCGCTGGGAGTCGGACAGATCGCGCTGCAGGCCGGCGACCTGCTCGCGCGACTGGCGTAGCTCTCCGTCGAGCTGCTTCAGGTGGTCGTGGACCTGGTGCCGGTCATAACCACGGAGCACCACGTCGAACTCGCGTGCTGGGGCGTCCTCGAAGAAATTGTTGAGCTGGGCGTCGATGTCGGACTGCATGGAGGCTCGATCCTGGGTTGTCGAGACGGCTACACGGGCCGGACGGGGGGGTTCGGGGCATCCGTACGTGGAGCCTGTGCCTCGCGGCAGGCCCCTTGTCCGGTGGAAGGTCAAGCGTACTCCGCTGGTGCCACCTGCGAAGCCCCGTCCGACTTTCTGCGTGACTAGTTACATATGGACGTTTTTTCCGAATTGTCAGCGCTTGGCCGCCTGGACCAACTCCGTCAACATTCCTCCCACATCCTTGGGATGAAGGAACGCGATCTCCGAGCCCATCGACCCATGTCTGGGGCGCTCGTCCAGCAGCCTCACACCCTTCTCGTTGATCTTAGCCATGGCCTCGGCGACATCGGGGACGCCGAACGCCACATGGTGAACACCCTCGCCCCGCTTTGCCAGGAATTTTCCCACAGGTGAGTCCTCTGAGAGGGGTTCCAGGAGCTGAATGTAGGAGCCCCCACCTTCGCCGTCGGCGATGTGCAGCATGGCCTCCTTCACGCCTTGCTCCTCGTTCACCTCGCGGGTCACCACGGTCAGCTCGAACGTCTCCGAGAAGAACGCGATCTTCTCCTCGAGGTCCCGGCAGGCGATTCCGACGTGATCGATGCGCATGAACATGTGTGCTCTACCTCCATAGCGAACGTCCTCCTACCCATGGGTATCGTGTCAAAGAAGCCGACAACAGGAGGCCGTTGCCATGTCCAGGTCCGTCATCGTCGCCGGAGCTCGCACGCCCGTCGGCAGGCTGCTCGGCAGCCTGTCCGAGCTGCCCGCCGTGGAGCTGGGCGGCATCGCCATCAAGGCGGCGCTGGAGCGCGCCGGCGTGGCGCCGCAGGCGGTCGAGTACGTCATCATGGGCCAGGTCCTGCAGGCCGGCGCGGGTCAGATCCCCTCGCGCCAGGCCGCGGTGAAGGCCGGCATCCCGATGACCGTGCCCTCCCTCACCGTCAACAAGGTGTGCCTGTCGGGGATGGACGCCATCGCGCTGGCCGACCAGCTCATCAGAGCGGGCGAGTTCGACATCGTGGTGGCCGGCGGCATGGAGTCCATGACCAACGCCCCCCACCTGCTGCCCGGCCTGCGCAAGGGCGTCAAGTACGGTCCGTCCGAGGTGATCGACTCGATGGCGCACGACGGCCTGTTCTGCGCGTTCGACCAGTGCGCGATGGGCGAGTCGACCGAGCGCTACAACGCCAGGCTCGGCATCGGCCGCGAGGAGCAGGACGCCCTGTCGGCCCGCTCACACCAACTCGCCGCCGCCGCCATCAAGAACGGCGTGTTCGAGGACGAGATCGTCCCGGTGGAGATCCCGCAGCGCCGCGGCGAGCCGGTGGTGGTCAAGGAGGACGAGGGCGTGCGTGGTGACACGACGCCCGAGATCCTGGCCAAGCTGCGCCCCGCCTTCGCGGCGGACGGCACGATCACCGCGGCGTCGTCCTCCCAGATCTCCGACGGCGCCTGCGCCGTGGTCGTCATGTCGAAGTCGAAGGCCGAGGAGCTGGGCCTCGACTGGCTGGCCGAGATCGGCAGGCACGGCAACGTCGCGGGACCCGACGCGTCCCTGCAGTCCCAGCCCGCCAACGCCATCAAGCAGGCGATGTCGAAGCAGGGCGTCACGGCGGACGACCTGGACCTGGTCGAAATCAACGAGGCCTTCGCCAGCGTGGTCCTGCAGTCGGCCAAGGAGCTCGGGATCTCGCTGGACAAGGTCAACGTCAACGGCGGCGGCATCGCGCTCGGCCACCCGATCGGGGCGTCGGGGGCCCGGATCGTGCTGACGCTGGCGTACGAGCTGAGGCGGCGGGGCGGCGGCCTCGGCGCGGCGGGTCTGTGCGGCGGCGGCGGACAGGGCGACGCCCTCCTCCTCACCGTCCCCAAGCGTTAGGGGCGCCCCTGCTCCGTGCGGATCGACCAGGATTCGATCCCGAACGACGCCCCGCTAAGGGGGCGGTTCAGCCCGGCCGCGAGGGAGGATGCGGCCGGGCTGCTTGTGGGCGGTCATGAGGCGAGGAACCTGGCGAAGACCGAGCGGTGCCTGCGCTCGGGCCGGGCGCTCCTCAGCGCCTCGTGTACGCGCCGCCGCTCGGCGGCGGCCCGCCGGAGTTCGTCGGCGTGGTGCTGCATCACGGTGTATTCGAGTTCGGCGTTCATCCGAATGCTCCTGTGCTCGTGTCCTTGTCTCCGCACTTTCGAGGTTGCTCCTAAGGCCTTCCGCGGCACATCGGGCGTATGCCTTATCTCCGGGCGTATGGACAGCAGGGAGATACCTAGGAAGCCGCACAGGGGCCTAAGGCTCGTCGGTGAACTTCACCGTGACCTTGGAGAATCCGAGCGACTTGAGCATGCCCGAGAGCATGGCCTTGGTGTTGGCGTCGGCCCTGGTGCGCAGGTCGCTCGCCACGGCCGCCTCACTGATCTTCTTCTCGGCCAGCAGATAGAGCTCCCGCTGGTCGCCTGGCGAACCCGAGAGGAAGTCCTGGACCCGGTCGAACAGGCCACGCTGCTGCGCGAACACGTACGAGCGGGTGTTGTCCAGGTTGGGCTTCTCCAGCTGGGCGCGCGGCAGGCGCACGGTGGCCTGGGTGCGGTCCTCCGAGACCGTCACGGCGTCGGTCGCCATGGCGGAGAAGTCGACGTAGGCGTCCACGCCGCCCGCGCCGACGAACAGCGTACGGGTGCCCTTGATCGCGTCGGGCAGGAAGTTCGCGTCCTTCTCCAGGTCCACGACCACCTGGAAGTTCCCCGTCGCGGCCTCGAACCTGCTCATGTCCTTGATGGACTGCAGCAGCACCGGCTGGCTGCGGTCGATGACCTGCTCGCCCAGCGGGTTGAGCCAGGTCCAGGCCAGCCGGCCGGCCACCACCAGCAGGACCGCCAGGACCAGGAACCCCGCCACGTATCGCCACCTGCGGCGCCGCCCGGGACTTACGTCGGGCGGCGTCGTACGGGAAGTCGTCATGCGAGCATGACTACCCGCTCGTCGATCATCAGTGCCAGCCCTTTGGTGACATCTCCGATTCCGGAACCGTTTCCGGCGTCTCGGCTCCAGGCGCGGCCGGTCCGGGGGTGGCTCCGGGGGTCTCCGTACCTGACGGCTCCGATCCCGAGACGAGCAGCGGCGGCTCCCCGTGCCAGCCGGCCGCCGACATGCCCGGCACCCAGCCGCCCTCCGTCGCGTCCTGCGACCGCCCGGCCGTGGGCGCGGGCCCGCGCGTGTCCGGCGTCGAGGTGGACGTGGGCGTGCCGCTCCGATCGGGATACACCGGATAGACGTTGCTGGACTGCGGGCTGGACCGCGGGCTCGACGTGGGGGTCGGCACCGGGGCCTGAGGCGCGGACGGCGGCGTCTCCGCCCGGGCGGGCCCGCCGCCGAAGTGGGTGCTCGACAGCCGGCAGCTCTGGAAGTCGCTGAAGAACATCCGCAGCCACTCCCTGCGCTGGTGCTCGCTCAGCGAGGAGAACCACGACGCGGCGTACTGGTGCTCGGGCAGCGGCCCCCCGGGCAGCGGCTCGCCGCGCAGCCAGGCCATCACGATGTCCCGGTATCCGTCCGCGACCGTGCCGTGGCACCGCGCGGCCAGCGACTCGATGTACTCGTACGCCGACTCCTCCGCGAATCCCGCGGACAGATCGGGCACGTGGATCGGCGCCAGCCCGTTGGCCGGCTTCAGCTCCTCCTCCAGCGGCCGCTGCTCCACGTGCGTGAACGCCGCGGGCGTGCCCGCCAGCCGCGAGGCGATCTGCGTGAACGCCGCCCCAAGCTCGGTCAGCCCCGCCCGCATGCCCGGATGCACGCACACCGTGATCGGCCAGTCATGGCAGCTGTAGTCGGTCTCCTTCGCCGCGGCCGGCTTCGGCTGGGCCAGCACCCGCGACACGCCCATCCCCGCGGCCAGCACCGCCAGCAGCGCGCACGCCAGAACGAGCGCCTGCCTGGTCACCAGCGCCGCCCAGCCGAGCAGCAGCGCCGTCGTGACGCCGAGCAGCCAGATCGTCTGGTCGAAGAACGGCGCCCCGCTCAGCCCCTGGAACAGGTCGTACGGCTCCCCGGTGCCCGGCGCCAGCTTGTCGGCCCACCCGCGGTCGTCGGCCAGCCACGAGAACGCCCCATAGCAGCCCAGCCCGGCCAGCGGCGGCGTGAAGGCCCTCGGCAGCACCCAACCGGCCAGCCACCCGATCACCGAATAGAGCGCCAGGCCCGCCATGCCCATGCCGAGCCCCGACAGGCTCAGCCGGCCCGCCTGGTCGGTGAGCACCGTCTTGACCGCCAGCACCAGCACCGTGGCCCCGAACGACCCCAGCACGACCACCATGATCGCCAAAGGCGCCTTGAGCGCCCGCCACGTCGTGAGCGAACGGCCGCGCAGCGCCTTGCGCTTGCGCAGCGCCACCCACGCGGCGAACGCCGCCGCCACGGGCCCGGTCAGCCGTAGCGAGCCGATGACCGCGGCCACGATGTTCTCCCACGCGTCCACGCCAGGTATCAGGACGTTCCACGCCGCGACCAGGCCGACAGCCAGCAGCACGGCAACCGTGACGGCCGCGCTCTGCTTCAGCTCCTCTCGTGAAACGCCCGCGTGCTCACGCACCCTTTTTCCCGTTGAAGTTCATCAAGCACCCCCCGTGCCCCTCGGCAAGGCGAAACGTTCAGTCCGGCCGGTCCCCACAGGCTCATGGACTTGGCTTCCGCGTCACCATTCGTAGGAGAACCATAACTGAGCGTGATGATTGATGTCCGTATTCTTGGTCGAGCGGGGAAGCCTGTCGCCGAGGGTGACCAGACGAAGCGGGACGACCGGCGCGCTACCGTAGCGCTGTGTCTCAGCAGAAGGCGCTCAACCTGCCGTTCGACCCGATCGACCGCGCGGCGGAGAGTTGGCGCGCCCACTTCGGGCCGTCCTCCGCCATGGCGGCCGTGACCTCGATCATGAGGGCGCATCAAATACTTTTGTCACAACTTGACGCGCTTCTGAAGCCCTATGACCTGACCTTCGCCCGATATGAGGCCCTGGTCCTGCTGACCTTCAGCAAGGCGGGAGCGCTGCCGCTGTCGAAGATCGGCGAACGTCTCATGGTTCACCCCACCAGCGTCACGAACACGGTGGACAGGCTGGAGAGGTCTGGATTCGTCCGCCGGCTCCCGAATCCGCGCGACGGGCGCGGCGTACTCGCCGAGATCACCGACGCCGGGCGGGACGTCGTACGCCGGGCGACGGACGACCTGATGGCCGCAGAATTCGGCCTGACGATGTACGCCGATGACGAACTCCAGCGGCTGTTCGACCAGCTGCGCACGCTACGAGTGGCGGCGGGTGACTTCGCTGTCCCGTCCATGCGGCAAGATGAAGAGCATGGCGGACTTCTCTAGGCCCGGGTCGCTCTACGGAGCGGTGGATCTGGGCGCGCGCAAGCAGACACTGGAGGCGCAGGCCCGGCGGGAGGCAGGTCCCCAGGCGGCCTCGTCGGAGTCGGTCGTCGACGTGACCGAGGAGACGTTCACGACCGACGTCATCGACCGGTCCATGCGGCTGCCGGTCGTTCTCGACCTCTGGTCGCCGAGGGCGCCGGGCAGTGCCCAGCTCAGCCCGGTGCTGGAGAAGGTGGTGGGCGACCTCGGCGGCAGAGCGGTGCTGGCCAAGGTCAACGTCGACGCCAGCCCGCAGATCGCGCAGGCGCTGCGCGTGCAGGCGGTGCCGACGGTGCTGGCGATCTTCCAGGGGCAGGCGGTCACCGGCTTCCAGCAGGTGCTGCCCGAGCAGGAGGTGCGCCGGTGGCTCGATGAGCTGATGGGCGCGGTCGAGCAGTTCTACGAGGCCAACCCCGACGCCCGCCCGCCCGCCGCGGAGGGCGAGCAGGAGGAGGCGCCCGCCGGGCCGCCCGCCGACCCCGACATGGTGGCGGCCGAGCAGGCCATCGACAGCGGCGACCTCGACGCGGCGATGGAGGCCTACCAGCGGCTGCTGGCCCGCGCTCCCGGCGACGAGGACGCCAAGATGGGGCTCGCGGGCGTCAGCCTGATCAAGCGGGCCGAGGCGGCCGACCCGGCCGACGTCCAGCGGCGCCTGCAGGATCCGGCCGACATCGACGCGCAACTGCTCGCGGCCGACCTGGAGATGCTCTCGGGCTCGGTCGACGAGGCGTTCAACCGGGTCATCGCCGTGGTCAAGCGCACGTCGGGCGACGAGCGCGACCACGCCAGGCGCCACCTGCTCGGTTTGTTCGACACATTGCCGGCCGACGACCCATCTTTGGCGAAAGCGCGTAGAGCTTTGGCGAGCGCGCTGTTTTAGCCTGGTTATATGCGGGTTGTCACGATATCGGCGGCATATGGTACGGCTGGTAGCCAGATCGGCCCGGCCGTGGCCGAGCGACTCGGCGTGCCCTTCGTCGACCGTGCGATCCCCAACGCCGTGGCCGAGGAGCTGGGCTGCACGCTGGAGGAGGCGCTGGCGCACGACGACCGCGCCGAGCGCGGCCTGGGCAGGCTGCTGTCAGGGGCGATGCGGCTGCCCACGGTCACCTTCGGGGGCGTGGACATGTACGTCCCCGGGGTGATGCCGCTGGCGCCCGAGGAGTTCGTCCGGCGTACCGAACGCATGCTCAGGGACACGGCCCGCAACCAGGGCGGCGTGTTCCTGGGCCGGGCGGGGGCGCTGGTGCTGGCCGACCATCCCGGCGCGCTGCACGTCAGGCTGGACGCCCCGGTCAAGCGCCGGATCCGGCAGACGGCCACGCTGGGCGGGCTGAGCGAGCGCGAGGCCCGCCGGATCATCGAGGAGAACGACGGGGCCAGGACGGCCTACGTACGCCACTTCTACAAGGCCGATCCCACTGATCCCAGCCTCTATCATCTCGTTCTGGACAGCACCGCCATTCCCGTTCCGACCTGCGTCGAGTTGATCGTCACGGCCGCCGAGGCGGTGGATTGACCAAACTCCCCCTAACATGGGAGGCATTCTTGGTCAGTCCCGAAGGAGCGATTGACGTGGCGACCGTCCCGAGTGTGTCGTACTCCATCACCGTGCGGCTCGAGGTGCCCGCAGGCGGCAAGGCCGTCAGCCAGCTCACCCATGCCGTCGAGTCGGCCGGGGGCGTGGTGACCGCCCTCGACGTCACCAACGCGGGCCACGAAAAGCTCCGCATCGACGTGACCTGTGCCGCCAGAGACACCGATCACGCGCAGGCCATCGTCGACCAGCTCGAAGCGGTCGACGGCGTCGTGATCCACAAGGTGTCCGACCGCACGTTCCTCATGCATCTCGGCGGCAAGATCGAGATGAAGTCGAAGGTGCCGCTGCGCAACCGCGACGAGCTGTCCATGGCCTACACCCCTGGTGTGGCGCGGGTGTCGATGGCGATCGCGCGCAACAAGGAGGACGCGCGGCGCCTGACCATCAAGCGCAACACGGTGGCCGTGGTCACCGACGGCTCGGCGGTGCTCGGCCTCGGCAACATCGGGCCGGAGGCCGCGCTGCCGGTCATGGAGGGCAAGGCGGCGCTGTTCAAACGGTTCGCGGGCATCGACGCCTGGCCGATCTGCCTGGACACGCAGGACGTCGACGAGATCGTCCGCACGGTGCAGGTGATCGCGCCCGGGTTCGGTGGGATCAACCTGGAGGACATCGGCGCGCCGCGCTGCTTCGAGGTGGAGCGCCGGCTGCGCGAGCTGCTCGACATCCCGGTCTTCCACGACGACCAGCACGGCACCGCGATCTGCGTGCTGGCCGCGCTCACCAACGCGCTGCGGGTCGTCGACAAGGCCATGGAGGACGTCAAGATCACCATGGCCGGCGCAGGGGCGGCCGGCAACGCCGTGCTGCGGCTGCTGCTGGCCGCGGGGGCGCGCAACGTGATCGTGTGCGACTACCTGGGAGCCGTGCACAAGGGGCGCGACGACCTCGACGACTCGCTGCGCTGGATCGCCGAGCACACCAACGCCGAGGGCTACTCGGGCGACCTGCGCGGGGCCGTCAAGGGCGCCGACGTGTTCGTGGGGGTGTCCGCGCCCGGCATCCTGACCGGCGACGACATCGCGAGCATGGCCACGGACGCGGTGGTGTTCGCGCTGGCCAACCCGGAGCCCGAGGTGTCGCCTGACGACGCTCGCGAGCACGCCGCCGTGGTGGCGACCGGGCGCTCCGACTATCCCAACCAGATCAACAACGTGCTCGCCTTCCCTGGCGTCTTCCGGGGGCTGCTGGACGCGCAGGCGGGCGGGGTGACGCAGGAGATGCTGCTCGCCGCCGCGGGCGCGCTCGCCGCCGTCGTCACGCCGGAAGAACTCGGTCCCAACTACATCATCCCCAGCGTGTTCCACCCGGATGTGGCGGGCGCCGTCGCCGCGGCCGTCCGAGAGTCCGCCGGCGGGCGCGCGCGCGGCTTCACCGAGGCGTAGATCTTTAAATCATGAGGTCTTTCATTTTTTACGGCGGGGCCGGCGGCACGCCAACCGCCGCACGTGGCTGAGGGCCTCCAAGGGGACGGCCGCTGACCCGCACGTGGCGGGCCGCCGTCACGGCGCACAGTTGGCCGGCTGGGTGGTTGACTGCGGCGTGGGAGGGTTACGCGGGTTTGTGGGCTGGTTGGTGGTGGTGTTTGGTGGTGGCGGGCATCAGGCGGTAGGTGTCCTGGAAGACCAGGTTGTGGGCGTCGCCGGCGGCTATCGTGCGGAGGGTGTTGATCTGGGCTTCGGCGTCTGTCTCGGTGAAGACGTTCAGTGGCCAGTCGCCGACGGTGTTGCCGCGCAGGTGCGGGTGGTGGAAGTCCATGCCGTAGTGGGCGACGATCGCGATCGGCTGGACGCCGCTCTGGCGTTGCTCCCGCCACGTCAGTGACCACATCGCGTTGAGCCCGCCCTCCTGTGACCTGGTGACACCGCTGGCCACCACATCCCCCGTGCCGAGCAACAGGTCGGCGTTGGCCTCGTCAAGAACCGCGCGCGCCACCGGGTCCAGGTATTGGACCGCCGTGATGAAGACGCGCTCCTTCTCCTCCCGCGAGACGGCCGGGCCGTGGGTGCCGTCGCGCAGGTCGCTGAAGTGCCTGAGCAGGGCTTCGTTCATGGGAGTGCACATGCCCACCCCCTTCCCCGCTGAGCGCCCCGGCCACCTCCGCGGCGCCGGAGAATGCCCACAGACCGGGACATCCCAGGACGGATGCCCCGGGGCGCGACGCTCAGGTCGGATGGCCTGGACGACTCAAGGGTGGATGGCTCGGTGGTGGGCTCAGGTGAGGAGGGTTGCGATGCGGGTGCGGATGTCAGGGGTGTCCAGGCCGCGGACGGTGAGGGTGGTGCGGCGGCGTACGACGTCGTCGACCGTGGCCGCCCACTCGCGGTCGCGCGCGTAGACCGCCTGGGCCCAGATGTCGGGACCGCCGGGGTGGATGCGCTCGCCGAGCGCGGGATCCTCGCGGATGAGCCGGGCCAGGTCGAACGCGATCGACCCGTAGTGCGTGGCCAGATGCCGGGCCACCAGCGGATCCATGCGCGCCCCCGGATCGCGGTCGGTCCACAGGCGCATGGCCACCGCGTCGGGGCTGGCCAGGCCGGGCAGGGGCACGGCGGGCAGGATGTCGGCCAGGTCGTCGCCGAGCGGCCGCCCGGGCAGGTGGGCCAGCATGTCGAACACGTGCCTGCCTATATGGCGATAAGTCGTCCATTTCCCGCCCGCGACCGACAACATGCCGCCGGTGCCCCGGCTCAGCACGGTCTCCCGCTTGGCCGCGGTCACCTCGCCGGGACCGCCGGGCAGCACGCGCAGGCCCGCGAAGGCGTACGTGATGTCCTCGCGTCTGAGCTGCGAGTCGCGCACGGCGTGCCCGGCCTCGTCCAGGATCTGCGCGATGTCGGCCTCCGTGGCGGACACCGCGGCCGGGTCGCCCTCGTACGCCTCATCCGTGGTGCCCAGCAGCAGATGGTCCTCCCACGGGATGGCGAACGACACCCGGTACTTGTCGATCGGCGTGGTCAGCGCGGCCTTCCACGGCTCGTGGCGGCGCATGACGAGGTGCGCGCCCTTGGACAGCCGGATGCTCGGCGCCGCGTCCGGGTCCTCCATGCGCCGCAGGTGGTCGACCCACGGCCCGGTGGCGTTCAGCACGAGGCGGGCCGACACGCCGAACTCCGTACCGTCGAGCCGGTCGCGCAGGTCGGCGCCCGTCACGGTGCCGCCCGTCTTGCGCAGCCCGAGGACCTCCGCGTGGTTGAGCACGACCGCGCCCGCGTCCACGGCGGCCCGCACGGTCATGACCGCGACGCGGCTGTCGTTCATCTGGTGGTCGCCGTAGACGGCGGCGGCGCGCAGACCCTCGCTGCGCAGCGCCGGCACGCGGGCCATGGCCTGGTGCGGCGTGATCACCCTGCCCATGCCGTCCCCGAACACCGACAGCGCGGAATACAGGAACACGCCCGCCCCGAGCTTGGCCGCGCCGTGCGGCCCGCCCTTGTAGATCGGCACCACGAACGTCAGCGGCTTGACCAGATGCGGCGCGATGTCGGCGGCCAGGGCGCGGCGCTCTCGGTGATTCTCCGCGACCAGCCTGACGTTGCCGGTCTGCAGGTAGCGCAGGCCGCCGTGGACGAGCTTGGACGAGGCGCTGGAGGTGGCGCCGGCGAAGTCGCCCGCGTCGACCATCGCCACCCGCAGCCCGGCCTGCGCGGCCATCCAGGTCACGGACGTGCCGAGGATGCCACCGCCGATGACGAGCAGGTCGTAGGTGGCGGTGGACAGCTCATGGCGGGTCTCCGCCCGCTCGATGCCGGTCGCGATCGTCATTCCGGATCTCCCTCTTGCTCGACCCAGTCGAGGGTGCGGGCGACGGCCTTCTTCCAGTTGCGGTACTCGCGCGCACGGGCCGGCTCGTCGATCGCGGGGCGCCATTCCGCGGCCTTGTGCCAGTTGGCGCGCAGGCTGTCGATGTCGGGCCAGTAGCCGGTCGCCAGCCCGGCGGCGTAGGCCGCGCCGAGCGCGGTCGTCTCGGCCACCATCGGCCGGATGACCGGCACCGCGAGCACGTCCGCGAGCGTCTGCATGAGCAGGTTGTCCGCGGTCATGCCGCCGTCGGCGCGCAGCGTGGTCAGGTCGAGCCCCGAGTCGGCGTTCATCGCGTCCACCACCTCGCGCGTCTGCCACGCGGTGGCCTCCAGCACGGCCCGCGCGATGTGCCCCTTGTTGACGAATCCGGTCAGCCCCGCGATCACCCCGCGCGCGTCCGAACGCCAGTGCGGCGCGAACAATCCGGAGAACGCCGGTACGAAGTAGCAGCCGCCGTTGTCGTCGACCGTCTTGGCCAGCGTCTCGATCTCGGCCGCGCTGGAGATCAGGCCCAGGTTGTCGCGCAGCCACTGCACCAGCGACCCGGTCACCGCGATCGCGCCCTCCAGGGCGTAGGTGGCCGGTCCGTCGCCGATCTGGTAGCCGACCGTGGTCAGCAGGCCGTGCTTGGAGCGGACGGGCTCCTGGCCG
This sequence comes from Nonomuraea cypriaca, assembly GCF_015645445.1. GTDB lineage: Bacteria > Actinomycetota > Actinomycetes > Streptosporangiales > Streptosporangiaceae > Nonomuraea > Nonomuraea cypriaca. Next base: position 9,483 of record NZ_JADOGI010000099.1, on the reverse strand, counting down.
GTGTTCATCAGCAGGAAGCTGCCCGAGCCGTAAGTGCTCTTGGTCTCGCCGGGCGCGAAGCAGGTCTGCCCGAACAGCGCCGCCTGCTGGTCGCCGAGCGCCGACGCCACCGGCACGCCGTTCTGGGTACGGCCGTAGATTTCGGCGGACGGGCGGATCTCCGGCAGCATCGCCCGCGGCACGCCCAGCGCGGCGAGCAGGTCGTCGTCCCAGGCCAGCGTGTGGATGTTCATCAGCATCGTGCGGCTGGCGTTGGTCACGTCGGTGATGTGGCGACCGGTGAGGTTCCACAGCAGCCAGCTGTCCACCGTGCCGAACAGCACCTCGCCGCGCTCGGCGCGCTCGCGCAGCTCGTACGCGTCGAGCAGCCAGCGGATCTTGGGCCCGGCGAAGTAGGTCGTCAGGGGCAGCCCGGCCCGCTCCTTGAACAGGCTCTCGTGCTCGGCCAGGGCACGGGTGAGCGCGTCGGTGCGGGTGTCCTGCCAGACGACCGCGGGGCAGACCGGGCGGCCGGTCTCCCGATCCCACAACACGGTGGTCTCGCGCTGGTTGGTGATGCCCAGCGCGGCGATCTGGCCGTCCTCGATGCCGGCGCCGCTGACGGCCTCGGCCAGCACGACCTGCACGGCCTGCCAGATCTCGTCCGCGTCGTGCTCGACCCAGCCCGGCTTGGGGAAGATCTGGCGGTGCTCGCGCTGGGCGACGGAGATGATGTTGCCTGGCTGGTCGAAGACGATGCACCTGCTGGACGTGGTGCCCTGGTCGATGGCGGCGACGTAGTGCTGTCGAGGCACGGTTCCTCGCTAGGTCTAGTTCGGCAATGCCGAACGAATGCTATGTGGTGGCTGGTGGGTGTTCAAGTCATCGGGCCAGGTCTCGGGTGATCGCGCGGGCCGCGTCGCGCACGTATGAGACGTACTCCATGTGCAGGTGGCCGTCCTGGGCGAGCCTTTCGACGGCGCCGCGGATGCCGATGGCGCCGACCACGATGCCGCGCGGGTCCTTGATGGGCGCGGCGATGGCCACCTCGCCCTCGACCAGCTCCTCCATCTCGGCCGCCCAGCCGCGCGTCCTGACCAGGTCCAGCTCCCTGTCCAGCTCGGCGGGGTCGACGAGCGTCTTCTTGGTGTGCGGCTGCAGGGGAGGCGCGGGCGCCTCGCCGTACGGGTCGTGGGCGAGCAGGACCTTGCCCAGGGCGCTGGCGTGGGTGGGCAGGTAGGTGCCGACCTGGAGGGTCTGCATGCTGTCGTCGGGCCGGAACACGTGGTGGATCACCAGCACGTGGCCTTCGTGCGGGGTGCCGATCCAGGCGCTCTCCCTGCTGCGGCCGGCCAGCGCGTCGGCCCAGTTGATGGCGCGGGTGCGCAGCTCGTTGACGTCGAGGTAGCTGCTGCCGAGGTGCAGCAACGTGGCGCCGAGGCGGTATTTCCCCGTGGTCTCGTCCTGCTCGACGAAGCCGACGTGGACGAGCGTGCGCAGGATGCCGTGCAGCGTCCCCTTCGGCAGGCCCAGTGCCCTGGCCAGTTCGGCGACCCCGAGCTGGCGGGGGCCGGAGGCGAGCAACCGGAGGATCGCGGCGGCCCGCTCTACCGACTGAATCGTCTCTCCCACAGATCGCACCCTAGCGCACAGCGGTTCGGTATTGCCGAACGCCTCACCGAATGGATCGCGTTCGCAAAAAATGCCCACCGATTGTGTGAAAAATCCCCCTAGAATGTCGCCAAAGGTGGGCCCCGCCGGCATCGGCACCTCGTTCAGCCGCGGCGCCCACCCCGAGCGGCCCTTCCGTGACACCTGGTCGACAGCGAGAGCCCGTCCGGCGTGACGACGGCGGTGGAGCCGCCCCCGGTAGCAACCCCCGGCGAGGTCGCCAGCCCTCCCGCGAGCGCGAGGAGAGCCCGAGGAGAGCCCGAGCGGCGCCATGCCAACCCAGGAAGCGCCCTAGCGGCGCCACCCCAGGAAGCGCCCGAGCAGTGGCACGCCGATCAGGAACGTCCTGAGCGGCGCCATGCCGATCAGGGGCGCTCGCTGGAACCGGCCGGTGATCCGCCGTGAGCGGCCATGAGCAGCACCAGGCGCTACCGGCCATGTCATCCCCTAACGGGAGGATATTCCCGTTAAAATGGGGCGGTAGTACGACGAGGAGCCTTGATGGAACAACCTTCCCGTTCTGCGGGAACCGTGCGGCCCGGGGGCCGCACCGCGAGGGTGCGCGCCGCCGTACTCGACGCCACCCAGGATGAGCTGGTCGAGTACGGTTTCCACGGCCTGACCATGGATCAGGTCGCGGCCAGGGCGGGCGTCGGCAAGACGACGGTCTACCGGCGCTGGGGAAGCAGGGCCGGTCTGGTCACCGACCTGATGTCGGAGCTGGCCGACCAGTCCTCGTCGCACGCCGACACGGGCACGATCGAGGGCGACCTGCTGGCCAACGCCGTCAGCGTGCTGAACGCGGTCACCGACGGGCGGCTCGGGGCCACGTTCCAGGCGGTGATCGCCGCCGCGACCTGCGACGGGCAGGCCGAGAACGCCCTGCGGGCCTTCTATCAGCGCCGCATCACGGAGTGGGCCGGCGCCGTGGACCTGGCCGTCAAGCGGGGGGAGTTGCCCGAGGGGACCGACGGGGCGGAGGTGGTCCGTGCGGTCTCCGCCCCGCTCTACTACCGCCTGGTGGTCACACGGGAGCCGGTGACGCGCGAGGTCGCCGAGCAGTCGGTGGCTCGTACGCTGGTCGCCGCCCGGGCGGGTGCGTTCGTCGTGCCCGGCTCAGGGAGCTGAGCGCGGCCAGATCGAGCCGTACCACCACAGGATGGCCCCCATCACCACGAAGCCGACGCCCGTGGCCAGCTTGCCCATCAGGTCGGCGGGCGGGCCCGTGTAGGGGAGGTGGCCGTGGCGCTGGTGGCCCCAGGGACAGTCATTCTCGGCCCGGGTGGAGTCGATCAGGGTGTCGGCCTCGTTCTCGCTGACCGAGTACGCCTCGATCTCGGCCTGGCTGCCCCTCCTCACGGGGACGTGCCTGACGACGGTCTCGCGGGCCGGGATCGAGCCGGTCGCCACCCTCACGGAGTCGGCCTTGAGGTCGAAGCGGACGAGCTGGCGGGTCTGGTTGTGCAACCTGACGGCCACCTCGCCGGAGCGGCAGCCGGCGTCGTCCACGGTCATCGTGAACGGGTCGCCGGAGTCCGGCCGCGGCCACGGCCACGCCCACGCCGCGGCGGGGAGGAGGAGCACGGCGGCCATCGGCAGGACTGCCAGCACGAAACAGGTACTAATGCGCATGCGCTCCCCCCACTGTGATCTTTGCTACGTAAAGTGCCCAAGTGAACGCGAAAAGTAACATCAACCGACTGGGGGAGCGCAGACCCCCAATGAACCTTCATGATGGATGTATGGCGGAAGCGATCTACGTCGGCGGTTTGTTGGTGGCGACGCCGCTTCTTGACGACCCCAACTTCCGGCGTAGCGTCGTGCTCGTCCTCGAACACGACCACGACGGCGGCACCCTCGGCGTGGTGCTCAACAGGCCAAGTGACATCTCTGTGACCCAGGTGCTCCCGGTGTGGGATCCGCTGGTGACCGGGCCGTCCGTGCTCTTCGAGGGCGGGCCCGTACAGACGGACAGCGCGCTGGCGCTGGCGGCGGTCCCGAGCGGTGAGGAGCCGCTGGGCTGGCGCAGGCTGCACGCGGGGACCCCGGCCGTCTCCCGGCTGGGCACGGTGGACCTGGACGCGCCGCCCGAGATCCTGCAGGGCGAGATCGCGCAGATGCGCATCTTCGCCGGTTACGCGGGCTGGTCGACGGGACAGCTGGAGAGCGAGATCGCCGAGGGCGCCTGGTACGTCGTCGACTCCGAGGTCGGCGACACCTTCCATGCCGACCCGGGCGCACTCTGGCGCTACGTCCTGCGACGGCAGCGCGGCGAACTCGCCTTCGTGGCCACGTGCCCGGACGACCCCACGATGAACTGACGATCATCAGATTGGCCGGACCCAGATCGGCCGGACCCAGATCGGCCGGACCCAGATCGGCCGGACCCAGATCGGCCGGACCCAGATCGGCCGGACCCAGATCGGCCGGACCCAGATCGGCAGGGCTTGATCAGGCGGGCTGGGCCGGGCGCTGGACGTCCCAGCCGGGCCGGAGTGAGCGCTCGGCCAGCTCCATGGTCTCCGCGATCCGGCTGGTGATCTCGGGTATGGTCCCCTCCCGGTTCGGGCACTCGGAACCGACCCGCAACGTGGACATGGCGAACGCGACGATCAGGTGGGCGAGCTGGTCCTCGTCCGGGTCGGTGCTCCGGCGGGCGGCGACCACCTCGGCGAAGCGGCGCTCGGTCTGCGCGCCCCTGGCCACCGACTGCCCGACCAGATGGGGGTACTGGTCGAAGATCTGGCGCAACTTCAGGAACCTCGTCGCGTCCTCGGGCGTTGAAGACTCCAGATCACTCAGCATCTCGCGAAGCGCGTGCATGAGCACGGTGAAGGGGGGCTCATCCGGCGGGCGTGATGCGAGAGTCTCCAGCATGATCTCCTCCGTGTGCTCGTGGAACCACAGCACGAGATGGTCCTTGCTGGTGAAGTAGCGGAAGAAGGTCCGGGGGGAGATTTCCACGACCCCCGCGATCTGCTCGATGGTGGTCGACTCGTATCCTTGTTCGAGGATCAGATCGAGCGCCGCGTCCAGGATCGCCAGGCGCGTCTTTTCCTTTTTGCGTTCCCGCAGACCCACAGTGGTCACCCCCTCGACATCTAACTGTCACAGTGTGCCATAAGTCATAGCATGCCGGATAAAAGTCGGTTGTCATTAGTCATCGACTGACATAGATTACTGGGAATCTACGGGATCTATGCCCCGGTGCGGGGCTGTCTGTGTACTTAGGGGGACTTCATGGCTCACGCGAAGGCGGTCGACGCGCCGTCATCGCCCGGCAGGGCGAAGCCGGGGACCGGGGGAAATCCGTGGCTCGTGCTGCTGGCGGTCTGCCTGGGCGTCATCATGGTGATGCTCGATGGCACGGTCGTGGGCATCGCCAACCCGGTCATCCAGGCCGATCTGAAAGCGTCACTGTCCGACTTGCAGTGGGTGACCAGCGGTTATCTGCTGGCGCTGGCGGTTTTCCTGATCACGGCGGGCAAGCTCGGAGACCTGTTCGGGCACAAGCGGATCTTCCTGATCGGTGTGGCGGGCTTCGCCGTCTCTTCGGTGGGCATCGGTTTGAGCGCCGAACTGGCCGACGTCATTCCCGGGCTCTCACCGATCGGCGCGCTGATCGGCCTGCGGGTGCTGCAGGGCCTGTTCGGCGCGTTGCTCCAGCCCGCCGCGCTGGCGCTGCTGCGCAGCGCGTTCCCCGGTGAGAAGCTCAACCAGGCGATGGGGGCCTGGGGTGCGATCATCGGCCTGTCCAGCGCCGCCGGCCCGATCGTGGGCGGAGTGCTGGTCGAGAACGTCAGCTGGGAGTCGGTCTTTTTCATCAACGCGCCCGTCGGCATCATCGCCGTGCTCATGGGCATCTTCCTGATCAAGGACAACCGCTCGCAGACCATGGCGAGGATCGACTGGCTCGGCGTGCTGCTGCTGTCGGGTGCGATGTTCTCGCTGGTCTGGACGATCATCAAGGCGCCCGAGTGGGGCTGGGGGGACAGCACGACGCTGACCTTCCTTGCCGCGTTCGTGGTGCTGATCGGCGCCTTCATCTTCTGGCAGGGCCGCGCCCAGAAGATCGGCAAGCAGCCGCTGGTGCCGCTGTCGCTCTTCAGGAACGCGTCGATCTCCATCGGCACGGTGCTGATGATGATGGTGGCGTTCGCGATGTTCGGCGCGATGTTCTTTCTGGGCTTCTTCTTCCAGGGCGTGCACGGCCTGTCCCCGCTGGAGGCCGGCCTGCGCATGATGCCGATGAGCGCCGGCATGATCCTCGCCTCGCCGCTGGCGGGCATGGCGATCGGCAGGTTCGGCCCGAAGATCACGATGGGGGCCGGCCTGCTGATCACCGCGTTGTCGATGTTCCTCATGTCCCAGCTCACCATCGACGCGTCGTTCATCGAGAGCGGCATCCCGTTCGTCCTGCTCGCCTTCGGCCTCTCGCCGGTGTTCGTAGGCGCTACGGAGATCATCGTGGGCAATGCCCCCGTGGAGCTCAGCGGCGTCGCGGGCGGGCTGCAGCAGTCGGCCATGCAGGTCGGCGGCGCGCTCGGCACCGCGATCCTGGGCGCCGTGATGGCCGCCGAGATCTCCAGCAGGCTGCCCGGCCACCTCGGCCAGGCCGCCCAGGGGATCCCGGGCGAGCAGTTGACGGCGCTGGAGAAGGCCGCCGCGTTCGGCATGGCGCCGCCCGGAGTGCCGCAGCAGATCACCGACGCCGTGCACCTCTCCTTCATGGACGGCATGCACATCGCCTTCCTGGTGAGCACGGGCATCGCACTGTTGACCGCCGTGCTGACGTTGTTCATCAGGGCCGGCAGGAAGACCGAGGGCGCGCCGGTCCACATGGGCTGACCGCCGGCGATTACGGCCCCCGCCACGCGGCGGGGGCCGTACTGCTTTGTGGGGGAGCGCTCGCGGACGGGCATAAACTCGATGGGGTGAGCACGAAGATCCTCCCAGAGCAGGAGACCACGCCGAAGACGTCGCACGGCGACGGCGATCACGAGCGCTTCGCGCACTACGCGGACCGGAACAAGATCACCGAGAGCATGGTGACGGGCACGCCCATCCGCGCCCTGTGCGGCAAGGTCTGGGTGCCCAGCCGCGACCCGAAGAAATACCCGGTGTGCCCCGAGTGCAAGGAGATCTACGAGGGGCTGCCCGTGGGTGGCGGCGACGGCGACGACAAGCAGTGAGTGTTGCTGAGCGGTAATCCCGCCCGGTAAGGCTACGGTCAGTACCCAGACCAGCTCATACCGTCATGGGGAGACCGTATGGCCCGGCGTGTGACCGCCGTCTCGTTGGCATGCCTGCTCGTGACCGGACTCGGGTCGCCACTCCGGCCCGCCGTGGCCGCCGAGTGCACCGCCTCGCGGGCGCCCGCGCCGCGCTCGCCGGCCCCACGCTCGCCCGTGCCAGGAGACGTCGCCAAGGTGATGGCCGAGATCGGCAGGCGCCTCGCCGGCGGCACGCCGCCCGCGCAGTTCACCGTGCCGACCCGCGTGCACGTCCTCGCCGAGGCTGATCGCCCGGTCTCCGACCGGGCGATCAGGGCCCAGATCGACGTGCTCAACGCCGCGTACGGCGGCGCCTACGGCGGTGTGGACACCGGTGTGCGCTTCCGGCTCGACGGCATCTCGGTCAGGCGGAACGCCACCTGGTTCGCCGACCCGGTCGGCCACGAGCGGGCCATGAAGGACGCGCTGCACCAGGGCGGTTCCGACACGCTCAACCTCTACGTCGCCCAGCTCAGCAAGCACATGCTGGGCTTCGCCGCCTACCCCTACTGGTACGCGGGCGAGCCGGTCCTCGACGGCGTGGTGATCGACTGGCGCAGCCTGCCCGGTGGCGTGATGAGCAACTACGACCGGGGCTTCACCGGCGTACACGAGATCGGGCACTGGCTCGGGCTGTTCCACACATTCGAGAACGGGTGCGAGGTGCCGGGCGACGGCATCGAGGACACCCCGGCCGAGGCCAGGCCGACCGACACGTGCCGCCCCGGCAAGGACACGTGCGGGCTCGCCGGCCGTGACCCGCTGCACAACTTCATGGACTACGGCCACGACGCGTGCATGTCCGAGTTCACGCGGGGGCAGGCACGGCGGATGCGCGAGATGTGGGCGGTGTACCGACGACCGCCCAGGTTTCCGGCAAATTACGATATGTAGGTGACAGCACCTAAAGCAACCGACACTCCCCGTGAATCCCGTCTCCTCGGCCCCGCCTACCGCAGCGCCACCATCGGCATCGTGCTGGTGGTCACGCTGATCGCGTTCGAGGGCATGTCGGTCAGCGTGGTCATGCCGGACATCGCCGACGAGCTGGACGCGCTGGACCTCTACGGGGTGAGCTTCTCCGCCTTTCTGATCGCCAGCCTGTTCGCGAACGTGGTGGCCGGGCTCTGGGCGGACCGGCGTGGTTACGCGGTGCCGTTCGTCGCCGGAGTCATGCTCTTCGTGGTCGGCATGGGGCTGGCGGGGGCGGCCACGTCGGCGGTGCTGTTCCTGGTGGCGCGGGCCGTACAGGGGCTGGGGGCCGGAGCCTGCGTGGTGGCGCTGTACGTGATGATCGCGCGGGTCTACCCGGCCGGCGTCCAGCCCAAGGCGTTCGCGGCCATCTCCGCCGCCTGGGTGGTGCCGGCCATGGTGGGGCCCGCCGTGGCGGGCTTCGTCGGCGAGCAGTGGGGTTGGCGATACGTCTTCTACGGGATCATCCCGCTGGTCCTGCCCGCGCTGGCGATGCTCGTACCGGCGTTGCGGCGGCGTTCCGACGCGGAGGAGTCGCCGTCCGGGGGGCCCCGGTCGAGGCCGCTGGCGATGACCCTGGCCGCCACCGCGACGGCCTTCGGGGCCGGTGTGCTGCTGCACGGGGTGGACCGGCTGCACCTGTACCCGGTGTCCGGCGCCGCCGAGACCGCGGTGGGGCTGGCGTCCATGGGGTACGGGCTGTATCGGCTGCTGCCTCCCGGCGCGCTGCGGTTCGCGCGGGGGCTGCCCACGACCGTGCTGATGCGGGGGCTGTTCTCGGCCTCGTTCTTCGGGGTGAACTCGTTCATCCCGCTGGCGCTTGAGGAGGTCAAGTCGTTCCAGTTGAGGGAGGCGGGGATGGCGTTGACGGCCGGCGCCCTGGGGTGGTCCGCGGGGTCGTACCTGCAGAGCAGGAGTGCCGGGGAGCCGTACCGGAGGATTCGGCTGGGCGCGGCGGCCGTGACGGTCTCGATCCTGGTCTGCCTGTTTTCCGTCATGCCGGGGGTGACGGGGTGGATCGCCGCGCCCGCGTGGGTGGTGGCCGGGTTCGGGATGGGCTTCGGGATGACCACCGTCAGCGTCACGGCGCTCAAGCAGTCGCCCGTCAACGAGCAGGGGGCGAACTCGGCCGCGCTGTCGGTGACGGACATGCTGGGCTCCGCACTGGCGATCGGCGTCGCCGGGGCGCTGGTCAACCTGATCGGGCACTCCTCCGCCGAGATCGCCACCGGGTTCGTGGTGATCTCGCTGCTCATGGCCGGAATCGGCCTGTCCGCCACCGTGCTCGCCGGACGCATCCGCTGAATTCCGCCCCTCCAGTCACAGCGATCACGGTTCGCCGGATCCTCGTCCCGAGGAGTGATAGGACAGCGGGACAAGGAGGTGTCATGGAGGGTGATCACCGTGTCTGGCCGCCTGAGTCGGGAGCCAGGCATCGCCGTACTCCTCCAGAGGACACGGAGCCCGCGTGGGGCGCGCGCCGTGATGAGGAGTCACCACGGGGACGGCCGCGCGCGGGCCCTTCCGGGGCCACCGACTGGTCGCCTGCGCCGGCCCCCCAACCGGCCCCGCCGCCCGTCCCGCACTC
>NZ_JADOGI010000098.1 GCF_015645445.1 Nonomuraea cypriaca | reverse complement strand
CACCACGTTGAACGCCCCGCCGACCCCCGCCCCGGCCGCCCGCAGGCACCACCCGGCCAGGTCGCGCGCGTCGACGTACTGCAACCCGAGATCCCTGGGCGCCGGAGCGAGCACGGGACCGCCCCGCGCGATCCGGCTCAGCCACCACGGCAGCCGCCCGATGTTCTCGTACGGCCCCAGGATCAGCCCCGCCCTGGCCAGCAGCGCCCGGTCGCCGAACGCGGCCACCGCGCCCAACTCCGCCCCCGCCTTGTTCCTGGCGTAGTCGCCGTCGTCCTCGTCGTCGGCGGAGGCGGCCACGACCGGCGCGCTCTCGTCCGCGCCGAACGGCAGCGGGTCGGCGTAGACGGACCGGCTGGACACGTAGACGTAGTGGCCGGCCCGCCCCGCCAGCAGCGCCGCGGCGTCGGTGACCGCCTTGGCGGCCCACGACCAGGTGTCGACCACGACGTCCCACTCGCCGCGTTCCAGCGCGGCCAGCCCGCCGGGGGCCGACCGGTCGCCGCGTAACGCGGTCACGCCCGGGGGTGGCTCGTGGGTGCCCCGGTTGTACACCGTCACGTCCCACCCCAGGCCCAGGGCCTCCTCGACGAACGCCCGCCCGACGAACTCCGTGCCGCCCAGCACCAGAAGTCTCATGGCGTCCACTCTGGCCCCCGCGCTCCCGCGACGACAGAGGTGCACGCCCTCAGCGGAATCGCCCGCAGCGAAAGCGGGTTGCCGCGCGGGCCTGCCAGGGCCGGCGCTCGCTCGCAGCGAAAGCGGGTGGTCAGCGGCGGCGCTCGCCGGGCTAGTGAAGGCGGGTGGTCAGGGGCGGCACTCGCCGGGATCGTCCTGGTCGTCGTCGTGGTAGCGAGCCGGTGGACGGCACCCCTTCGCCTCGGGTTCGCGGCGGTGGAACCGTTCGCGAAGCAGGGCACGCCACCGCCCGGGAAGCCCCGTGGGTGGCACCCGGACGGTGAGTCCCCGTACCTCGGCGGGGAAGACGTCCGCCACCACCTCAACGCCCCGCCGTGGCGGGAGATCCGATAGCTCCACAGCCCGATCCTGGAGCCGGGAAGATGCACGGAGGGTGATGAAACGCCCGCCTTGGCGGCCCGCTTGCCGAATCTCGATCACCCATATGACCAGATCACCCGGCCTGTAGTTGTGAGTGCCATCCCTGGGTAATTGTCACTGACAGCAATACGGGGGATCGGATAGTGACACGGCTCTTTCCTCGCTCGATCCGGGCGCGCCTGACCATGATCGCGACTTTGATCGCGGCAGTGGTCTTCACTGTCACGTCCACGATCGGGCTCATCGTCATGCCCGCCAACCTGTACGGCGAGGTGAACGCCAGGGTGGAGTTGGCGGTGCGCGAGGTGGCGAGAGACGCCAGGATGGGGCGGCTCCCTCCGGTGCTGGACGTGCCATGGCGGGTCCAGCTCATCCAGGTGGTCTCCGAGGACGGCCAGGTGCTCGGCTCCACCCGCGCCCTGCGCGGTTTCCCACGGCTGTCGTCGTTCCGGCCCGCCAAGCCGGAGATCATCTACTCGGACGAACACACCCTGCCGCATTCGAGGGACAAAGGCGAGTACCTGGTCATGGCGATGCGGACGCACACGCCCGACGCCCCCGTCATCGTGTACGGGGCCGGCTCCCTCAGGGACGTCAACCGGACGCTCATATGGCTCCGCGCCGTGGTGTTCCTCGGCACCCCGGTGATGCTGCTGATCGTCGGCGGCACCACGTGGATCGTGGCCGGGCTCGCGTTGCGCCCCGTCGAGCGCATCCGCTCGGAGCTGGCCGAGATCACCCTCCAGGACCTCAGCAGGCGCGTACCAGAACCCGGCACAGGAGACGAGATCAGCGACCTGGCCGCCACCACGAACCACACCCTCGACCGCCTCCAGCGCTCCGCAGAGACCCAGCGCCGCTTCGTCGCCGACGCCTCGCACGAGTTGCGCAGCCCCATCACGGCCCTGCGCACCCAGCTCGAGGTGGCCAACGCCTGCCCGGATGAGACGGACTGGCGGGAGACGGGCGCGCACGCCCTGGCCGCGGCCGACCGGCTGACGAACATCACCAATGAGCTCCTGATGCTGGCCAGGCTGGACGCGGGCGCGGCCGTCCCGCGCAGCGTGGTGGAGATGTGCCGGTTGGCCGAGGATCAGGTACGCCGCCGGCAGGACTGCAGGGTGCCCATCTGCCTCAACGAGTGCCCTCCGGCCCCGGTCTTCGGCACGCTCACGCAGCTCGACCGCCTCCTGACCAACCTCCTCGACAACGCCACCAGGCACGCCCGCAGCAAGATCGACCTCGACGTGGCGGTGAAGGTGGACCGCGTGGTCATCACGGTGACCGACGACGGGGAGGGGATCGCGCCAGAGGACAGGGAGCGGGTGTTCGAGCGGTTCACCCGGCTGAAGGCGGCCAGGGACAAGGAGAAGGGCGGCACCGGACTCGGCCTGCCGCTGTCACGGGAGATCGCCATGGCCCACGGCGGCACACTCACCATCGCCGACCACAGACCGGGCGCGCGCTTCGTGGTGGACCTGCCGTTGTACGGGGCGAGCTGAGCCGGCGACCGTAGACTTCGCCGCATGGATCTGCGCCAGCTCGCCGACGAGATCGAAACCATCTCCAGCCGCTACGCCGAAGTGATCGGGGTCGACCGCGACGACACCTGGTTCCTGCTCAAGCTGCAGGAGGAGATCGGCGAGCTGACCCAGGCGTTCCTGATGCGTACGGGCCGCGCCAGGACGAAGGGCCACACGGCGGAGGAACTGGACGTCAACTTCCGGGCTGAACTGGCCGACGTACTGTGCCACGTGGTGCTCATGGCCCACCATCACGGCGTGGACCTCCAGACGGAGATAGAACGCAAGTGGCTCACCTGGAAGCAATAGCAACCCCGCGGTAACCGGTTAACGCGTAGCTGTGCGTTAACCGGTTACCGCGTCGGGCCGGTGGCTGGTGCACGTTTCGCCGTGACGGGGGCCGGCCATGTGCGGGTCAGAGGGCGTCTCCCTGGAGGCCCTTAGCCTTGTACGGCGGGTGGTGTGCCGTCGGCTCCGCCGTACAAGATGGAAAGGGTTTTAGCCCTTGAGAAAAGGGTTCAGCCGACGACGGTGATGCGATTGGTGGCGGGCGGGGCGATGGAAGTGTTCTGGCCGAGGTAGTCGACGAAGGCGTCGATGTCCAGCGGCCCGCTCCACAGGTCGGTGCCCTCCTGGAAGGCGAGGAACGCGTCCCCGCCGCCCACCAGGAAGTTGTTCGCCGCGACCCGGATGGACTGCGTGTCCGTCACCGCGACCCCGTCGATCTTCATGTCCGAGACCTTGGCGCCCCAGGCGGCGCTCGCGCTGTAGGTGTAGGTGAAGTTCGCCGAGGGCTGCAGGATCTTGGTGAACGCCTGGTTGTTCGGCCCGCCCGTGAACTGCTGCTCCAGCACCGTCTTGAGCTGGGCGCCGGTCAGCGTGACCACCTGCATGAGGTTGTTGAACGGCTGCACCGCGAACGCCTCGCCGTACGTGACCACCCCGTCGCCCTCGTTCGCCGGCGAACCCGCGTACGTCAGCGTGGCCCGCACGCCGCCCGGGTTCATCAGCGCGATCTGCGCGTTGCCGCCGGTCTTGGTGGCGGCCAGTTGGGCGTCGGCGATGAGGTTGCCGAGCGGGGACTCACCCGAGGGGGCGGCCGTGTTGGTGAGGTCGGCGCTGATCGTGCCGACCGCCCTGTTGGCGACGGGAGCGACGCGGTCCTTCCACGTCTGCACGAACGCCGAAATTTCGGGATCCGCGGTGACTGTCCGGGTCACGACGTGGTTGTCCGCTACGACCGAGGCGCGGTCGATGTCGCGCGTCCGGGTGTTCACGTTCATGTCGACCTGCGTGATCACCCGCCCGAACGAGCCGCCCTGCGAGAACACGCGGTCGTGGCCCGCCGGGTCCTTGACCTTGCACACGTACGCCTGGTGCGAGTGCCCGCTGAGGATCAGGTCGACCTCCGCGTCCACCTGCGTGGCGATGCGGCTGCCCGCACCAGGGACGGCGGCGCAGGCGTCGGGCGACTGACCGGCGTTCACCTGGTCGCCCTCGTGCACCAGCACGACCTGGGCCTTCACGCCCACGAGCTTGAGCAGCTTGGAGGCGACGTTCGCGGCCTTGACCTCGTCCACGAACTCGAGGTCCTTGATGCCCTCGCTGGTGACGATGCTCGGCGTGGTCTGCGTGACCGCGCCGATGAACCCGATCGGCACCCCGTTCATCCACTTGATGGAGACGGGTGGCAGCGCGGGCACGCCCCAGTCGGACAGCAGCTTCTTGATCTGCGGCTGCCGCCCGAGCGCGGCCAGCGCGTCGGTCTTCTCGTTCGGGTTCTTGAACAGGACGTTCGCGCCGACGTAGTCGTACTGCGCGCCCTTCCACTTACCGGCCGGCGAGCAGCCGTCGACCGGGTGGCAGCCGCCCTTCATGATCCGCCGCAGCTCGGTGTAGCCCTCGTCGAACTCGTGGTTGCCGACCGCGGCCACCTTGAGCCCCAGCTTGCCGAGGAACTCGACCGACGGCTCGTCGTGGTAGGCCGCCGAGATCAGCGGCGTCGCCCCGATGAGGTCGCCCTGGGCCACGGCGATGGTGTTCTTGTCGGCCAGGGCCTTCATGTGCGTGGCGATGTACGCGGCACCGCCGGCGTCGACGGTGTTGCCCTGCTCGTCCACCATCCGGCCGGACGACCCGGTCGGAGGTTCGAGGTTGCCGTGGAAGTCATTGAGCGCGAGCAGCCGCACGGGAACCGTCCGTGGGGCCTTGCTCGCATCCGCCGGGAGCGTCGTGAGCATGACCGCACCCGAGGCGACGGCTCCGGCCAGCGCCAGCCGGAGGAAGGAACGAGACGTCATGGCCCAAGACGTTACGGGGGCAACCTATGCGTCCCATGTCGCAAAGGTAACGATTTGCCAGGCTGTCACATGGCGTTATTTGCCAGTAGTACGCCTAGAGTTCGTTCTGTGAGTGTGCTCGTGAAGGTCCAAGAACGGCTCGATGACGAAGAGATCGCCGACGTGCTCGGCCTGGTCGAGGCGGCGACGGAGGCGGACGGCATCCGGCCGCTCAACGAACACGTGATGCTCCACCTGCGTTACGGCGGCGACCCCCAGGCCCGCTCGCTGCTGCTCTACGACCGGGAGGCCCTGGCGGGCTACGCCCACGTCGACCCCACGGACGAGGTCGAGGGCCCCAGCGTCGAGCTGGTCATCCACCCGTCCCACCGCCGCAGGGGCGACGGCAGGCGGTTGCTGGCCGCCGTACTCGAGCTGACCGGCGGCACGCTGCGGTTGTGGGCGCACGGCGACCACCCGGGCGCGGGGGCGCTGGCTGCGTCGTCCGGCTTCGATCGGGTGCGCTCGCTCTGGCGGATGCGCCGCTCCCTGCTCACGCCGCTGGACGCGGTCACGCTTCCCGAGGGGGTGCGCCTGCGTACGTTCGAACCGGGGCGGGACGAGGAGGCGTGGCTCAAGGTCAACGCCGCGGCCTTCGCCCACCACCCCGAGCAGGGCGCCTGGACGATGGACGACCTGCTGCTGCGCGAGCAGGAGCCCTGGTTCGACCCGGACGGGTTCTTCCTGGCCTTCCGTGACGACCGGCTCGTCGGCTTCCACTGGACCAAGATCCACGGCTCCTCCGACCACGGCCACGAGCCCCTCGGCGAGGTGTACGTCGTCGGCGTCGACCCCTCCCAGCAGGGCACCGGCCTGGGCCGGGCACTCACCCTGGCCGGTCTCGTCCACCTCCGCTCGCGCGGCCTCGGCCAGGCGATGCTGTACGTGGACGAGGCCAACACGGCGGCCATCAGACTGTACGAGTCCCTCGGCTTCTCCCGATGGGACGTGGACGTGATGTACGCCCCCGCCTCCGCGGAGTGATCCTCCTACTCCACGATGGCGTGCAGGATGTAGTACGACACCGCGGCGACGAGCGCGGCGGCCGGAATGGTCAGGATCCACGCGGTCACGATGTTCCCTGCCACACCCCACCGCACGGCGCTGAGCCGCTTGGTGGCCCCCACACCCATGATCGCCGAAGTGATCGTGTGCGTGGTGGAGATGGGTGCTCCGAAGCCGATGGCGGCCCCGTAGAGCACGGTCGCCGCCGCCGCCTCCGCGGCGAAGCCCTGTGGCGGGTCCAGCGCGATGATGCGCCGGCCCAGCGTACGCATGATCCGCCAGCCGCCCGCGTACGTCCCCAGGGAGATCGCCCCGGCGGCGGACAGGATGACCCACTGGGGGATGGAGTCGCCCTCCTGGGCGAAACCGCCGACGGTGAGGGCCAGGAAGATCACACCCATCGTCTTCTGCGCGTCCTGCAGCCCGTGCCCGAGCGCCATGGCGGCGGCCGAGACGGTCTGCGTGTAGCGGAAGCCGCGGTTGGTCTTGCCCGGCTGGCTGTTGCGGAAGATCCAGTAAATTGCGATCATGATCGCGGCGGCGAGCGAGAACCCGATCAGCGGCGAAAGGATCATCGGCACCACGACCTTCTCCAGGACGCCGTCCCAGTGCACCACGCTGGCCGAGGCCAGCGCGGAGCCGATCAGACCGCCGATGAGCGCGTGGCTGGAGGAGGACGGCAGCCCGAAGTACCACGTGATCAGGTTCCAGACGATCGCGCCGATGAGCGCGGACGCCACGATGACCAGGCCGTGTGAGCCGTCCGGCGCGTCGATGATGCCCGAGCCGACGGTCTGCGCGACCTGGGTGCCCAGGTGGGCGCCGATGAAGTTCATGGCCGCCGCCATGAACAACGCGGCCCTGGGGGTGAGGGCCCGGGTCGAGACGGAGGTCGCGATGGCGTTCGCCGCGTCGTGGAACCCGTTGGTGTAGTCGAAGGTCAATGCGATGACGACCACGCCGATGACGAGGGCGAGCGTGAGGTCCACTGGGCCTAGCTTTCCTTGACCGCGATCGACTCGACGGTGTTGGCCACGTGCTCGAAGGCGTCGGCCGCCTCTTCGAGCGCGTCGACGACCTCCTTCATCTTCATGACCGTGAGGGCGTCGTACTCGCCGCTGAACAGCTTGGCCAGCAGCCTCCTGTAGACCTGGTCACCCTGGTTCTCGAGGCGGTTGACCTCGATCCAGTACTCGTTGAGGTTCTTCATCGACCGCAGCCGCGGCATGGCCTCGGCGGTCAGTTCCGCGGCCCGCTCGAGCACCTCGACCTGGCGGACGACGTCCTTGGGCAGGTGGTCGATCTGGTACAGGACGATGAGGTCGGAGGCCGCCTCCATGGCGTCCATCACGTCGTCGAGGTTGGAGGCGAGGCGGTAGATGTCCTCACGGTCGAACGGAGTGATGAAGCTCTCGTTGAGCCGGTTCATGATCGCATGGGTGCGTTCGTCACCGGCGTGTTCGCAAGCGCGCATCTTCTCGGCCAGGGCTTCCCTGTCCGAGCCGTCACTGATGATCTCGACCAGAAAGCGGGATGCCGTGACCAGGTTGTTCGCCGAGTCGGCGAACAGGTCGTAGTAGCTGTCCTCACGTGGCGTGAGACGCAGACGCACGTCGTTCTCCAGATGTGCGGGGATGGTCCGTGCAAAGGGTACGGGTTACCAGGCGAAATGCGAACTTCATGTCCCCTTCTCCTTCTCGCTACCCTGCGTATGGTGTACGACACCGGCGCCAGAGGACTTCGTCAAGGGTGGCCTTTCAGTGCAAAGGGCCCTTCCTCTGGCGCCTCAGTGCACATCCGACCGCACGAAACTGGGAATAACGTGTGAACGTCCGGTGAACCCCAGCAGGATCATGACAGGGCGGCACGCACGGATGCCAGAGGGGCCCCGATCAGATCTTGGTCCGATGAAAGTTCTTGAACGAGCGGGACGGGGTGGGCCCGCGCTGCCCCTGATACCGCGAACCGTACCGCGCCGACCCGTACGGGTGTTCGGCGGGTGAGCTCAACCGGAACACGCAGAGCTGCCCGATCTTCATCCCCGGCCAGAGCTTGATCGGCAACGTGGCCACGTTCGACAACTCCAGGGTCACATGCCCGCTGAACCCCGGATCGATGAACCCGGCGGTGGAGTGCGTCAGCAACCCCAGCCGCCCCAGCGAACTCTTCCCCTCCAGCCTCGACGCCAGATCGTCGGGCAACGTGATCATCTCGTAGGTGGAAGCCAGCACGAACTCCCCGGGATGCAGGATGAACGGCTCATCCCCGCCCGGCTCCACCAACCGCGTGAGATCCGGCTGCTCCGCCGACGGATCGATATGCGGATACCTGTGGTTCTCGAACACCCTGAAAAACCGGTCGAGCCGCACGTCGATGCTGGACGGCTGGATCATCTCCCGATCGAACGGATCGAGCGCGAGCCGCCCGGTTTCGATCTCAGCGAGGATGTCACGATCAGATAGCAACACGCAGAGCAACCTACCGCCCGCCCGGAAACTCTGCGGCGCCGGGATTGCTGAAGTGCGCCAAGTTTCCGGTACAGTAGGGGCGCGACTTCGGGTCGTACGCGGGTGTAGTTCAATGGTAGAACATCAGCTTCCCAAGCTGACAGCGCGGGTTCGATTCCCGTCACCCGCTCCATTTTTCCCGACCTCCGTTCGTGGCGGGGTCAGTCGACCCAAGGTTGCGCCAGCGGCACCACTCGATCAGCCTCGACATCGAACCCGAGTACTGGGTTGTCTCGATCCCAGTCCCCCTCTGGCGACATCATCACCGGCTTGCCCAGCCGCCGCCCGATCATCGTGATGAACTCACACAGGATGTCCGGCCGCTCCTGTCCCTGAAGCTCTCGCAGATCGACATCGAAGTCGATCGCGTCATCCGACAGGAACCGGAAGATCGCCAGTACATCAGGCGCCGGCCAAACGCGAAGATTCGGGCACTCGGCATCCACCGGTCGGGATAGCACCTGCTCGGCGCGAGGCAACGGCATGACGACGTCGCCTTCGTGATACTCGCTTCTCCAGCCATGGGCTTCGATCAAATCGAGGACCATCTGCCAGTCCTCAGCCGAGGTGTCCGTAACCCAAACATCCGGCAGTGTCCCCATCAGGTCAGGATCGAAGAAACTCCTGACCTCATCCCACACCAATTCCGACACCCCGCCATGCTGCCCGCTGATGCGAGCCGCCGCACCTCGCGCAGATCGAGCCATCATGATCGCGTGCCAGATGCGTGCCAGAACAGACAGGGAACCGCGGTCACTCACGGGGACTCACGGTCAACCGGCCCGCCCTGACCTGCACCCCTGCTTTCCCAGCTCAGCCCAGCATGATCAGTAGCCGGTTCCCAAGCTGACAGCGCGGGTTCGATTCCCGTCACCCGCTCTCAGTCTGAAGGCCCAGGTAGAACGGTGATTCGGTACCTGGGCTTTGATCTTGTCTGGGCTTGGTTTTGCTGTCGCGCCAGATTCGTCCCAGACAGTCTATCTTGCTGTGATCATCCGACTGGTTCGAGTGCTCCGTCGTCGTCGTAAGCCCCGCGTCGTCACCGGGCTCGAGTCCTTGCTTGACGATCTAGCTCAGCTGCGCAGGGCCGCAACCGCTTCAACGAGGCCGGCGCGCTCCAGAGCGTCGAGAACGTCATTGATAGTCTGTGGCGGCTTAGTGCGTGAGTCCGCGATCTGTTGCACGCAAGCCCAGACGACGCGGTCATCGAAGTCAATCTGATCAAGGACGAAATCGTCCGGGCTTTTGGCATCTACGCCCCATGTGGCCAGCGTCTCGACTGGGAAGTCCCGCAGGTTCGACGTCACGATCACCTGGGCGTTCGCCTTGATGGCCGCAGCCAGCACGTGCCTGTCGTCAGGGTCCGGCAATTTAAGACCCTCGATGATCGGCTCGTACCCTTCGACAATGCAGTCGGGGACGGCGTCAATCACCAGTTCGCGCAGCCGCTCCAGCTTGGCTGGAGCGATATCTGGCAGGTTCGCGGCGAGATTCCGCTGTACCTCATCCAGGATCGCATGCGTCCACTTGGCCTGGACCAGGCCAGATTGCGCTAGCCGGATCAGCAGGTCCCTTTGCGTGTTGCCGAATAGGGCGTTGGCATCGTAGATCACGACAAAAGGCATGACTACAGCCCCAATTCCTGGCCTAGTTCGCTCAGTTCGTCGGCCGCCCCTCTGCGCCTAGCCGAGTCCTGACGCTTGTACTCCATGAGGTCGTCATGCCGGATTCGTCGATGCCTGCCGACCAGCCGGTACGGGATGGCGCCTGCCTCCAATAGGCTGATGAGATACGGGCGCGAGACATTTAGCATGGCTGCTGCCTGCTGTGTTGTCAGCTCCGCGTGTGACGGCATCACCTGCACGCCTCGCCCCTCGGCGACCTGGGCAAGGATGAAGGCCAGCATCGACACGGCTTCGCGCGGGAGGATCAAGGCGTCGTCGCCAACCACCTCTGCCGCAACCTCGATGGTCTTTTCCTCTGGGTGTCGCATCAGATAGTCCTTGATGCGTCGGAGCGCCCGCTCTGACTGCTCCTGGTCAAGGCTGCCCGGTTTGATCGAGCTTGCGAGTTGCGTTCCTGTCATGTGTCTATCCTTCCCCGCTGTAATCGAAGTATCCGCAACAAGCGCAGCAAACGCAAGCGGCTGCGCTGCCGATCTCGGCCTACCTGCGCTGGCGCTGTCGCCAACGGATCTGACATTCAGGTGGGCGATGCCCGTGAGCTGCAGACCACAGTCGTGGCTATTGGCGATCCCACAGTGGGGACGGGAGCGTCAGGCGGACAGGTGCGGGCGTCGCGCAAGACACTGGATCGCGGGCTGATCGTCGGGCCATTAGCGGGCCATTAAGAGGGGTGAAGAGGGGTCAACCACGGTCACTCAGGACCGGCTCGCTGCCCAGCTCAGCGCCCCAGTGGGCCGTGATCGATGCAGTTCCCAAGCTGACAGCGCGGGTTCGATTCCCGTCACCCGCTCCCATGCTAAAGGTCCAGGTCCGGGACATGAACCGGAACACAGTGCCTTGATCGTTCTCGGCCCAGAACGCTCGGAGGAGTCCACCTGGCCTTGGCCGAGAGGGGTTACAGAGCCAAGGCGTGCTGTAGCGCCCGGCCGACGTCCATCATTGTGGGCATCGACAGCGCCCCTAGATCGGCGATGATCTGGTCTCGGTACAGGGGGCCGAGGTCGTCGCAGTTGACGTAGCCAGTGAGCGGGTCACCAGCGCGCAGGGCGGCCCAGGATGGCAGATCGCGGCGAGTGGTGGTGATCCGCGCTACCAGACAATCATCGATGGCGTTGTTGCGGGCATTGTTGGAGACCACGAGCCATGGCTTGAGCCCGAAACCGAGATCGGCTCGATAGATCCGGCCGCGGACGGGGACGATGTTGGGGGCAGCGTTCACGCTCGCGTTCCACCATCCATCACGTTGCCGCGATCCCAGCCACGGCGGGCGGTGCGGTAAGCGCGGTCCTCGTCGTCCATCTCGGCTGCCCACGCCGCATACCCCGTGGTTGCCACCTGCTGAGTGACGGCATCCCGTCCTGCGCGGACCAACGCGGCGAGGATCTCTGCGTCTGAGGCGCTGGCGCTCAACTCCTGGCCGGTGAGCTGCGCCAGGGCCTGGCGCTCGGGGCTGACAGGAGCGTGCATGCGCTCCAGAGTGGTGACATCCTCAGTTCCCATTGGGACACTCTTGCGAACACTCATGCAGCCAAGTGTACAGCAGAGAGTGCAACTAAGGATGCTGCAAACTATGCTGCATGAACGGAGGAGTGTCTCGCGGCGGGCCATCGCACCCGCCACTTGCCGCGCTCGCATAGAGGCCAGGTCAGCGAGGCGGTGGCGGGCCGCGCCCGCCTATTGATCCTCACTATTGGGCGAGGGGCGCTCCGGCTCCGGGGTGATCGCTGTACCGTGTGCCAGGGTCGTAGGTGGCTGAGGCGGAATCCTGATTATCCCGCCCACCATCAACCGGCAGGCGGCCAGCGTGCGAGCGTTGCGCAGGAAACCCCAGGGCTGATCGTCGTGCCACTAGCGTGCCATTAAGGGCGGTAACGAGGGGTCAACCACGGTCACTCACGGCTGGCCTTAGTCCCAGGTCGACGCCCCTACGAGGCAAGATCCCTGCTGTTCCCAAGCTGACAGCGCGGGTTCGATTCCCGTCACCCGCTCTCGGGGAGCCCTGCTCGCTGCCCTCCGGGTCGGCTTCGCAGGGCTTCTGTGCTTGTCGGGGGGACGACCCCCCGAGCCCCCGCGTACCACCCTCTCCGTGGGTCTTCTCCATTCAGGGCGCGGTTGATGTCTTCGGGATGGTTTTTCGGGGAGCCCCTGCTCGCCGGCCTCTGGCCATGTGCTGGTAGATCATTGCCGTCCGTACATGGTCATGCCCCATCCGCGCCATCAGGCGATGTCGTGGACGTTGTGCTCGCGGAAGTCGGATGCGTGCCGGGCAACAGTGCGGTAGTCGGCGTCGTCGTGGAGGACGGTCAGGCCGTGCTGGGCCGCGGTGGCGGCGATGACGAGGTCCACCGCAGAGGCGCTGCGATGCTCCCCGGCTCGAGCCATACGGTGTTGTACCGCGCTGATCCAGCGCCCGGCGTTCTTCGGCACCGACACGTCGGGGTAGAGGTCGATGAACATCTCCGCGATCTCGTCGTACTCGCGCCCATTGTGGGCGCTGTAGAGAAACTCGGCGCGCTGCACGTAGCACGATGCGACGACCCCGGCATCGATCGCGTCATACCAGGACGCTTGCAGCTTCGGGGTGCGGAGTAGTCGAACCAGGCCGGAGGTGTCGAGCAGGTAGATCACCGGCTGTGCTTCTCCGCCTGGTGCAGGCGCTCGGCGTCCTCGACGGCGCCCCACTCACGAGCACGCTCGAAGTGGCGGCTTATGCGCGCCGCACGCTCCTGCTGTTCGGCGTAGAAGCGCAGAGCGAGATTGACCGTCTCCTTCTTGGTCTTGACCTTGGACAGAGCCATGGCGCGTTCCAGGGCGTCCTCGTCGATGTCGATCTGGGTCACAGCCATACCGCACCTCCTAGCGAATGTTGGTGATGTACATCAGAGTATATCTCACCAACATGGCGAGGGCTCCTGCTCCTTGGACTCGGCGCCCCGCCTTCTTACTGGAGATCATTTCCAAGAATCCTGGACCGCCGAGGCAGGCTGCTCTTTGGGGGTCCTGCTCGATTGGCGGGGAGGCGACATCGTCTCAGATACGTGGCCATTGTTCTCGGTGGGGATCACCGTTCCGCTGGTGCTCACGTTCCTGCACCGATCACGTACAGGCTCATGGCCCACCGTGCTGAGAGCCGCTAGCACGGGGTTCCTGATCATCGGGTTGTGGATGCTACTGCGCTCAACATGGTTCCTCGTCGAATACCAGGGCGATTCCAATGCCATAGACATGCATGTCAAAGCCGGAGCGGGCTTGGTAATCGCCGCTGGTGTCTGCGCTGTCGTTGACTACCTCCGCAAAGCAACGCCTCCGGCGGGGGGCGCTCCGACTCCGGGATGACCGCCCCGCAGGCGTGAGATCCGTGGACGGCTGAGGTGGAAGCCTGATCACCCCGCCCACCATCGACCCGGGACAAGCCGCTTCCCCTTCGGGCGGGACGACGGGAGACGGAATGATCAGACGGTCAGGCTCGTGCGGATGCACAGACATCCCGGAATCACCGCGTCGTACCGTTCGTTGCATGTCTCTTCTCGGCGGATCATTACGCGTCCTCACGGGTGTTGTCACTTTAAGTAAGGCAGCCCTTGTCCTGATCGTTCTCGTATCAGCGCTCGTAGGTGGTGTCGTGGCGACCTTGCTGTCCTCCGGTGATATGCCGCTTCATGTCGCCGAAGGGCGCGCGGTGCTGATGACCGACGGCTCGGGCACCTTCGTGAGGGATGACGAGAACATGTCGGCGTTCATCCCTGCTGGCATCCCATGGGAGGATCCCAGCGGTGCCTCTCATATGGGGGACCGACCCGAGTGCCTCTCGGATGAGAAGAATGACGCGGCGACGCAGGCCCGAGTGAAGGCCGGGTACAGGACGGTGAGCATGCCTGACGGCGGCGGCTACACGTTGGTTGCCTGGCTCAAATGCCTGTAGAGAGAGTTACGAGACTGATCGTCGTGCCATAAGCGTGCCATTAAGGGGAGTAACGAGAGGCCAACCACGGTCACTCATGACCGGCCGCAGCCGCAGGCCAGCGCCGCCGCCGGCGTCAGGGCAGTTCACCGACCGGCGCGACGATATGCGCTCCATTGCTGGTGCACCGCCAAACGGCGATCCCCTGGTCCCATCCGGCGTGCAGGCCAAGATCGTGCGTAGCGCAGACAGGCCAGACTCTCCAGATCAGCTCCATGATCGTCTCTTGGACGGCATCGGCGACCTGCGCGAGCGCCGTTTGAGGGGTGCTTCCCATGATGGGCGGGATGCCGTTGCCGTGGTAACCGCCCTGGAACTCCACCCAGGCGAGACCTCTGCTGTCCCAGTCGTGGGTAACCAAGCGGAGCGTACCGGTGATTCCTCGGGCGCGAACGTCGCGCTTCACGACGTCTAGTGCGTGCTCCAGCGTCGTCCACAGACGGGGTTCGCTGGCGAAGGTCGGCTCGAAGTTGGTGTCGCCGAGAAGCCTCTCGCCCAGGCGGATCAGGTCGGCCGTGGTCAGATGGGCAGGGGGGCGTTGGAGGAGTTCCCGCGTAGCCGGAGTGCTCACGCCCCATTCCTCCAGCAAGGACGCCGGTTCGAGGACGGGTTCGGCGTCGACGCCGCCGTCGCGCAATGCCGTGTAGATACGGCCCGTCAACTCGTCGATCACCTGCTTGGCTTGCTCATCGGAGTGCACGTTGCAGTGTTGCCTCGCTGCATCAAGCCCGGCAAGAGAGATTTTCCGCAGGGGGTATTGACGATGCACGGCTGTCCCGAGGGGATCGAGCTGATCGTTAGGCCATTAGCGGGCCATTAACCAGGGTGAGGAACGGTCAACCACGGTTTACTCGGGTCCGGCCTTCTGCGCAGCTCAGCGCCTTGGCGGGCCGTGATCGATGCAGTTCCCAAGCTGACGGCGCGGGTTCGATTCCCGTCACCGCTCTAACTATGGAGGCCCAGGTCAGGAGGCACATCCTCGCCCGGACCTTGATCGTTTTGGTGGAGTTAGCCGATCCTCCGTAGTGGGCGTTCCCTCGGGCAGCACATACTTGAGGGGATGAAACCAGCCAGCGGCGCACCCCGTCGTCACCTGCCCACAAGTCCCTTCAAACCTCCGCCTCCTGCTCTGCCTGTCGAGCGGTTCAGCCTGAACGACCAGGTGACCCATGATCGATATGGCCTTGGCGTCGTCATTGGTGTAGAAGACGAGGTCGCCGTGTTCGTCGATTTCGGATCGCGGCAGGAACGAATCACCACACCATTCCACAAGCTATACAAGCTATGAGCCCGCACTGCGGGGAACACACAGCGTGAGCACATCCACCGCTCAGTGGCCAGGAAATCTACGCGAGATCCGGCGACTACGTGATTTGGCAGAGCTCAGATCTTGATGACGATGGCGGGTCCACCGCACAGGGCGGCGAGGTCCTCAGGGTCGGAGGTGAGAACCGTGACGGGGCCAGGGGCAGCGAGGGCGGTGGCGCTGAGCATGGCATCGATGGCGTACTTGTGCCCGTGCAGGCCGGCGTCGGCCAGGAGAGTGGCGGCGTGGCGGGCGATCGGTTCTGTGACCGGTTCGATGACAAGGCGGGACAGCGTCCACTCCAGGGCCGGTCGGTTGATGCGGGGGTGGACCACTTCGACGAGGGTGACGGCTGAGGTGATGACGCGGAGGTCGTCCGCGCGGGCGAGGGCGAGCCATGCGGTGACCGTACGGTCGCGCAGGACGGCCTTGGCCAGTCCCTCGCTATCGAGGACGAGGGTGCCGCCGGGGGTGGCGGGAGAACGGGTCACGCGGAATCTGCTCCATCGTGGGCTTGTCGCTGCCGGGCCTGGTGGAGCAGGTCGCGCAGTGCCTGTACCTCGTCGTCGGTGATGGGGCCGTGCTCGGCCTCGGCGACTTGAATGAGTTCGCTGAGGTTGTCGCGCTCGATCTGGCGGGCCACGGCGGCGGCGACGTAGGCGGACAGGCCAGAAGGGCCGCTCCGGGACCGGGCGGCCTCCGCGATGTCGCGCGGCATAGTGATCGAATACTTGCCAGTAGGCTCGCTCATGCCCTCTATCCTACCTCTCATCCTCCTGAGCCTCCCAGTCGCTTGTTCGCGTCGGGGGCCGCCGTCGGTGAGTTGTGACGGTGAGAGCTGAGCGGCGCAACGCATGGCCGAAGGCAATGGTTGGCGGACCACCGGGCGGACGGTGTCCGTGATCTCGGTCTCGTGGCGAGCGGCGTCCAGAGCGGTGCATCGCGAGGTGGAGGAGGAGGCCGTAGCGGTGTTCTATGGCCGACGACAATGCAGCGAGGTGTCGCTCGGGGTACGGCGAGCGTGGCCGGGAGGGCGGTCACCAGTCCGCCTACGAGCCGGCGACGGCCCACCTCCCAGACGAAGCCGTCCGGGTCGGTGAAGGGCCCGGCATCGCTGCCAATGATGAGCCGGTGCGATCCGGTGCCGTCGGGAGCGACGCCGGCGACCTTGGCGAGGGCACGACGCTTGTAGAGCGACAGTTTGACGGGACTCGACGAAGTGGCGAACTCGACGTACCTGCGGCCGTAGCTCTTCGTCACGGCGACCTGCCGTCAACGCATGCTGTCCTCTGTCACCGAAGGTTGAGCACGTGCCATCGAACCTTGGTCGGCGTCAGCTCAGGTCACAGGTGTGCGGCTGTGCGTGATCGCTCAAGGTCGGAGCCGCTACAGCCTTTCCGTGCAAGGTGGTGGTCACCCGGGTGCTCGCGAGCAGGGTGTGCCGAACCCGATTGCCCACAGTGCGGGTGTCGTTAATCGCTTGTCGGCCGCCATGTGCATCGCCGATGATTGCGGCCATGGAGACGACACGACGAGCCGACATGTTCACCGCGGATGGCAAGCCCTCTGACGACGACCCACGGGAGAACGGGCCCACGTTGGGCGACGAGCGCGCCACGCTGGTCGAATCCCTGCGCTGTGCCCGCCTCACCTTGGAGATGAAGTGCTCGGGTCTTGATGCGGAGGCCATGGCGCGGCGTTCCGTCGAGCCGTCGACGATGTCGCTTCTGGGGCTGGTGCGGCACCTGGCCGAGGTGGAGCGTGCGACGTTCCGGGTGCTGATGGCGGGACAGGACGTGCCCAAGCTGTTCTGCTCCGACACCAACCGTGACGGTGATTTCGATGGTGCTGTCCCCGACCCTCAGGTGGTGGCGGAGGCGTGGGACGCATGGCGTGCGGAGGTGGACTTCGCCACGCGGTTCGTGGCCGAGGCGCCCAGTCTCGACATCACCGCCGACGATCCCTTGAATCTGCATGGCAGCGGTGGAGGGCTGATGTCGCTGCGCGAGGCGCTGGTCGGAAGCATCTGGGAGTATGGCCGCCACATGGGTCACGTCGACCTGTTGCGCGAGCGGATCGACGGACGCATAGGCCAGTAATGGCGCGGTAGCGCGAGCAAACGCCCGCCGGGCCGTCAGCGACGTACCAGCCAGAGATCAGCGCCAGTACGGCGGGCTCCGAAGTCGGCCAGGAGAGCGATGGAAGCCAGGTTGGTGTCGTCGATCTCGGTGGAAACCTCCGTCAGCCCCCGCCCGTGGAGGACACCGAAGACCTGAGACAGCATCGCTCTGGCCAGCCCCCGCCGCCGATGAGCCCGGGTCACCGCGACCATGCCGAGCCGCGGCCCGCTGGGCCTGATCCAGATCCTGGCGATCCCGGTGTACAGCCCCGTCGAGCCGTTGACGGCCACGAGGTAGGTGGCGGGATCGTACTGGGACGACTCGTAGGTCTCCTTCCGGAAACCCCGCTCGTCCCAATTCCAGCCCTCAGCTCCGGGAACGTCCTGCCGCAGTTCGTCATCAAGCTCCCGCAGCTCGAGCTCGGGCACCAGGTCCGCGGTGACCAGCGTGAAGCCGGAGGGAGCCGGAACACTCGCCGGACCCGTGGACACGGTGTAGCGGCTCTCACGGCGCTCCAGGACGAACCCGGCATCCGTCAATGGGGAGAGATCGTCGCCTTCGTCCACCACGACGCGGAGGGGCCGCCCGAAATGCCCCGCCATGGCCGCGGCCAACGGTGCGTAGGCGTCTGCCCGGCAGCCGTGAAAGAAGGCCAAACAGGCATCGTTGGGCATCACTAACCCACTCGCCCGCCCCACCTCCGATCCGGAATCGCGGGCCGTCCACCCGTCGCGCGTGCTGACGATCTCCATGCGGGCCACGCTATGCCGCCACACAGCCGGCTCGCCGGATGGCCCGGCGCGTACATGCCCGGAGAGCCATCTATGAATGTGTGAAGGTGAGGGTCCGGATCTGCTCGAGCATGGACGGCCAGAGTTGCCTGGGCAGGTCATGGCCCATGCCGGGGTAGGTGACCAGGCGTGCGCCGGGGATGGCTGCCGCGGTTGCCTGTCCGGCCTTGAGTTGGATGACCGGGTCGTCCTCGCCGTGCAGGACGAGGGCGGGGATGCGTAGTGTGGCCAGTGCCTTGCGCCGGTCGCCGGAGACGGTGACCGCGGCACGCTGGCGCGCGTCGCCTTCGGGAGTGCCGGGATGGCGCTCATAGGAGCGGCGGCCGATGTCGCCCACCTCCTTCTCGCCGAAGGGGTAGCGCGGGGAGCCGATGAGCTTCCTCATCGCGACTGCCTCTTGCGCTGCCTGGTCCGGGCTGGTGACCGGCGTGTTGGAGAGTTTCATGATCGCTCTCAGGGTGGCGATCTTGGGTATGGTGCCGATCCGAGCCGCGGGGGTCGACATGATCGAGGTGAGGGTGCGCACCCGGGTGGGGTGCAGGATGGCGAGGGTCTGGGCGATCATCCCGCCCAGCGAGGTGCCGACCAGGTGCGCGGACTGCCACCCGAGGGCGTCCAGTACCGCGAGGGCGTCCTCGGCCATGTCCTTCAGCCGGTACGCGGCGAGCCCGTCGGCCGCTCACTCGGGGACGACGAGGCGATCGACACCCTGACCGGACTGCTGCGACACGGCCTCACCGGCCCCCGGCCATAGCGGCCTACCAATCACCACATCGACAACCGAGGAATCGCAGGAGCTTGGCGGAAGGGACGGACGGCGTTCTGATAAATCATCGCGGTGCGAGGGTTGTCGTGCCCTGTACCTGCATTGGGTCCTTGAGCCCTGAGCCTGAGTCGGCCGCGATCATGTTCCGTGTGCTGAGCCGGTCGGCTCACCGTCCGGGCGTGGACAGGCCTACCCGCGGCTGGCAGGCTGCGGTAAGTGACGGCTCTGGCGGGTGGCCGTACAACGATGGGAGGAGCTGTGGGCGAGGAGATCTGCGTCCGGTCGCCCCGCCTGCTCGCCGGGCGCCTCCGCGATTGCGGCGGGTATGAGGAACGCATCGCCGTGCCGGTACGACGATCCGAGCTCGCGTCGTGCGACCTGACCATGCTCGTCGGCTTCGCCGACCCGGTGGTCGTATCGCCCGCGGCAGCGTACGTCTCGCTGCTCGCGGGCCCGCGCGACGTGCCGGCGACGACCGGTCTGAGCGGCGTGCAGCACGGTGTGCGGCTGACGCTCGATCCGCTGACCGCGTACTCGCTGTTCGGCGTCCCGTTGCGGCTGCTGCGCAACGACGCCGTCGACCTCGGCGCGTTGCTCGGCGCCGACGCCGAACGGCTGATCGCCCGGCTCGCCGAGGCGCCACGCTGGGCGCGGCGGTTCGAGCTGCTGGACGCGGCCCTCGGCGACCTGCTGGTTCGCGGGCCGGCACCGGACCCCGGCGTCGTTTGGGCGTACCGGCGGCTGCGCACCACGCGGGACGTGCGGATCGCCGAGCTGGCCGAGCGGCTCGGCTGGAGCCGGCGGCACCTGGCTCGCCGGTTCGCCGATCAGGTCGGGCTCCGCCCGAAGACCGTGGCCCGGATCTCCCGGCTCCAGCACGCGGTCACGCTCCTCGCCGTGCGCCCCCGTGCCGGCGCGCACGCCGCCGCCGCAGCCGGCTATGCCGACCAGGCGCACCTCGTCCGCGAGGCCCGCGCACTCACCGGCAGCACGCCTACCCAGCTCGCGCAGGGGTCCCATTCGTTCAAGCCCATAAGCGGAGGCGCACGTACGTTCGGCGGATGAGGTTCCCGTGGACGTACTTTCTGCTCGTTGCCGCGCTGTCGCTGCCGATCTATGTGCTGAGCCCGTTCGTGCACGGCCTGGGCATGCCCAAGAACATGCCGGTGCTGGATGCGGTGCTGGCGTTCGTCCCGTTCGCCGCCGCGGCGATTCTCACCCACCGGCGGGAGGGCTTCGCCGGCGTCGGCCGGCTGCTCCGCCGCGCGGTGGACTTCCGGCGCATCAGGCCGGTCTGGTACCTGCCGGTGCTGCTGCTGGGCCCGGTCACGCTGCTGCTCACGTACGGGCTGATGCGGTTGTTCGACGTCCGGCTGCCCGGCCAGCCGCAGCTGCCGGTGGTGGCGATGCTGGTGCTGCCGCTGGTGTTCCTCCTCGCCGCCGCCGGCGAGGAGCTCGGCTGGACCGGTTACGCCGCCGACCGGCTGCGGGAGCGATACGGCCTGCTCGCCGGCTCGCTCGTCCTCGGGGTGGTGTGGTGGGCGTGGCACCTGCCGTCGATCGTCGTGAGCGGGCAGCCGCCGGTGCTCGTCGCGCTGGGCGCGCTGACGGGTGTCTGCGGCCGGGTGATCTGGATGTGGATCTACGCCGGTACGCGCAGCGTCGCGGCGATCGTCGTCGTGCACGCGGTGGCGAACGTGTGCGCGTCGTACGTACCTTCGGTGCCGACGGCCGCGCTCGGACCGGTGACGACCGTGCTCGCCATCGCGTGCGTGCTCGGTAGCCGCCGGTGGGGCCGTCCAGCGGTTCCCGGATGACGTCGAGGTCCCTTAGCAGGTGGATGACGGCCTCGCATTCTGGGGCGCCACGCTGCTGGTCGCCGGGCTCTTCGCGCGCCTGTACTTCGCCGGCGCCGACCAGACCGCTTTCCAGCTCACCGAGGTCATCGGGCTGGACCAGGCGACGAACGCGATCACGAAGGAATACGCCGACGTCTCCTACGGACCGTGGCGAGTGCCGGTCTGGGCCTCGGTCGGCCAGTACGCGGGCTCGCTCCTCTTGGCCATCGCCGTCTGGCGCTCAGGCCTCTTCGGCACCGCCCGCGCCGTGATGTTGCTGTTGGCAGGAGGCACCTGGATGGGTGTGCTGAAGGGTGCCTCCATCCCCGACGTGCTGGTCACTGTCCTGCTCTGCGTGGCCTTGGTCCCGCTGGGCGTTCGGGTGCTGCGCGATCGCCTGCCGACACCGGCCGGCCGGTCCAAGGTGCTGAGCTGGTGAGCGGCGGAGGTCGGTGCCGGCTGCGCGCTCGATGCGGTCCTGATCTCATGACCTGCGCGGCGGGGCTATTCTCCGGGCGGGAAGTCGGCCGAGCGGCTCACCTCCGCCCAGCGCGCCGCCTCCGCGGCTCGGGCCTGGGACGAGTGTTCGGCCAGTTCCACCGCGTCCGAGCCGAGCAGGAGGCGCAGCGGCGGCTCGTCGAGGTCGACGAGGTCCAGAATGATCCGGGCCGCCCGCGCGGGGTCTCCCGGCGCCGTACGGTCGAAGCCGGCGCGGCGGCGGTTCATCGCGCCGACGGTCTGCTCGTAGTCGGGGCCGACAGGGGGCGTCCTCATGGACGAGCCCGCCCAGTCGGTACGGAACCCGCCCGGCTCGATGATGGTGACCTTGATGCCCAGCGGCTTCACCTCGCTGTTCAGCACCTCCGAGAAGCCCTCGACCGCGAACTTCGCCGCCTGGTACGCGGCCAAACCCGGCGAGCCGCCCACTCGGCCCCCGATCGAGGAGAACTGGAGGAAGTGTCCAGAACGCTCTCCGCGCAGGACCGGGAGGGCGGCCTTCGTGACGTTCACGACGCCGAAGAAGTTGGCTTCG
The DNA here is from genome assembly GCF_015645445.1 of Nonomuraea cypriaca. GTDB lineage: Bacteria > Actinomycetota > Actinomycetes > Streptosporangiales > Streptosporangiaceae > Nonomuraea > Nonomuraea cypriaca. Next base: position 14,998 of record NZ_JADOGI010000098.1, on the reverse strand, counting down.
ACCTGTGCGCGGAAGTCCTCGTCCGGGATCTCCTCGATGGGGGCGGAGTTCGCGTAGCCGGCGTTGTTGACCACCACGTCGAGGCCGCCGAACTCGTCGACGGCGAAGCTCACGGCGGCACGCGCGGCCTCGGCGTCGGTGACGTCCAGGGCGAACGTGCGTACCCGGTCGCCGTACTTCGGCACGAGGTCGTCGAGTTGCCCGGGGCGGCGCGCGGTGGCGACCACCCGATCGCCGCGCTCCAGCGCGGCCACCGCGAGCTCGCGGCCGAAGCCGCGCGAGCTGCCGGTGATGAGCCAGGTCCTGCTCATATCTGTCTCCTCTTCCCTCACGGGACCTTCCGGGGTGAATTAACTGTCACACTAACGTAGCACTAACCTTCGTTTGTGCCATCCTTGAATGGAGATTGGGCGGTGAGATGGCACACAACGCGTAAGGTAGGAGGGCAATGAGAGCTGATGCCGCGCGCAACCTGGACGCCGTCCTGCGCACCGGGGCCCGGTTGCTGGCGGAGGACCCGGCGACCAGCATCGCCGCGATCGCCACCGAGGCCGGGGTCGACAGGCGTACCGTCTACCGGCGCTTCGCCACCCGCGAGGCCCTGCTCGCCGCCGTCTTCGAGGCGAAGCTCGACTCCTCGCAGCGGGTTCTCGACCAGGCGCGACTCGTGGAGGCGCCCGTGCCCGTGGCGCTGCACCGCTACGTGGAGGCCATCGTCCCGGTGAGCCGGGAGTGGCCGTTGGACACGCGCCGGATGATGCGCGCGGACCCCGACGCGAACGCGCGGCGGGAGGAGCAGAGCGGCCGCCTCGACAGGTTCGTCCAGCGGGCGGCCGACGAGGGTTTCCTGCGGTCCGACGTGCCACCCGGCTGGGCCCGCGCCATGCTGGACCATCTCGTGGACACGGCCGCCCACCAGTTTCCCCGGATCGAGCCACCCCAGGCCGCCGACCTCGTCGTCGACACCCTGCTGAACGGCGTCGGCGGCCGCCGGCCCGGGCTCACCCCGCGATGACGGCCGAGGGCCGGCCCTCGGCTAACGAGCAGCCGGTACGGTGTCGCGGGCGCGCCTGACGAGGTCGAAGTACTCCGCCAAGGTCGTTCCTCCAGTGGGCCGTCCCTGACCACGGTTTTCAGCCCGGCTTCATCATGAATTCAGCCGAATGGACGACCGTCTCTCCCAACATTGGCAGGCCCAGGTGGCAAAGTCCGCCTGGGCCGTCTCATCAGGGAGAGATGGCCCGTATTACCCGCATGTTCGTGTCCGTCATCGCGCCGGTTTTCATGGGCCGGGCTCGCCCTCGCCGCTCCGCCTGCGATGGCGAGCGTTACGCAGGGCGCGTCGCTGATCGTCGTCCCACTCGGTCCACCGCCCCCAGCGCCGAACTGCAATATCAGCGCCAACCTGACTGTCACCGCCGACGCCTACATCTCGAAATGCCGGAAGGCCGGGATTCGCAGAGAGTTTCCCGGGCAGAATGCGCCGACTGGTGAAGTCCGAGGCATCGGGCCTGACACCGGGGACGCTCCCCGGCGTCAGGCCCCAAGGCGTCAGGACGGGAGATCCGCCAGGCGCTCCCGCAGACCCCGCGGGCCCCCGTTCTCCCGCAACTCCGCAAGGCGCTCCCGCAGCTTGCCGAAGTCCCGAGGCGGGCTGGTGACGGACGAGGCGGTACGGCTCTCGCCGTTCCGCGTGCCGGCCACCATGACCTCGTCGCCCGTCTTGATGTCGGACACGGAGGTGTCTTCCTTGTCTCCGCGGATCTTGGTGTCCCCGGTGAGGGCCCAGGTCCACGAGGTCCCATCGGTGCTCTTGACCGTCATCGCAGTGCCGGAGATCCCAGCGACCTGGCCTCGCTGCCAGTTGTGCACCGTTTTCCCGCCGTCCTCGGACTGGGTCACCGTCTCGCCGTACAGCATCGTGCCGGGCGCCGGCAGATCCCGGGAGAAGTCCGGACCGGCGCTGGCTCGCACGGTCGGCTGGGTCGCCTCGCCCGACGACGCGGCGTAGGCCGCCCCGCCGAGCCCTCCCACGATCAGAACCGCCGCGGCGATCACCACCAAGCGCTTCATATGCGCTCCTTTCAATCGGCTTCCGGCAGTCTGTGACGAGGGTGCTAACACTGGCGTAACAGCAGCGGGAGCCCTCTCCTGTTACGCCGGCGTTATCGGGGTTTCGGCAGCCTGGTAAGGCTGAGCGGGTGTGAGGGGAGACAGCGATGCGGGTGTTGGTCGTGGAGGACCAGGCGGACCTGGTGGAGATCCTGCTCGACGGGCTGCGCGCCGAGGGGATGGCGGTCGACGGCGCACTGGGCGGGGCCGATGCCCTGGAGCAACTCGCCGTCAACCGCTACGACGTCGTGGTGCTCGACCGCGACCTGCCTGACGTGCACGGCGACGAGGTGTGCAAGGAACTGGTCGCGAACGGGGCCGTGCCGCGGGTGCTGATGCTCACCGCGGCCGGCACGCTCGACGACCGGGTGGCAGGGCTGAGTCTTGGCGCCGACGACTACCTGGCCAAGCCGTTCGCCTTCGCCGAGTTGGTGGCCAGGATCCGCGCACTGGCGCGGCGCGCCAACCCGGCGATCCCGCCGGTGCTCGTCCACGGAGACCTCACCGTGGACACCGCCCGCCGCGTGGCCACGCGTGCCACGCGGCGCCTGGACCTCACAGCCAAGGAATTCGGCGTCCTTTCTGTGCTGCTCGGCGCCCGCGGCGCAGTGGTCACCAGCGAGGACCTGCTCGAACGCGTCTGGGACGCCCACACCGACCCGTTCACCAACACGGTCAGAGTCACGGTCATGCGGCTGCGCCGCAAACTCGGCGAGCCCGCCGTCATCGACACCGTCCCCGGCGCCGGATACCGGATCGGCCGGCCATGACGGTACGGCTCGCGCTTCGCCGCCCGCCGGCCACCATCCGGCTGCGGCTCACCGCCCTCTACGGCGGGCTGTTCCTCGCAGTCGGACTGCTGCTGCTCGCCATCACCTACGGGTTGTTCGCCCGGGCGCTCCAGGCCATGGGTATGCGCTTCCCCCGCCAGTCGGCCTCTTCCTTCTCGCCCCGCGCGGACGTCTTCGGCGGATCGCTACGGGACCGGATCGCCGAAGCGCTGGCCGAGCAGCGCGCCGACGCGCTCAGTCAGCTCCTCATCCAGTCCGCGCTCGCCCTGGCGATCGTGTCACTGATCGCGCTGGCGCTCGGCTGGGTCGTGGCCGGCCGGGTGCTACGCCCGCTGCGCGACATCACCGCCACCGCCCGGCGGCTGTCCACTCACAACCTGGACGAGCGGATCAACCTGCGCGGTCCCCGCGACGAGCTCAAGGAACTCGCCGACACCTTCGACGCCATGCTCGGTCGGCTCGCCGCCGCGTTCGAGGCGCAGCGCCGCTTCGTCGCCAACGCCTCCCACGAGCTGCGGACCCCGCTCACCGTGCAGCGCGCCGCCGTGGACGTGGCCCTCGCCACCCCGTCGCTGGAGTCGTTGCGGACCATGGCCGAACGGGTACACGCCGCGACCCAGCGGCACGAGCATCTCATCGCCAGCCTGCTCACACTCGCCCGTAGCGAGCGGGGCGTCGAGCACTATGTCGACGTCGATTTCGCCGCCGCCGTACGAACCGTTCTCACCGCCGTGGCCGGCGACGTCGAGCTCCAGCGCCTGCGGCTCACCCAGCGGCTCGCCCCCGCTCGCGTGCTCGGCGACCCGACCCTGCTCGAACGGTTGGCCGCCAACCTGATCGAGAATGCCGTACGGCACAACACGCCGGGCGGCTGGATCGAGGTGGAGACCAGGGCCGGGCAGACCGAGGTGGCGCTGCGGGTGGCCAACAGCGGCACCGTGCTCAGCCCGACCATGGTCACGGCGCTGTTCGAGCCGTTCCGGAGGCGCACGCCCGACCGGGTCGGGGGCGGCGCCAGCCAGGGACACGGGCTCGGACTCTCCATCGTTGCCGCGATCACCACCGCGCACCGAGGCCGTTACGTCGTACGCGCCCTGCCGGAGGGCGGGCTCGACATCACGGTGACCTTGCTGACTCGCCCAGAATCTGCTGGTAGGCGGGGGTGGTCCGAGATCACGGGAGACGGTAGCCCCGGCTCGGGTGCGGGGTCGGGCTCATCGGCGAGCGAGAGAAGGGTCTTGCGGGCGATACGCAGGTGATCACGCGATCGGCGCGAGCGCTGGTGGCGTACGACGTCGGGCCGGCTGAACTGGTCACCGTCGGACTTCCCTGACGATCCCGTGGCCGAGGCCGCCGAATCTCTGGTTCTGGAACGGCAGGCCGCCCTGGCCCGGCAGTGGTTCGCTGAGCGCGAAGGCTGTCCCGAGCCGTGGAGGCGCGCGGCGTTCACCTCCGACCACTGGGCCTGGCTGTCCGTCGACGACCACGGCGACCGCTCGGGGGATCGGCATGAAAGGGATCATACGATTCGGTGCAAACGGAGTCGGATGAGTTGCCGTGATTACAGGAAGGAACCTTTGACATGACCGCGAACGCCTGTACTTTCTGCAGGATCATCGCAGGAGACGAACCTGCGCAGATGATCCATGAAGACGATCACACGATTGCTTTTCTCAATATCGCTCAGGTCACCGAAGGCCATAGCCTGATCGTGCCGAGAGAGCATCATAGAGACTTGGCAGAGATTTCGCCCGATGGGGCGGCGCAGGTCATGCGCACGGCCGTCCATGTATCTCGCCAACTGACCCGGGCTCTGCATGCGCCTGGCATCAACCTCTGGCACGCGAGCGGCGAAACCGCATGGCAGAGCGTCTTCCATTTCCACATCCACGTGGTCCCCCGCTACACACTCACTGATCTCACGCCACCTTGGACCGAGGCCGAGGTCCCCGTCGAGTCTCTTGCGGGCTTGGCGGCGGAGATTCGCGGTCAGGCTTGAGCACGTCAAGCCCCGCTCATGGGCGCTTGAGGTAACCCATGAGCATGTCCGCCAACTCCTTTGGCCTGCTGAGGGCGACGCAGTGGCTGCCGGAGATTTCGTCAGGCACAATGCCCAGCCGTTCTCTCGCCAGCCTGCGGAAGAAATCGGCTGGGAAGAAGCGGTCGTCCTTGCACAGGATGAACTTCGTGGGCACGTCCGGCCAGGCTTCCAGTGGCCAAGGCTCGTTCCCGGCCCGGGAGGATTCATCGCGCCCCCGGCGTAGGGCCTCCTCGGCGAGTTCGCGCGGAACATCATGGTAGAAGCTCTCGAAGGGGTCGTTGATGCCGGACATGCCCGCCTCGCGTCTGGCTTCTACGCACCCGGTGCTCTCCCACCAATCGTCCGGCCGCTCGCCAGGGGCCGGGATCATCCCCGCCAGCAGGACCAGCACGTCCACCGGGAGCCCGATCGGCCACGAGGGGTGCGGTGAAGGCGCCGTACGAGTGGCCGACGACCACGACGTCCCGCCGGTCGCCGACGGTCGTGACGATGGCATCGGCGTAATCGTCCAGTCCTGCGGAAACGTCGTCTGATGGCAGGTCGGGGGCGACCGTGTCATGTCCCCGTGAGCGCAGTTCGGCTTCGAGCAGATGCCAGGCCCAGCCGCTGTCGCCGCCGCCGTGAATCAGTACGAAGGTCGCCATTCCTCATGGATACATGGCGCGACCGACAGATTATGCAAGATCAACGCCGTTTCCGGTACGCGCCGAGGTCAGCCGGCGTCGGGGACGTAGCTCAGGTTGAGTACGCCGGTCTGGAAGGTTTCGGACTTGACCAGCTTCAGCGGGTGGGTCGGGGTGTCCTCGAACAGCCGCCGGCCATGGCCGACCGCGATCGGGTGGACGAGCAGGTTCAACTGGTCGAGCAGTCCGTTGGCCAGCAGCCACCGTACGGTCGTCGCGGAGCCGGACATCTGGATGTCGCCGTCGGCCTGCTCCTTGAGCTCGCGCAGCTTCGCCGCGACGTCGCCGGAGATGATGGTGGTGTTGCTCCAGTCCGCCTTCTTCAAGCTGTTGGACATGACATACTTGCGCGCGTTGTTGAGGGACATGGCGGCATCCGGGTCATTGTCCGTCGTCGTCCAGTACGCGGACCACTCGTCGTACAGCTTGCGGCCCATCAGGAACCCCGCCGCGCTCCCCATGCCCGCCTCGACCACGGCGCCCATCTCATCGCTCCAGTATGGGAAGTGCCACTTGTCCGGCGACTCGACCACGCCGTCCACGGAGATGAAGAAGCTCGAAATGATCTTAGCCATCGCTCTGTTCCTTAGTCCTTGAGGGTGACGAATGGAGACTAGGCGGGAGCGGGCGCTCAGGTCTTGTACAGAAGCGACAGCGGCTCCGACGGTTGCGGATCGCTCAACTGCGTGGCGGTGCGCCCGACATAGCGGGTGAGGGACCGTGCCAGGTGTGGTTGGTCGAAGTATTCGAGCCGGTGGACCACGTCGTGGGCCGGCACACCCTCCTGGATCAGGACCGCCGCCTGCCTGGCGCGATCGATCTGCCGGATGGCGCCGCGGGTGAGCCCGGTCGCCGCCACGAGGCGCCGCTGGATGGTCCGTTCGGACACGTCGGGCGACGTGCCACGAAGCACCGCGGCCACGAGCGGGTCGCTGACCAGAACCTCCTCGCGCGCCATCCGCCGTACGAACGCCTCGGCATCGTCGTAGCCGGGAAGATCCCAGTAGCCACCCTTCAGCCAGAACGATCTCCGCGTCGCGTCGGGGATCTCCGCGTTCGCGTTGACGAGCCGGTTGACCGGAAGATGTGGCATCGAAGTGCCGTGTGCGAAGGTGATCCCGAAGAACGTGGCCTCTTCGGGAACGGGAGCCGGAGTCGCCCTCGTCTCCGGCCCTTGAACAGCCACGCTGATCTGTCCGCGCTGCTCCCAGAAGACCAGGTCCCAATGCGAGGCCGCGACCGACATCATCTGGCTGACGTCATCGCTGCTGCTCCGCCACACCCGCTGGATGTACGGCGAATCCGACGTTCGACTCTCGACCTTCAAGCCCATCCGAGGTCATTCTCCCGGCTCCATCGCCCTTGTCGGCGTCCTGCTGCGGGATGCGCGGGATCATCCACCGCGCCCAGTGACATTAGCACCCCCAACGGGACAGCTCCTGGGGCGACCGCACGCAGCGGCCGGCGCGGAAACGCCGGGGAAACGCGGTGCCGCGTTGGATCGGACTCCGGTCACATCCGGTTGTGAAGGAGGTCGACGCACCATGGCTCAGCATCAACCGCGTCCCGCGCCGGGATGGTCGCGCAGGTCCGTGCTCGGACTGCTGGGGGCCGCCCCCTTCGTGGCGGCGGGCGCGCCGGGTTTCGCCCGTGCCGCGTCCCCGCCCACCGGCGAGCTCGAAGCCTGGATCATGGAGGTCATGGGCAGGCCGGAGTTCGCCGGTGGGCGCTGGGGGATGCAGATCTACGCCACGGACACGGGCCGGCCGGTCTACTCGTTGAACGCCTCCGAGCTCTTCACCCCCGGCTCGTCGTTCAAGGTCTTCCCCGCGGGCACCGCTTTCGACTCGCTCGGCGCCGCTCATCGTTTCCGCACGCGGGTCTACCGGACCGGGCCGCTGGTCAAGGGGGTGCTGAAGGGTGATCTGGTGCTGGTCGCGGGCGGTGACCTGCTGCTGTCCGGGCGGGTACGCCGGGACGGCTCGCTGGAGCTCCCCGAGCCGGACCATTCCTATGACCGGAACGAGGGAGCGGGACCCCTGCCGGGTGACCCCCTGGTGGAGGTGCGCAAGCTCGCCCGCCAGGTCGCCCGCCGTGGGGTGCGGCGCGTCGAGGGCCGGGTCCTCGTGGACACCTCACTGTTCCGCGAGGGCAAGGAGAGCCTGGCCAACGGCATGCGGAACGTGACGATGTCGCCCATCATGGTCAACGACAATCTCGTCGACATCACGGTGAAGCCGGGTGGCGCCGCCGGGGAACCGGCCGTGCTGGAGGTCTCGCCGGAGACCCCGTACATCCGCGTCGTCAACGGCGTCACCACGATCGCGGCGGCCGCTTCCGACGTGCGGCCGCTCACGTTCACCGACCCGGTGGACGCCCCGGACGGGACGCACAGGGTGACGATCAGCGGGGACGTGCCGCTGGGTGTTCAGAACCTGTTCCGTGCCTACTACGTTCCGGCGCCCGCCCGGTTCGCCGGGATGCTGTTCACCGAGGCGCTGCGGGACGAGGGAGTGCGGGCCGAGGCCGGCCTGACGGCGACTCCGGACTTCGCGGCGCTGTCCGCGCACTACACGCACCAGAACGAGCTGGCCGAGCACGTGTCGCCGCCGCTGCCGGAGGAGCTGAAGGTGCCGGTGACGCCGCGTTGATCAACAAGGGCTGGCCGGCTTCGTGGAACTGCCGGACGGTCGCGTGCTGACGTTCGGAACGTTCGTACGCCTGCGGCAGTCATCGCCCGAGGGCAGAACCGAACTGGCCGAGGCGGCGGGCCAGGCGCTGGGTGAGATCGCGGCGGCCGCCTACGAGAGCTTGTCCTCCCGCTGACCCAGGAGGTCATCGTCCTCCGCCATTGTCCGACATACCCTATATAGGTATATTCGAGGAGGGATGGCTGATGTCTGGGGAGGTGCGCGGTGAAGGTCGAGGGGTTTGTCGCGGAGGGATACGACGCGGTCCGTGAGGTCTTCCAGAAGCTGGTGGACGAGGGGCGGGAGACGGGTGCGGGCGTGTCGGTCTGGCGGGACGGCCGCGAGGTCGTCCAATTGAGCGCGGGGTGGGCCGATGCCGCGCGGACCCGCCCGTGGCAGCCGGACACGCTGGTCATGCCCTACTCCCTGTCCAAGGCGTTCGCGACCCTCGCCGCGCTGGTGGCGGTGCGCGACGGAGCGCTGCCGCTGGACGAGCCGATCGCCGGACACTGGCCCGCGTACGGGGTCAAGGGCAAGGAGTCGACCACGTTGCGCCAAGTGCTCACGCACCGGGCGGGTCAGCCGCGCTTCCCGGCCGAGGCCGCCGGCCTGGATTTGCTGGATGATGCCGGGCTGCGCGAGAGCCTGGTACGAGCGGCGCCGGAGTACGTTCCAGGAATGTCGCTCGGAGAACATGCGCTGACCTACGGGCACTTGATCGACGGCATTCTGCGCGCGACCGCGGGCACCACGCTGGGCGAGGTGTTCAACGACGTGGTGCGGCCCGCGCTGGATCTGGACGCGTGGTTCGGGGTGCCGGATGACGCGCTCGGCCGGGTCGCCGACCTGGAGTACGCCGATCCGGACTGGCCGCGCCTGCTCCATGCGGCGCCATGGCTTCAGATTCCCGACGGAGTCCTGGACGTCGAGCGGACGAACTCCAGTGCCTGGCGTCAGGCCGTCTTCGGCGCAGTCAACCTGCACACGAGCGCGAGCGCCATGGCGGCGTTCTTCTCCCACCTGACCAGCGAGGACGGCCCGGTGCGTGTGCTGCTCGGCTCGCGGCTGCACGCCGACCTGCTGGCCTCTCAGGTCACGGACTTCGACGAGGTCTTCGGCACCAGGATCACCTGGACGCTGGGCTTCGTCCGCGACCGGGGGAAGATCGCGAAGGGCGGGATCGGCGGGTCCGCCGCATGGTGGTCGCTCAAGCATCACCATGGCTGCGCGTACTTGACGCGACGACTGGACGACCACTCCCGCGCCGCGGAGATCGCCGCTGCGCTGGGCGACGACTTGACCGTGGTGGGCGAGGACTGAGCCGTCGCCGCGGCCGATATCCCATGGCGTCAGCCCGTTGGAGGCCGGTTCTTACTTGGGGGCTCGCGGGAGGACCATTCTGGCCGGGTTCACCAGGAGGAGGCCCGCGATGCCGATCAGGGGGACAGGGTGAGTTGCCAGAGGCCGGCGCCGTCCCGGCCGAGGGAGCCCACCAGGCGGGCGAACAGGAGCCCGGAGAAGGCGGCGGCCACGTAATAGGTGAGGATGAACAGGCCGGCGCCGCCGTTGAGCATGTACGACGCGCACAGGACCGCGAATCCGATCGCGATGGAGGTTTTGGTCAACGAGCTCGCTTGGGAGGTACCGCCTTGGGGGCGTTCGGCGGTGGAACGCTCGAGGAGTTCCTGGGTGGCGGCGGTGTGCACGCCCCATTCCTCCAGCAGGCAGGCCAGCTCGACGACAGACTCGGCTTCGAGGCCGCCGTCACGCAACGCCGTGTGGACACGACCTCTCAAGTCATTGAAGACCTGCTCGTTGGCATGCACGCCACAGTGTCGCCCGCCGCACGAAGCCCCGGCAACCAGGTTGTGGCGTTGCCAGGCCACAGGTCGGGAACGCACAGGAAACCACGCATATGATCGGCCGGTGAGCGACAGCGTCATCCTGCGTGCGCCTGCGACGTCGGCCGCGCCCGCGCTCGTGCTGCGCCCCTGGGGGATGGAGGACGTCGCCGCGCTGGCCGGGCTGTTCCGGGATCCCGCGCTGCGCCGCTGGACGAGTTCCGCCGTGCGGGACGAGGCCGACGCGGTGCGGTGGGTACGGGCCCAGGAGCGGGGATGGGCGGCGGGCGACCGGTACGCCTTCGCGGTCCTCGAAGCGCGGCCCGATCCGGCCCACGGGCCGTTGGCCGGCCATGTGGTCCTCAAGGCCCCCGGCAATCCGTCGGCCGAGGTGGGCTACTGGACCGCAGCGCACGCCCGCGGCCGGGGTGTGGCGCCCCGCGCTCTCGAGGCCCTCACCGGTTGGGCCTTCGACACTCTCGAGGCCGACGAGCTGGAGCTCCTGCACCAGGTGGACAACCTGGCCTCGTGCCGGGTGGCGCAGAAGAGCCGGTACGAACTCGCCGGGATTCTCCCCGCGGCGCCGCCCTCCTTCCCGCTCGAAGGCCATGAGCACATCAGGCGCAGGGACGTTGCGAGTGGGGCCTGAGCCTTCGTGTATGTGGCGAAGGCTCAGGATCGGAGTCGCTAGTTGATCGTTCTGCGTCGGGGGTGGCCGGCGCTTCGCAGCATCTCGGACCGGATGGATCTGAAGTGCTCGTTCATGTTCTGCCGAAGTCCCGCCAACTCGTCCCCGAGCGCTGCGATGTCTTGTCGCATCTCGGTACGGATGTCGGCGATGTCGTCCTTGACCTGGGTTATGCCGATGGTGATGTCGTCACCGGTACGCGCGCCCGCTTCGAGCGCCCGTACACGCATCATCAACTCGAGGATCTGTGCCTCTATGTTCACGCATTCCTACCTTTGGTCCAGCTAGGAGGGATCTCGCGCCTGTGACGTGGCGGATCTCCCACTGTGTGAGCACACGGTGGCAGATTGTCGGCGTCCGTGGCAGTCGTTGCCCGTGCCGGGAGTGCTTCTTTCTACCCTGGCGGCCAGGTTGTTTCTCCCACGGGGGATGATCGGCAGCCCTGATCCTGTGTGATCCTGGGCGAATGGGAGTGACGTGGGATGAGGCGTTCGCTGACCGGTACGAGGAATGGTCGGCTCACATGGCGGCCGACATCACGTTCTACGTCGGCCTCGCACGTGAGGCGGACGGGCCGCTGGTCGAGCTCGCGATCGGGAACGGGCGGGTCGCGATCCCGGTCGCGCGGGTGGCCGGGCGACGCGTCATCGGCCTTGACCTCTCGCCGGCGATGCTCGAACGAGCCCGCACCCTCGCCGCCCAGGAGCAGGTCGAGCTCGACCTTCGCGAGGGCGACATGCGCGAGCTCACGCTGGAGGAGCCGGCGGCGTTGATCTACTGCCCCTTCCGGTCACTGCAGCACCTGCCGACCTGGGCCGACCGCCGCCGCACTTTCGAGCGCGTCGCCGCCTCGCTCCGGCCAGGAGGGCGATTCGCCTGGAACGCCCTCGCCTTCGACCACCACATCGCCGCACGGCTCGACGGCGCGTACGAGCGCGAGCCCGTACCGCACACCACCCGGTTCGCCGTGGGAGACAACCGCATCGACATCGTCCTCGACGACGGCGCCACGAGCTCTTTCTGGTGGGCGACCAAGAACGAGTGGCTCGGGCTGATCGACGTCGCCGGTCTCGAACTGGAAGAGCTTTACGGTGGATTCGCCCGGGAGCCCTTCACCGAGGACAGCCGCGAATACGTGTTCGTCGCCCGGCGTCCGCTCGGCTCTTGACTCTCATCCAGCCCGAGACCCCACGCTGGTGGGGTGAGCAGCGACAAACTGTTGAGCATCGGCGCTTTCGCCTTCGTCAGTGGCCTGTCGATTTCCGCGTTGCGGCATTATGACGAGGTCGGGTTGCTCAAACCCGCATTCGTGGATCCCGCCACGGGCTATCGCCGCTACGGATCCGAGCAGGCCGGGCGAGCCCGGCTGATCGGCGCCCTGCGCGGAATCGACCTGCCCATCGACGCCATTCGTGAAGTCGTCGACCAAGAGACGGCCCTGCGTCACGTACTGGCCCGGCATCAGGAGCGGTTGCTCGAACGTGCTCACGCCCTGTCCCAGATGGCCTGCAGAGCAGGCCAGTACATCGAACACGGAGTTCCCATGTCTGTCGTCAGCGGTCCCCGCATCGTCCAGGTGACGATTCACGTACGAAACCGCCAGGAGGCGATCGACTTCTATGCGAAGGCGTTCGATGCGACGTTCAACGCCGAGATCTCGTCATTCCAGTTCGGGGCCTGGCCCGGCGACGACTTCTTCCTGGTGACCATCGCCGCTCCAGAAGCGGACGGGGGGCCGTCACGCTTCGGCCTGCTGGTGGGGGACGTCGACGCGGCCCATCAACGCGCGCTCGCCGCTGGAGCGACCGAGCTCCACCCGCCCACGGACACCGCCTGGAAGCCCCGATCCTCATGCGTGATCGACCCCAGCGCCAACAGGATCGACCTCTACCAGGGCTGAGTGCGCGGCCATCGCGGGGCCTCCGTCGAAAGAGCCACGTTTCACCTTCGACGGAGAGCGGGGCGATGGCCGCACACAAGAGTGTGACGCCTGTCCGTGGCTGAATGAAGACATACCGTCACCGGTGGCTCCGACTTTATGATGATCTATCCGTACGCCCGGGGAGGCATGACGTGACCGAGGAGCCGCTCACCGGCGGGAACAACGCGCGGGAAGTCGTGCGGATCGGCGACACCGTGCGCCGCGCGCGCGACGCCGGCGCCGCCCGCGGCCGCCGTCGCCTGGGCGAGCGCCGATCGCGACCTCGTCCACCGCCACGAGGCGCTGCTCCTGTCCGCGCTGTCAGCCCGCCCGCGTGGCGGTGAAGTCGGTCAGTAGCTTGAAGAAGGTGTCCCCGCGGACGATCTCGAAGGGCTCGGTGAGGAGCCCGCCGAGTTCGGCGATGTCGGCCGGCGTCCAGTTCCAGGCATTGACCGCGCCCGCGATGAACAGCGGCCCGGCGCCGTCCCAGCCCTCGATCCGCTTCAGCAGCGTGTCGCGATACTCCTGGGCCCCACCCTGCGGTGAGAAGTTGCCGATCACGGGGATGCCGGGATCGATCAGCAGGTCGCCGGTCTCCCAGGACTGGATGATGCCGCGCAGCGGGGTGTTCTTCCGGTACGACGCCACGATCCGCTCGTCGAAGGCCACCCAGCCGTCGCCCTCCTCGTTACGGTGGTTGTAGGCGTACACCAGATCCATGCCGGTACGCCGCAGGAACCGGCCGGTGAGCTCGGTGTACGCGTCCAGCGCCGCCGCCGGCCAGGAGCCTGGGTAGGTGTAGCCGGCGCCAGAGGGGCCCGCCACCAGCAGGTCGTTCGCCGTGGCCGTGCGCTGGTAGTAGGCCAGCAGCGCGGGCCCGATGTCGGCGAGCAGCGGGCTGATCGTCCAGTTCGTGGGCACGGCGCCGCGTTCCCGGTCGTCCCAGAGCTGCCTCATCCTGCGCTGGCAGTACTGGACGTTGTCGCCCTCGCCGACGGTGAGTGTCAGGTAGACCCGGTCGCGCAGGGTGGCCGGGGGCCGCGGGCGTACCCGGTCGGAGATCTTGGCGGGCACGCCGGCGTGGACCGTGGCGTTCATGTAGTAGTCAGCTGGCACCACCTCGACGGCGTGCTGCGAGGCGCGGTCGACGCCGCCCCACTCGCCCGCCACGTCGTTGGAGAACCAGCCGGCGTACGGGGTGGTGGCCTCGACCTGGGAGAGGATCTCGTCGAGCAACTCGCCCGTCGGGCCGGTGGGAGGCAGCCAGAAGACCATGGCGCGCATCGCCACCGCGTAGTCCCTGAAGTACGGGAACGGCTCCACCCGGGTGGGCGCGGTGGCGGTGGCGGTGACGAGGTACTGGTTCCACAGGTCCACCTCGACGAGCAACTCCGTGGTGCCGGCGGGCGCGGTGAAGCGGTAGATGAAGTAGCCGCCGCCGTCGGAGAAGCGGTTGGCGTCCCCGCCGAGCGCCGAGTTGAGGCCGTCGAAGAGGTACGCGGCCTCGGCGTCCGTACCCGGTGTGAACGCGGCGATCTCGGCGCCGTCGGCCTTCACCTTGACCGAGCCGACCGAGGCGCCCCAGCCGTCGTCGGTGAGCGAGTCCTGGAAGCGCAGGTAGACGCCTTCCTCGCCGGACAGCTCCTGGCTCAGGTCGAACGTGCGTACCGCACGGTTGGCGGAGTCGCGGACCCGCTCGGTCTCGCGCGCGACCTCACGCCACCGCACGCCCTCCACGCTCACCGTCCTGGTCGGCGGGAGGCCGGTGAGCAGCGCCCGGGTGCAGCGCGGGAACAGGTTGGCGAGCTGCCAGCGGTACGTGCCCAGAACGTCCTCGGCGCCGAACCTGCCGCGCAGATCGGCGATCGTCCTGAGGCGGTGGGCGGCGGCCTGCTCGGCGGTGGCGGCGACCGCGTTCTCCAGGCCGGCGAGGGTGGTGGCGACGTTCACCGAGTCCGGCACGTCCGGGTCGTGCAGGATCGCGCCGCGGACCTCGTCGCGGTAGCGGGCGATCAGGTCGAGGGGGCGTTCGTGGCGGGTGACGGCCGCGCCGGTGCCGGATAACCAGGGGACGTCGTAGTTCTCGGCGTTGTAGTTGAAGTACAGGCGTGGGCGGCGGCGGTTGACGACTCCTTGGAGGGTGGTCAGGAGCAACTGGTCGTTTCCGTGGAGTGTGCTGATGTCGGCGAAGTCGAGCCGGGTGGGGCGGCCGAAGTTGGGGAGGAGGGGTG
>NZ_JADOGI010000097.1 GCF_015645445.1 Nonomuraea cypriaca | reverse complement strand
GGGGGGGGTGGGGTGTGGTGTAGGGGTGGGGGGCGGGGGGGGGCGGGGCCCCGGGCGCCGACGAACTGTCAGAAGTAGGTAGGCATGCGTGGCACGTAGGGCTCTTCGAGCGAGCGGATCTCCTCGTCGGTGAGCTGGATGTCGAGCGCGGCGGCGGCGTCGGCCAGGTGGTGGGGCTTGGTGGGGCCCACGATCGGCGCCGAGACCACGGGATTCTTCAGGACCCAGGCCATCGCGACCTGCGCCATCGGTACGCCGCGATCCTCCGCGATCCGCTGTACGGCATCGACGATGGCCTGGTCGCTGTCGAGGAACAGCGGCCGGCCGTGGAAGTCGACGACGGGATCGCTCTGCGCCCGGTGGGTCGACTGCTCCCCCCAGGGACGCGCGACTCGCCCCGCCGCCAGCGGGCTCCAGGGGATGCTTCCCACGCCCTGGGCGGCGAGCAGGCCGAACATCTCTCGCTCTTCCTCGCGGTGGATCAGGCTGTACTGGTCCTGCATGGACACGAACCGGATCCACCCGCCCGCCTGCGCGGTGTGCTGCATGGTGGCGAACTGCCATGCCCACATCGACGAGGCTCCGATGTAGCGGGCCTTGCCGGCCTTGACCACGTCGTGCAGGGCCTCCATCGTTTCCTCGACCGGTGTTTGGGGGTCGAAGCGGTGGATCTGGTACAGGTCGATGTAGTCGGTGTCCAGGCGCCGCAGGGAGGCGTCGATCTGTTCCATGACGGCCTTGCGGGACAGTCCTGCCCCGCCCGGGCCCTGGTGCATCGGCTGGAACAGCTTGGTGGCCAGCACAATGTCGTCGCGCTGGACGTACTTCCTCAGGGCCCGCCCGACGATCTCCTCCGAGGTGCCCAAGCCATAGATGTTCGCGGTGTCCCAGAACGTGATGCCCAACTCGACCGCCTGCCGGAAGATCGGCTCGGCGCCGTGATCGTCAAGCACCCACGGCAGCCGCTTGGCCGGGTCACCGAAGCTCATGCAGCCCAGCGCGATGCGGCTGACCTTCAGTCCTGACGTTCCCAAACGGGTGTACTCCACGGTATGTGGTCCTTTCTCAGCGTGCAGGCCCCCTTCGGGCCTGTCGGGGTTCGGGCGCCGGTCAGCGTTCGATCATCTGCATCTGGGCTTCGTTGTGGTGCCCACCGGCGGCCGGGGGCAGACTGTCGAGCTTGGCGAGCTGCTCGGGGGTCAGTTCGACGGCGTCGGCGGCGACGTTCTCCTGCAGACGTGAGACCCGCCGGGTGCCCGGGATGGGAGCGATGTCGTCGCCCTTGCTCAGCAGCCAGGAGATCGCGACCTGCGCGGGTGTGGCACCGGCCTCGGCGGCGATCGCCTGCACCGCGTCGGCGAGGGCGAGGTTGCGCTGGAAGTTCTCGCCGGTGAAGCGGGGGTTGGTCGCCCGGAAGTCGTCGGGGCCGAAGTCGCTCTCGCTGCGGATCTTCCCGGTCAGGAACCCCTTGCCGAGCGGGGAGTAGGCGACGAAGCCGATGCCCAGCTCGCGCAGCAGCGGCAGGACCTGCTCTTCCTGGTCGCGGGTCCACAGTGAGTACTCCGACTGCAGCGCGGTGATGGGGTGGACCGCGTGGGCGCGACGGATGGTGTCCAGCCATGCCTCCGACAGGCCGAGGTGGCGGACCTTGCCCTGCTGGATGAGTTCCGCCACCGCGCCGATGGTGTCCTCGATCGGCACCTTCGGGTCGACCCGGTGCTGGTAGTACAGGTCGATGTAATCGGTGTCCAGGCGCTTGAGCGAACCCTCGACAGCGGTGTGGATGTTGGCCGGGCTGCTGTCGAGGTTCCAGGGGCCGTCGCCGGCGTGGGAGACCAGGCCGTACTTGGTGGCGATCACGACCTGGTCGCGGCGGCCCTTGAGAGCCTTGCCGAGGAGTTCCTCGTTGGCGTACGGGCCGTAGATCTCGGCGGTGTCCAGGAAGGTGACGCCCAGATCGAGTGCGCGGTGGATGGTGCGGATGGACTCGGCGTCGTCGCTGCCGGCGCCAGTGAAGCCGTGGGACATGCCCATGCAGCCCAGGCCGATGCGGGAAACTTCCAGATCGCCCAGCAGGATGTGCTTCATCGGGATTCTCCGTTCCTCAAATGGATGTTGTGATGGGGCTTAAGAACCCCACCCACTAATGTCACCTTTCGCAAGAATTCATGTGCACCTGGTAGCAGAGGAGCAGAGGCCAGGATGGTCGCCGCCACAACCACGGCCACGACCACGGCGGCGATCAGCAAGCCACCGCTACAGGGACGACCACGCCGTTACCAGTAGCCACCTTCGCGCCGTCCCAGCTTTGGTGCCAGGGCGGGTCGTGCCAGGGCATGGCGTTCGGGGTAATGACACGGCCCCCCATCCGGCCACAGAGCCCGTCGGCGCGGTGTGAGACTGGAACCATGGCACCTCAGCGCACCACCGGCAGCAGCGACACGGAGCTGGGCCGGTTCTTGCGCGCCCGTCGTACCCAGACCAGCCCCGAGCAGGTGGGCCTGTCCATCGGCACAGGCCTGCGCCGGACCCCTGGTTTGCGCCGGGAGGAGCTGGCCACCCTGTCGGGGATCAGCATCGACTACTACGTCCGTCTCGAGCGCGGCAAGGAGACCCGGCCCAGCCCTTCAGTGATCGACGCCCTCGCGCGCGCTCTTCACCTCGATGATGAGGAGCATCAGCACCTGCGCGAGCTGGCCGCCCGCGCAGCCCACTACGCCTACGAGCCTCCGCCGCCGCCCAGCCGCACGGTACGCCCCCACCTGAAGCTGCTGCTGGAGACGCTGCGCCCCAGTCCCGCCTACATCGTCAGCCGTAGCATGGACTTCCTGGCCTGGAATCCCGGCGGGCTCGCCCTGTACGCGGGCCTGGCCGACTGGCCGGCCAGGCAGCGCAACATCGCCCGCTATCTCTTCCTGCACCCCACCGCCCGCGATCTGTTTCCCGACTGGGACCACCAGATCCGCGGCTGCGTCGCCCGGCTGCGCGCCCAGGCCGGAACCGCGCCGGACGCGCCCGACCTGGCCGGCCTCGTCGGCGAACTGCTGCTGAAGAGCCCCGACTTCGCCAAGCTCTGGGAGCGCTATGACGTGACCGGCCGCAAGCACACCCGTAAGACCTTCCACCACCCGCACGTGGGTACCCTCACGCTCAGCGCCCAGTCCATGAACCTGGAGGGAACTCCCGGTCAGCGCCTGGGCGTCTACGTCGCTGAGCCCGGCACCCCGGACCACGATGCGATGCTACTGCTCGACCTGACCGCACCCCAGGTTCCCGCGAAGGCTGAAGCGCAGCATCGCGCGCAGTCCTGACCCACCTCCGCGGTCCGCAGCTCGTGGGGGGTTGTGCTGTTCCCCTGAACGCCGTTCCCCGGCACAGCGCGCCCTGCCACGAGGCCGGCCAAGCCGCCAGTCTGACGGTGCGGTTGCGTACCGTCCCGGTCACGGTGTCAAGCGCGCACCTTGCACGCATCCACGACCATGCGTGCATCAACGGTGAAGCACCGGCCGAACCCGCGGCCCGTGCCATCAGCACAGCCTGCGCACGACCACTGACCCCCTCCACCGCAACGAGAGAGTGGCCATGTCTACCGAACTACCCGAGTCAATCGTCGCCCCCGCCGAGGGGACCCCGACCGCACTGTCCCGGCGCACGTTCATCGCGACCACCACCACCGTCGTCGGTGGCGCCGCCGCGACGCCGGCGCCTGCGGGGCGTGCACCGTGCTGGTCGACGGACGGCGGGTCAACTCCTGCCTCACCCTGGCCGTACGGCTGGAGGGCGCGAAGGTCACCACCATCGAGGGCCTGGCCGGCGGCGACCGGCTGCACCCGCTGCAGCAGGCGTTCATCGACCAGGACGCCTTCCAGTGCGGCTACTGCACTCCCGGGCAGATCATGTCCGGCGTCGGCTGCATCCGCGAGGGCCACACCGGCTCGGCTGCGGAGATCCGCGAGTGGATGAGCGGCAACATCTGCCGCTGCGGCTGCTACACCAAGATCGTGCGCGCGGTCGAGCAGGCCGCGGGCCGGAAGTGAGCGGCCATGTACCCCTTCACCTTCACCAAGGCCGCCACCACCCGTGAGGCGATCGAGGCCGGACGGCGCGGCGGACCGATGACCTGAGCGTTGTGGGCTTCGATGATCTGCCGGTCGTGGCCTGGGTCGATCCGCCGATGACCACTGTCCACCAGCCGCTGACCGAGATGGCGGTGGCCGCGACGGAGCTGGCCCTGGCACTGGGACGGGGCGACCAACCAGCACAAGTCGGCCTGGAGATCGCCACAACACTCACCGTCAGGGACAGCACGGCACCGCCCAAGCAGTGAGGAGATCGGCCCTCGTCACCTATCACTGACCGTCGACGATCGGGCTGTCCCGGAACCTGCGGCTTATGAGTAGGATCCATCTGCCGCGTGGCGCTGAGTGCTGAGTGTCCTGGCAGGTATGGGAGCATCGGACCACAGCACCGGCAGGCGGGATGCGCCGCGGTGGCGGCTGGAAGCGAAGGACATGAATCGGGCACCAGGCATGGTGGATGTGGCACGCGAGGCCGGCGTGTCGCATGTCACCGTTTCCCGAGTGCTCAACGGCCATCCCTCCGTGCGTCCGGAGACGCGAGCCAGGGTGGAGGCCGCCATTGAGAAGCTCGGCTATCGGCGCAATAGTGTCGCCCGGGCGCTCAAGAGCCGCCGCTCCTCGACGATCGGCGTGGTGCTCGCCGGAGACGAGCTGTACGAGCTGCCCAGGGTCCTGCGCGGCGTGCAGGGCGCGGCCCAGCGGGCCGGATACTGGGTGAACCTGGCCAGCTGGCACGGCGGCACCGCCGCGGACCTGGCCGAGACGCTGCAGCGGCTCACCGACCAGGCGGTCGAGGCCGTCGCGGTCATCGGCGACCGGCCGATGGTGGTGGACGCCCTGACCGGCATCGCCACCGGCGTACCGATGTCGGTGATCATGTCGGGCAACGTGCCCAATCCGGGCGTGAGCTTCGTCGAGGTGGACCAGGAGCTGGGCGCCCGCCTGGCCGTACGTCACCTGCTGGAGCTGGGGCACCGTCACATCGTCCACCTGACCGGCGCGTTGCGGACCTTCGACGCCCAGGCGCGGGTCGAGGGGTGGAGGGCGGCGCTGGCGGACGCGCCGCAGGCCCGCGGCGAGCTGCTCAAGGGCGACTTCACCGGCAACAGTGGCTACCGGCTGGCCACCTATCTCGTCAACCGGCACGCGGACGAGCTGCCGACGGCGATCTTCGCCGGCAACGATCACATGGCCATGGGGGTGCTGGCGGCCTTCGCCGAACTCGGCGTGAAGGTTCCCGGCGACGTGTCGCTGGTGGGGTTCGACGACATCCCCGGAGCGGCCTATCTGGTGCCGGCGCTCACCACGGTCCGCCAGGACTACCTCAGCCTCGGCGGGCGCTCCATCGAGCAGTTGCTGCGGATGATGCGGGGCGAGCCGGCCTCGAGCGAGCGGATCCCTCCTGAGCTCGTGGTGCGCCGCAGCACCGCGCCGCCCCGGTCTCAGCCGGCGGGCTCGTAGTCGAACCAGTGGACCCGCGCGCGGCCCTGGCCGGCGTGGCCGTTGCTGGTGCCGTAGAGGCCCAGGTAGACGCCCACGAACCCGCCCGCGTGCTCGGTGCTGAAGAAGGACCGTTCGAGGGTGCCCAGGGTGTCGCCGGAGGCGCGGAAGGTGTAGCCGTTCTCGTCCGCCTCGACCTCCAGCAGCGTCTCATCCGCATGAGGCGCGTGCGGTTGCGCGCCATGTGCGAGGCCCGCCTGCGCCGCCGACGCCAGGCGGGAGCTGATTCCCGCCTCCCGGACCGTCAGCACGATCTGTGCTGCTCCGTTCTCGTCGGCGGTGAGGCCCAAGGTGGCGTGGTGGTCCTGGTTCTGGAAGACGGCCAGTCCGGCTTCTTCGGCCGCGTGCGCCGCGCGGAAGCTGATGCTCGCGCGGGCGCGGAAGCGGACGTGCTGCTGGCGGCGGGCGATGAAGGCTGGCACGCCGGTGGAGCTGAGCGGCTCGGGGGACAGGTCGATGTCGAGCCCGCCGCCGTCGGCCGACGGTTTGATCCGGTCGCTGACCGGGCCGCGCAGGCTGTTCCATTCCAGGCCCAGCTCCGGCTTGTCGAAGCGCACCCGTCCCGTCGTGGCGTCCCCGTTTCCTTCGACGGGGGCCATGGACGGCAGCCGTTCCAGCAGCCGCACGCCGCCTGATTCCGGCGCGAACACCGGCCCTCGGGCGCTCCAGCTGACGGGCACCAGGAACACCTCCCGGCCCAGCGTGTGGACGCCGTCGATCGGGCGGACGCCGAGCGTCACCGCCCACGTCTCGCCGTCCGGCGTCTCCACCAGGTCGGCGTGGCCGACGTTCTGGATCGGCGCGTCGAGGCTGTGGTGCCGGTGGGTCAGCAGCGGGCTGCGCGGGTCGGTGACGTACGGGCCGGTGACGACGTTGGCGCGGGCGGCGGTGACGCTGTGGTTGCTCTCGGTGCCGCCCTCGGCGGCGATCAGGTGGTACAGGCCGTCGTGCTTGTACAGGTGCGGCGCCTCCACCCAGGCCCCGCGTACGGCACCGTGCCAGAGCACGTGGGTGGGGCCGACGAGCTTGAGGCGGTCCAGGTCGAGTTCGCGCATCCACAGTTCGCCCGGTCCGGCGCCGGCCACGGCGTCACGGCAGGCGGTCAGCCAGCACCGGCCGTCGTCGTCGAAGAACAGCGACGGGTCGATGCCGTCGGCGTCCAGGGGCACGGGGTCCGACCAAGGCCCTTCGGGGTCCTCGGCGGTGACCACGAAGGTGAGCCTCCCGCGCCTGTTCACCGCCAGGGTGGAGACCACGTAGAACGTGCCGTCGTGGTGGCGGATGGTCGGCGCCCAGATCCCGTCGGAGACGTCCAGTCCGCGCAGCGGGAGCTGGCCGGGCCGATTCAGCACGTGGGTAAGCTGCCGCCATCGGACCAGGTCACGGCTATGAAAGAGGGGGAGACCCGGATAGTAGGCGAAGGACGACGTGACGAGATAGAAATCCGCGCCGACCCGGCAGATCGACGGGTCCGGATGGCAGCCGGGCAGTACCGGGTTGCGGAAGGTGTGCAAAGGGATGCGCTCCGAAGCGAAGTCGGCGCTCTCACGAGCAGGGGCTTGACAGAATGACAACGTTAACATCAGGTTAGATCCCAACGCACGACCCGGTACCCCGCCGGATGCACCACCCTGTTCGAGGAGATCGCCATGACCCCACCGTCTCTGCCCCCGAGCCGACGCCGCCGACGCCGGACGATCCTCGCCGCCGCGGCGGTAGCCCTGATGGCGTCGATGACCGCCTGCTCCTCGGGTGACACCGCCTCCACCGACACGGCCGGGGACACGGCGAGCGGGCCGGTGACACTGCAGTTCTGGACCTGGAGCCTCAAGGGCAGCGACCCCGCGGCCAAAGCGATCGTGGACAAGTACCACCAGCTCCACCCGAACGTCACAGTCAAGCTCTCGGAGGTCGGCGGAACGGCCGACACCTCCGCCAAGCTGCTGGCCGCCGACAAGGCCGGCGACACCCCCGACGTCGTGCAGGTCGAGTACCGCGGTGTTCCCGCGCTCGTGGTGTCCGGAGCCGTCAAGGACATCACCGCCGACGTGGCCGGCGTCAAGGCGAACATCGACCCCAACATCTGGGCCCAGACCACCTTCAACAACCAGGTCTACGGCGTGCCCCAGGACATCGGCCCGATGATGCTCACCTTCCGTAAGGACCTGTTCGACAAGTACGGCGTCAAGGTCCCCACCACCTGGGCCGAGTACGCCGAGGCCGCCGAGCAGATCCACAAGAAGAACCCCGACGCCTACATCTCCAACTTCGCCGCCGACCAACTCGAGTTCTTCGCCGCGCAGGCCGCCCAGGCCGGCGCCCAGTGGTGGAGCACCGACGGCAACGCCTGGAAGGTCGGCATCGACACCGAGCCGTCCTTGCAGACCGCGGACTTCTGGCAGGACCTCGTGAAACGCGACCTGGTCAAGGTCGAGAAGCTGCTCACGCCGGAATGGAACGCAGAGGTCAACGACGGCAAGATCCTCAGCTGGGCCGGCGGCGCATGGGTACCGAGCGTGATCTACACCGTGGCGCCGGACACCGCCGGCAAGTGGGAGTCCGTGCCGCTGCCGCAGTGGACGAAGGGCCAGGCCGCCGTGCCGTTCCAGGGCGGCTCCGCCTACCTGGTGCCGGCCAAGTCCAAGCACGCCAAGGAGGCCGCGGCCTTCGCCGCGTGGCTGGGCGGCTCGAAGGAAGGCAGCACCTCGCTGCTCAGCGTCGACATCTTCCCCGGCGGAAACGCCGGCCGCCAGGCGACCCTGACCCACGAGCCGCCGAAGCTCACGCCGCAGCAGAAGGACTTCTACCAGGTCACCGACCAGGTGATCAAGAACACCACGATCCCGGTGACCTGGGGGCCGAACGTGAACGTCGCGCAGAGCGCCTTCGGAGACGCGCTCAACAAGGCCGCGCTCGACAAGACCTCCTTCCGCGCGGTGTACCAGGCCACGCAGCAGACTGTGGTCGCCGACCTGCAGAAGTCCGGCTACACCGTCACCCAGTAGCCGCGCACGGCTCGATCCCACCCTGGACGCCTCATGCCCGCCACCACCGCCGGTCGGCGCACGCGCCTGCGTGCCGTCGCCACCCCATGGCTGTTCGCCTCGCCGGCGATCGTCCTATTCGTCCTGTTCTTGATCATTCCGATCGGTTATGCGATCTACCTTAGCTTCCGCGGCTTCCGCGTCGAGGGTGGAGGCGCTTTCGGACGGCGCGTGGAGACCTTCGTCGGGTTCGACCACTACGCCGCCGCGCTCAGCGACCCGGAATACCTCGCGGGACTCGGCCGGGTGCTGCTGTACGGAGTGATCTCGATCCCCAGCGTGCTCGGCCTGGCGTTGCTGTTCGCGCTGCTGCTCGACACCCCGCGGGTGCGGGCGCGCGGCTTCGCCCGCACCGCGATCTTCCTGCCGTACGCGGTGCCGGGCGTGATCGCCAGCCTGCTGTGGGGGTTCATGTACCTGCCCAGCACCAGCCCGGTCACCTACCTCGCCCGGCAGTTGCACGCAGGGCCGCTCGACTTCTTCGGCTTTCCTGTCGTGTACTTCTCGCTGGCCAACATCGCGCTGTGGTCCGGCGTCGGCTTCAACATGATCATCATCTTCACGTCACTGCGCGCCATCCCCACCTCCGTCTACGAGGCGGCCCGCATCGACGGGGCCAGCGAGTTGCAGATCGCCTGGCGGATCAAGATCCCGCTGGTGGCGCCCGCGCTAGTGCTCACCGGCCTGTTCTCCGTGATCGGCACCCTGCAGCTCTACAGCGAACCGGCCACGCTGCGGCCGATGACGACCACGATCAGCGCCGTCTGGGTGCCGCTCATGAAGATCTACCAAGAGGCGTTCATGAACGACAACCTCGGCGGGGCCGCGGCCGCCTCCATCGTGCTGGCCCTGGGCATCCTCGTCATTTCGCTGCTGCTGCTGCGCTTCTTCCAGCGCCGCACCTTCGGAGACAACGCATGACCCCCGTCACCCACACCGTCACCCGCACCGGCGACCGTCAATTCGGCCACCGCCGCCGACCGGGCAGGCAGCGCCGGCCGCGCCTGGCACTGATCGTGCTGCTGCTCGGCGCGCTGTACTGCCTGACCCCCGTGGCCTGGGTGGTCTTCGCGGCCTCCAAGAGCACGCGCGAGCTGTTCACCACGTTCTCCTTCGTCCCCGGCAGCGGCCTGCTCGACAACCTCGCCAACCTCAGCACCTACGGTGGCGGCCAGTTCTGGATGTGGGGGCTCAACTCCCTCCTGTACGCCGGCGTCGGCGCGGTCCTGTCCACCCTCGTGTCGGCCATGGCCGGCTACGCCCTGGCCAAGTTCCGCTTCCGCGGGCGCCAGGCCCTGTTCTCAGCCATCCTCGCCGGCGTGCTCGTGCCCGGCATCGTGCTGGCCGTCCCGCAGTACCTGCTGCTGGCCGCCGTCGGCCTGGCCGGGACCCGCTGGTCGGTGCTGCTGCCGGTGATCATCAACCCGTTCGGCATTTTCCTGTGCCGCGTCTTCGCCGTGGCCTCGGTCCCGGAGAGCACGCTGGAGGCGGCACGTCTGGACGGCGCCGGTGAGTTGCGCATCTTCGGCACCATCGTGCTGCCGATGATGGTGCAGGGGCTCGTCACGGTGTTCCTGCTGCAGTTCGTCAGCATCTGGAACAACTTTCTGCTGCCCTTCATCATGCTCTCCGACCAGGACAAATACCCCATCACCCTGGGCCTGTACACGTTCCTGGGCAAGGGCGCGGGCGACGGCGACCTGTACTCGCTGGTCATCACCGGCTCGGCCGTCGCCGTCATCCCCCTGATCATCCTCGTCCTGATCCTGCAGCGCTTCTGGCGCGCGGACCTGCTCGCGGGCGGCCTCAAAGGGTGACGCGTTCACCGTCGTTCCAGAAGGATCTCCACTCATGAAGTTCACCGACGGGCTGTGGCAGCTGCGGCCCGGCGTCACCGCGCTGTACGCGGCCGAAGCCTACGACATCCACACCGAGGAAGACGCGATCACCGTGACCGCGCCGACCACTGTCATCAACCGCCGGGGCGACACCCTCAACCGGCCGGTGCTCTCACTGCGGCTGTCGTCGCCGCTGGAGAACGTGATTCGCGTCCGCATCGACCACCACATCAGTGACGAGCGCGGCTTCGACCTCGTCGGCGCCGAGGACGGCCACGGGATCGTCAAGGCTGAAGGAACGACGCTCATCAGCGGGGCGCTGAGCGCGACCGTGACACCCGGAGCCCCCTGGAGCCTGTCCTTCCACGGTGACGGGCGCCCGCTGACCTCCAGCGGCCACAAGTCCGTCGGATACTTCCACCTCACCGGGGACGCGCAGACCGACCCCGGCCCGGTCGGCAACCCCCGGACCGGTCCGCGCGCTTACCTCGCCCAGCAGCTCTCGCTGAGCGTGGGCGAGGTGGTCTACGGGCTGGGGGAGCGCTTCGGGCCGCTCGTCAAGAACGGTCAGACGGTGGAGATCTGGAACGCCGACGGCGGGACCTCCTCCGAGCAGGCCTACAAGAACGTGCCGTTCTACCTCACCAACCGCGGCTACGGCGTCTTCGTCAACCACCCCGGGCACGTCTCGTACGAAATCGGCTCGGAGGCGGTGCAACGGGCGCAGTTCTCGATCGAGGGAGAAAGCCTCGAGTACTTCGTGATCTACGGGCCTGCTCCCAAGCAGATCCTGGAACGCTACACCGCGCTCACCGGCCGCCCCGCCCGCCTGCCCGCCTGGTCCTACGGCCTGTGGCTGTCGACCTCGTTCACCACCGACTACGACGAGCAGACGGTGACCTCGTTCATCGACGGCATGGCCGAGCGCGACCTGCCGCTGTCGGTCTTCCACTTCGACTGCTTCTGGATGCGCGAGTTCAACTGGTGCGACTTCACGTGGGACCCGCGAGTCTTCCCCGACCCCGACGGCATGCTCGCCCGCCTGCACGCCAAGGACCTGCGCGTCTGCGTGTGGATCAACCCGTACATCGCCCAGCGCTCACCCCTGTTCGCCGAGGCGGCCGAGCAGGGCTTCCTCCTCAAGCGCCCGGACGGGTCGGTCTGGCAGTGGGACCTGTGGCAGGCCGGCATGGGTCTCGTGGACTTCACCAACCCGGATGCGACCCGGTGGTTCCAGTCGAAGCTGCGCGCGCTGCAGGACCAGGGCGTGGACGCGTTCAAGACCGACTTCGGCGAACGCATCCCGCTCGACGTCGCCTACTTCGACGGTTCGGCCCCCGAACGCATGCACAACCTCTACACGCACCTGTACAACGCGGCGGTGTTCGAGGTGCTCGAGGAACGACGCGGCCGGGGCGAGGCGGTGCTGTTCGCCCGGTCGGCGACCGCCGGCGGGCAGCGAATGCCGGTGCACTGGGGCGGTGACACGGGATCGACGTACGGGTCCATGGCCGAGACCTTGCGCGGCGGCCTCTCCCTTGCCTTCTCCGGATTCTCCTTCTGGAGCCACGACATCGGCGGCTTCGAGGGCACCCCGGACCCGGGCGTCTTCAAGCGCTGGGTCGCCTTCGGGCTGATGTCCTCCCACTCGCGGCTGCACGGCTCGTCGTCCTACCGTGTGCCGTGGGCTTTCGACGAGGAGGCCGTGGAGGTGACCCGGCTGTTCACGAAACTCAAGCTGCGCCTGATGCCGTACCTGTTCCAGACGGGCGTCCAGGCGCACGAGAGCGGAACACCGATGATGCGGCCCATGGCGATGGAGTTCCCCGGCGATCGCAACGTCGCTTACCTCGACACCCAGTACATGCTCGGCCCCGACCTGCTCGTCGCGCCCGTCTTCACCCCCGACGGGACAGTAGAGGTCTACCTGCCCGACGGCACCTGGACGAACTACCTGACGGGCGAGCGCGTCGAGGGCGGGCGCTGGCGCACCGAGACGCACGCTTTCACCTCGATGCCCATTTACGTGCGCGAAGGCGCCGTGCTGCCCATAGGCGCGAGAGACGACCGACCGGACTACGACTACCTCGATGGTCTGACCCTGCGCGTGTATCCGGGGCCGGACGGCGAGACCAACCTCACCGTCAGCGACCACACCACCGGCGAGCCCACGCACTTCACCGTCACCCGCTCCGACGGCGAGGTCACGGTCGCCTCCTCCCTCGTCTCCGGATGGACGCATGAACTCGCCTGACAGTGTCTGCGCCGGCCACGGTTACTGGCCGGCGCCGACCCGGCCGGACCGGCGACACCGCAGCACTCATAACCACCCGCCGCTCGGCGGCTGATCGGCGGACGAATGGTCATGGCGCTCAGCATGAGGGGGGCAGGTGCGAGCTCTTGGCGAAGGTGGCGATGGTGACGATCAGCGGCCCGGTCGGCACGCGTGCGGCGCCGGTCCAGATCTTGTGGGCGAAGTAGTCGGTGACGTCGGCTGACGGTTCGGCGGGGCCGGTGACCTCCAGGTCCTGCAGTATGGCGGCGGTTTCGGCCAGGGGCCTCGCGCAGCCGGCCAGCGCGCGCAAAGCCGTTATGGCTGAGCATTTTGCCTTACCAAGATCGGAGCCGAAGGCGGAATCCGACGACTCAACCTGAACACCGACACGAGCACCGACAACAACACGCGAACACGCGCAAGGGCTCGGCGGCCCGGGTGGACAACAGCGGTGTCTCCTGCGGCTGGCTCACGCCACGATCTTCGCGAAAAGTACTGGTGGGTGACGATCGAGCGGGACCGAGGTGCGCTGCCTTAGCAAAGGGCTCCAGGCCCGGTAAAACCAGCACACTGCAGGGCGCGCTTTGATCATGGTCTGACCTGCGGTGATGCGGGATCGAATGCATTCCAGAATTTTCTTCTGGCGTTTGTGTGCTCCGTATGTGCTCGCGTGCACCAACCCTGCACACACCATGATCCAATCGCCATCTCCGGCTGCTGCGGGAAGAGCAGCGGCCCCGCCTCGCCGCGAGCAGGCGGCGAATGCGGGGCCGGATGCTTAATCCGACTGTTCAGGGAGCGGATCTTCGAGATCGTCCGCACCGCGGTCGAGGCCGGTGGCGGGGACGAGGTCGGCCACCAGTTGCACGGCCGGTAGCACGTCGGCGGGGGGCTTGCCGACCAGCGAGGTCATGGTCATGCGCACCCGGTCGCGGTCGGGCCCGTTCAGCAGGAACCGGAACGCTAAGACGCCGGAGCGGTCGGTGCCCCGGATGGCCCCGCTCAGGCTCGCCGTATCCATGCCCCGACGGAGGCCGGTCATATCCCCGGCGCGAGATCATGATGTGGCCGATCCCGGTCAGGCAGTCGATTCGTACATAGCCGTCGCGCTTGAAGAGAGATGATGTGCTGTGTGTCGAGCAAGGCGTGGCAAGGCCTGGCAAGGGGGCAGATCGCCATTCTGGACAGCAGAGGCGCCCCCATCGGTGGCGGCTTCCTCATCACCGCATCCGGCGATCTTTTGACCTGCGCCCACGTGGTTAACCGGGCTTTGGGGCTGCGCCCCGACGGGGAGGAATGCCCGGTGGAGCCGGTGACGGTGGAGTTCCCGCTGCTTGCGTCTGCTCCGCAGACCACTGCAGAGGTGGTTCGCTGGCAGCCGATCGGCGCCGACGAGCGGGGCGATGTCGCTTGGTTGCGGCTGTCCGAGGTGCCTGCCGAAGGGTCGCCGTTGCCGCTGACGGCCGTCGACGACATGTGGGACCACCCGGTGCACGTCTTCGGGTTTCCCGCCGTGAAGGTCTCGGGCGCCTGGGCCGAGGGGCGATTACGCGGACGCGAGTCGATCGGCTGGCTGCAGATCGACGACGCCCGCGCCTCCGGATTCGCCGTCGAGTCGGGGTTTTCGGGTTCGCCGCTGTGGGACGACCGGCTGAACGCGGTGGCGGGCATGGTGGTGGCCGCGGTCGAGAATCGCCGCGTGGGCTACATGATTCCCACGGCCACGCTGGTGCGTACCTGGCCCGAGCTCGGCGAACTGGTCCGCCGCCGCTGCCCCTACCCGGGGCTGCGGCCCTTTCGGGAGGAGGACAGCGAGTTCTTCCACGGCAGGAGGAACCTTTCCGAGCAGGTGGCCCGCGCCGTGTCGACGCACCGCACGATCACGCTCACGGGCCCGTCGGGTTCCGGCAAGTCCTCGCTGCTGTCGGCGGGCGTTCTTCCTCTGCTGCGGGCTCGCGGCCTGGACGTCCACCTGGTACGGCCCGGCGCGGCGCTGCCCGACGTCGCCGAAGCCGACGTCGTTCTGATCGACCAGCTCGAGAACGACCCCACCTGGGCCGTCCCGCTACTGGGCCGGTGCCGAACCGTGGTCGCGCTGCGCGCCGACTTCCTCAGCCAGGTAATGTCCACGCGCGGCCTGGAACCACTCACCCAGCACCTCATCACGGCCGGGTCCATGTCCCGGGACGAGCTGAGGCAGGCCATCGTGGGCCCTGCCCGGGGCCTGGTCGAGTTCGAGGACGGCCTGGTGGAGCGCATCCTCGACGACCTGGACCGCACCCACTTGCCGTGGCTCCAGTTCACCCTGGCAAAGCTGTGGAGTGCGGGCGGCTTCCTGACCCATGAGGCGTACGAGGAACTGGGCGGCGTCTCCGAGGCTCTCGCCTCCTACGCCGAGCAGGTCTGGCATTCCGAGATCGCGGGCGGGCGGGAGGCGGACGCGCGCATGCTCTTCACCCGCCTGATCGAGCCCGGACGAGACACCGCGCCCGTCACCCGCCGCGTCCGCCGAGACCACCTCGACCCGCCGGCTTGGGAGCTGGCCCGGCGCCTGGCCACCACCAGGCTGATCACCATCGACGATGACTCGGCCGCGCTGGCCCACGACACGCTCATCCAGTCCTGGCTGCGGCTGCGCGACCTGGTCGAGGAGGAGCGGCCCTTCCTGCTGTGGCGACACGAGCTCGCCGCGGACCTGGAGCGGTGGGATCGCGGTGGCCAAGACCCTCAGGACCTGCTCCACGGCGACAACCTCGCGGCGGCCCGGCGGCACCTGGCGGCCAGTGGCGGTCTGTTCACGGCTCGAGAACGAGAGTTCGTCCAGGCAAGTTCCGCAGCGGTGACGCGAAGGTCGCGACTGCGGCGGGTGCTTGCAGTCTCTGCCGCGGTGATCGTGGTGCTGGCCGGCCTGGGCATCTGGCAGCAGCAGGCGGAGACGGGAAGACAGGAGGCGATGAACGCCTCCCGCGTGCTCGCTGCCAGTCCGCAGCTCCAGACGGCCGATCCACGCCTGGCCACGCTGCGGGCGATCGGCGCCTACCGTGTGGCCCCCACGGAGGAGGCCTACCAGAACCTGTTCCAGCGATATCTGGAGACTCTAGGCTTTCAGCGGTTGTTGTCGAGGCCCGGGCAGGCGGTCAAGGACGTCGCAATCAGCGGAAATGGGGACCGGGTGGCAGTCCTGTCCGAGGATGGGCGCGTGGGCTTGTGGAGCCTTGACGGGCCGGACTCCGCCTATCGGGAGGTCGGCACGTCTGCGCACGCCGTCGCCCTCAGCCGGGATGGGCGCGTAATCGCGGCGGTGGCGCCGTCGATGATCACGATTCACGACACGGTGACCCGGCACACCACGACCATCCGCACCTCGACGGCGCTTCGCGATGCCATCGCCGACACCCCGCCCACCGCCCGCCTCGCGGTGGACGGCAGCGCGCTGGCCCTGGCCACCGGGAACGGCCGGCACGACGCCTGGCTGATCGATACCACGGGGGCGCGGGCACCCGTGCGCTTCCCCTTCGTGGAACACGTCAACGACGTGGCTGCGGTCTCCGGCGGCCGCACGATGTCCGCCGTCACCAGCAACGAAGGACCGTCGCGACTGGGGATCGCGATCGCCGCGCAGACGCGTGGCGAGGGGCCGGACGTCGTCGTGAGTGGCCGGCGCATGAGTCTGAGCGCGGACGGCCAGACGGTCCTGGACTGCGATAAGGAGTCCAGCACTCTGAGGCTCCATGCGCTGCCGGACCGCACCGTGCTACGCACGATCCAAGCGTTCGAGGGCTGCCTGAACACGTACGCAACGCACTCGCCCACCCGTTTGGTGGCCTTCAGCCAAACAGAGCTGCACGTCTACGACCTGACCAATGAGAAAAAGATAATGGCGTGGCCGTTCCCGCAGACGGGGCCAGCCACCGTCACGGCGACGCTCACGGCACACGGGGTGCGGGCCACGATCGCGGTGCGCGGAGGCGTCTACGTCGTCGACCTGGCACCGCAAACCTCCATGTCCTTCAGCGGCGACGTCGGCGACGCCGCCATCAGCCCGGACGGCCGGCTCTTGGCAACCGAGACCTTCGAATCCCTCGACTTGTGGTCCACCTCCACGGGCGAATCGGTCGCCCAGACGGCTCTCGACTACGGCATCCTGAGACTCAGGTTCTCCGCCGACGGTCGATGGCTGATCACCCAGCAGGCCGACACCATCGTCGTCAGGGAGGTGCCGTCCCTGCGCCAGGTGGCCGCGAGGGACTTCCCGACACAGCCGGTGTACGCCGTCGCCGATCAACTCGTGATCTGCGGCGAGGGCAAGCTCACCCGGTGGAGCCTGCCCGCGCTGGCGCCCGTCGGAACGCCCCACCCCCTCCCAGCGGCGGCGCTGAACTCCTCATCGAACACGTGCGAGCTCGCCATGGCAGGGACCACGGTGGCCGCCCGGCAGGAGTCCGCAGCCGAGGTGGAGGTAGCAGGACGTACCGTGAACGCACCCCGCTCGCCCGGAGAACTGGCCGTCGACGCTGAAGGTCGCTACCTGGTCACGTCCGACAACGTCGACCATGTCACTGCCACGATCACCGACCTGCGGACCGGTAAAAGCCTCCGCGTCGGTCCGCTGGAACGCCCGAGCGGTGTCCTCAATAGCGGCGAGCACATCCAGATCGGCGACCACGTCTACATCGCGCGGCAGGACGCCATCCTGGAGATGGACCCTCAAGGTTTGCGGCTCGTGCGAACCCTGCCCCTTCCCGGCTCCCCCCTTTCTGTCAACGCCAGAGCCAAGCTCGTCGTCAAGCAGCCTTTCGACGCCCACACGATCAGCGTGGTCTCCCTCGATCCCGCCGTCTGGACAAGGACGCTCTGCACGCTGGCGCTGCACGCCGACTTCACCCCCGAAGAACGCGCGACCCTGCCTGACGGAGCCCATTCCGTCCACCCATGCGCCGTGCAAGGATCATGATCATGAGCTATTACCTGCGCATGCCGGTCGACGGAGCCGAACCCGTGGTCATCGAAGTCACCGCCGAGGAAGACGGCATGGTCCGCGCAGCCCGCCCCGGGACCGTGATCGACCGGATAGATGAGTCGGTGCAGGCAGCGGTGGAACGACTCCGGCCCGCGGTGACCGCAGTGGCCGAGACCTTCGCCCGCCTGCCCATGGGGCCGAAGGAGGTATCGGTGGAATTCGCCGTCAAGTTCACAGCGGAGGCCGGCGCGGTCATCGCCAGCACCGCTGCGGAAGGCAGCTTCCAGGTCACCGTCACGTGGGAGCGCCCCACCCCGGCCGGATAGCTCACACGAGGTGTTATACAAGCCATGTGCAGGAGAGGGTCGCGATCGGGCGGGTGGACGGCCAAGACGTGATCATCTCCGGCGGTGACGACGGCACTGTGCAGGTGTGGAACGCCGCCACCGGCCGCGAACAGGACACCCTCACCGCCCTGCGCCTGCCGAAAACTCCATCCATGCAGTTCAAGCCGCATGTGAGTAGTCGTGGAGGACGCCGCCGAGCCGGTTTCGCCGGCGTCGGCTCGTCAGGCGATGGGTTCCAAGGCCACTCGGTAGCCCAGGGCTTGAGTGGTTCGTGAAGGCTGCTGCCGAGGCTGTCTCTCGCAGAGACTCAACTCGACGTGGGAGACGATGCCTGTTGTGGTCGCCGGGTGATCGCGGGCTTTTTGCCGGCTCTAACGGTCGAACGGGCGATGCGCCACCCCGAGGTCGCGCACGTCCGCGCCAAGGTCGTCGTAGGAATATGACCTTTCTCGCGTCAGGGACGGTCGATCAGCTCGCCGACGTGCAGGGTCGCGGCGAGCAGCTCGGGGTCGCCTGTGCAGTCGTACGACTCGACGGCCGTGTCGGCGAACTTCAGGACGTGCTCGTCGCCGTGCTCAGCTGCCCGCTGGAGCACGTCCTCGCGGGTTAGCTCGGGATAGCGCCGGACGATCTCCGCGCACGGGGCCGGCCGGGCCGGGGCGTACGTCGCGATGACCGCCGCCACGGCCGCCCAGGCCGCCGTCAGGCTCGGCAGCCACTGCTCGGTCGGCAGGACCGGGAGCACGTGCCGCACGGCGTTGGGCGCGGTAGCGGCGTGGACCAGCAGGACCGGCGAGCCGTGGCCGAGCCTTAGGTACGCCTTGGCGGCGCTGTCGACGATCGACTCCAGCCGCGCCGGGACCTCCTCGGCGGACGCGGCGGGTTCCAGCGCGCGCAGGCTCGCAGTCCAGCCCGGGCTGCGCTCGAGCCGGTCGAGCCGGTGGGCGATGAAGCCGCTCTGGTCTTTGAGCCGGGTGACGGCTGGCAGGGCCTGTTGCGGTGTGAGGGTGCCCTCCGGCGCGACCAACCCGGCGAGCTCGCGGTAGCGCGCCGCCCAGAACGCCAGCCCGTGGGCCAGCTCGTCGAGGGTCTGGCGTGCTGGGGCGTGAGCGGTGCCGCGCAGTATACGCACCGCGTGACCGACCCGGATCACGCCGTGGGTCGAGCCGGCCACGATGCCCGGCAGCAGCCGTGGCCACCACCCGGCGAGCACTTCCTGCCACGGGCGCTCGGTCAGCTCGTGCCGGAAGTACGCGGCCCAGTCGGGCAGCCGTCGCGCCTGGCCCAGCGCCGCGCCCCACTCGCCTGGCTGGATGGCCGCGCTCGTGTCGGGCAGCCCCGCCAGGCGGCGTACGTAGCGGTCGAGCCAGCCCTCGACGTCGATGTCGAGCCCCCGCCGGATCATGACCTCCACGGCCATCGGGCCGTGGTTGGTCATCCCGTGGTTGCCCTCCTCGTCGCCGCCGAACTCCGGCCCGTACGCGTGCAGTCGTTCGTACGCTGCAGGCAGGGCCTCCGTCATCCATTCGCGGGTCATGGCGGCCACCTCAGTGGACGACGTCATAGACGAGCTTGGTGATGCCGTTGGCGTACGTCTCGGACTCGACCACCTTCAGCATCTGCTTGTCCTTGTCGGCGTCGCTGAACATCCGCTTGCCGGATCCGAGCAGCACCGGGAAGACCAGCAGGTGGTAGCGGTCGATCAGGCCGGCGTCGGAGAGGTTGCGGGCGAGGGTGGCGCTGCCGTGGATGACGATGGGGCCGCCGCCGGTCTCCTTGACCTTCACGACGTCCTCGAGGGAGCGCAGGATCGTGATGTCACCCCAGTTGTCGACGAGGGCGTCCTGGCCGAGGGTGGTCGAGACGACGTACTTCGGCAGTTCCTTGAGGGCGGCGAAGTCTTCCATGTCCGGCCACAACGGCGAGAACGACTCGTAGCTGGTCCGGCCGAACATCAGCGCGGTGGCCTCCTCGGTCTCCCGGCCCTTGAGCTCGTACGCCTCGGGCAGGAACTTGATGTCCTTGTAGGTCCAGCCGCCGCTGCGGTGGGCCTCGTAGCGGGTGCCGCCGCCGGGAGAGTCGACGACGCCGTCCAGCGAGACGAAGGCGGTGTAGATCAGCGTGCGCATCTTCGATCTCCTATCCGTGGTCGGGGTGGATGTCCTCAGTCTGCGGTGGCGTCACGCGCACGGCCACGATTAGGCTCAGACCTAATCGGAAGGGGCGGCCGCGTGATCCACCTGCACTTCACGACGATGGACTTGACCCGCGTGCGCTTCGCCGTCTCGCCCCTCATGGAGACCGTCGCCAGCCTGCGTATGCTGGCCGCCCGCGGGCAGGGGCGACACCTGCACCGTCCCTGGATCGACAGGTTCGCCGAGCGAGCGGGCCGGCTGCGCGAGCGCGACCTCGACCTACTGCGGGCGCTGGTGCGTCCGGAGGGCTACATCCCCGACTTCCTGGTGCCGCCGCCGGGTCGCCGGTCATCGACCTTCGCGGACGCGCTCGCGCAGATCGCCGACGCCGATCCGGAGATCGTGGCGCAGGAGTTGGCGCACCTGGCGGCCCACCGGGTCGCCCAGCAGGGGCCCGGCCGCGAAGGGCGGCGAGCCCTGCTCCAGGCGCTGGTGGACCGGCCGGATGCGGGCATCGGCCCCGTCACGGAGGCGCTCGAGGCGTACCACCGGGTCGCGATCGCCCCAGACTGGCCGCGGATCGATGCGTTGCTCAACGACGACATCGCCTACCGACTCGATGCCTTGGCCGACGGCGGCGTCGACCGGATGATGAGCAGCCTGCACCCGTCGGTAACGTTCGCCGACCAGACGCTGAGGATCGTCAAATACTACGAGGGCCACGCCGACTGCGGCGGGCGCGGCCTGTTCCTCGTGCCGTGCGCCTTCGCCTGGCCGGACGTCCTGGTACGGACCGCGCAGCCAGAGTCACCCAGCGTCTCCTACTCCCCGCGCGGCCTCGGCCGGCTCTGGGAGGAGCCCCCTGAGCAGACCGGCTCGGCGCTTGCCGGCGTCCTCGGGCAGACCCGGGCCGCCCTGCTGGCCCAGCTCGACCTGCCGATGTCGACCAGCCAGGCCGCCACCCAGATGGCGCTCTCCGCGCCGACGCTCAGCGTGCACCTCCAGGCGCTGCGCGCCGCCGGGCTGCTCACCTCGCGCCGAGCGGGCCGGCAGGTGCTCTACTCGCGGACCGAACTCGGCGACCGACTGCTCAGGGAGGCAGGCCGGCAGCCCGACGTCTGAGCTGCGTCGGCGGTCACGCCGATGGTGCCGGGTCCACGAGCCGGAGAAGACTGTCCTTCCTGATCGGAGGGATATCGGGTGCCGAGGTCAGGTCGGGGCGGGCATCCGGCGTTGCCCGGACGGAGTTTGACCGCCAGGCATTCGCCGGTGTTGTCCAGCCAGGCCGTCAGCGGGAACATCCCTTAGGTCCCCTTTGAACGTCCCGGCCGCCGATTCCTTGTCGCTGTGGCAGACCTGGATGGTGGCATCGAGGCGGATCACCATCCATTCCCCCAGGTCGCCGTAGCAGGTTCGTGAGGCCGGGATGCCGCCGTGCCGGGCGGCGATCAGTTCCCAGATCCGGCGGCGGGCTGTGGCGCGGGCAGCGGCGACCTTGTCCCATCGCCGTGCGGTCAGTTCCTGCAGCGCCCGCCAGGCGGTGGGGGCCGAGGCGACCGGCCCGAACAACGCCGCTTGACCGCAGCTCAGGGCGCGTAACTCAATATTCGAGCGGTACACCGTACGACTTCTCGGACCGCCGGCCGCAGAGCAGCGAGCGCATCTTGCCGCGGTGGCCATTGCCGGCGTCCGGCGCGGGCTGCAAGACGGCAGTGCTACGCGCGCGCTGCCGAACCCTTACCCGCCCGGCAACCTTCACCTTTGCTGTGAGCCGGTGCACGGTGCGCCAGGCGATCTCGCGGTCGGGGCCGGAGACGACGACCTTGACGGCCCGTCCCCGTACGGCTGGATGCTGTTCGGTCCCGAAGAGCAGTTCCACCGGTACCTCGGCTACTGCTTCGCCGTGTTCACCATGCGCAAGACCTTCGGGCTCTCCCACGAGACCGTGATGTGGAACACCCCGGGCAGGGCCGCGGCACTCTACGCCGTGGAGGACGACGACGAGGTGCACGCCTTCTTGAACTTCGCCCAGCCGGAACCGCCGTTCGACGCGTTCCGGGACCCGGATGCCCAGGCGACCTGGTCGCCAAGGTCTTCGCCGACGCGGGATGGGAGGTCCCGGGCATGCTGGCCGCCATGCGCGACGCGGATGACCTGTTCTTCGACGGGGTCAGCCAGATCCGCATGCCCCGCTGGTCCAGCGGCAGGGTCGCGCTGGTGGGCGACGCCGCGTACGCGCCCTCGTTCCTCACCGGACAGGGCACCAGCCTCGCACTCGTCGGCGCGTACATGCTCGCCGGTTCCCTGGCCGACCGGGACCACGCCGCGGGCTTCGCTGCCTACGAACACGACACCCGTGAGTTTGTGACCGTGAACCAGGGGCTGGTCGGCGAGGGCGGTGCCACGCTCTTCCCGACCACCGCCCGGGCCCTGGAACAGCGCAACGACAGGCTGCGCAATCTCCGCGCCATGCCCCCCGCGGAGGGACGACCGGCCCATTCGGCCCTCACCCTGCCCGAATTCATGCCCATGACGTGAGCCCGGCTGGGCTGTCCAGGCCGCGAGATCGAGCTCGCCCTGCCTGCGGGCGGCGTAGCCGAGGCCGATCTCGGCGAGGATCTCGCCGCCCGCGTAGTCCTGTTACGTGGCGAGGCGGAGGGCGCGCTTCTGGTCGCTGCCCGCTCGAGTCCGGTCAGGTCGCCGCGTCCGTGCGCGAACTGGGCGCGAGTGCTCAGCGCCGCCGCCTCGCCCCACCGGTCGTCCGCGGCGCGCAGGGCCTCCAGAGCCCTGTCGAGCAGGTCTTCAGCGGCTTCCATCTCACCCAGGTTCACCAGCGCGAAGGCCACGAACCACGCGGCCCTGGCCCGCTCGCCCAGCTCTCCGGCGAACACCGGGCGGCCCTCATGCAGGAGCAGGTCGGCCAGGAGCGCGCGGACCTTCAGCCCACGGATC
This sequence comes from Nonomuraea cypriaca, assembly GCF_015645445.1. Lineage (GTDB taxonomy): Bacteria > Actinomycetota > Actinomycetes > Streptosporangiales > Streptosporangiaceae > Nonomuraea > Nonomuraea cypriaca. The sequence goes on along the minus strand of NZ_JADOGI010000097.1, from coordinate 14,058 downwards.
GTGACGGGCGCGCCGTCCGCGTCCCACACCATCAGCGGGCCAAGCACCCCAAACCGCATGACCGTCACCCTATGCCGGAGCGGTAAGTGCGGTGGAAGGAAACGGTAACGGTCGCCCAGCACAGTAGTCACATGGCAAGCAACGAACGGCTGCGGGCGGTGGCCGTCACCGAGGCGGTCAGCCTGCCCTGCTACTGGGATCTCTTCGACGCCGACGGCTCCTGGCCCAAACGGGGCGCGAGCTGCCGCGCGGCGGCCGGAATCACGCTTGACCAGCTGTCATGGTGGGCCCGTACGCTGCGGGACGCCAGAAACGATTACCAATGGAGAGAACAATGAGGAAAGTCATCGCTTCGACCTACACCACGCTCGACGGCTACATCGACGAGCCGCAGAACTGGTCGTTCGACTACCGGACGGACGATGCCACCCAGTACGCCCTGGACCTGATGCGCAGGTCGGATGCCCTGCTGGCGGGGCGGGTCACCTACGAGGGGTTCGCGTCGGTCTGGCCGACCAGGCCCAGCGACGAGTTCTCCGACCGGATCAACGGCATGCACCATTACGTGGTCAGCGACACCCTGGAGAAGGCCGACATCTGGGGCACCTCCACCATCATCAGGGGCGAGAACCTCGTCGAGGAGGTCACCAAGCTCAAGCAGCAGCCGGGCGGCGACATCATCATCTACGGCAACGGGCAGCTGACCGACACGATGTCGCAGGCCGGGCTGCTCGACGAGTACCACCTGTGGGTGCATCCCCTCATCCTTGGTGAGGGTGAGCCGCTGTTCAGGCGTGAGTCGAAGGCGAAGCTGAAGCTGCTGGAGAACAAGACGTTCAGCTCCGGCCTGGTCATCCTGGTCTACCAGCCCGAGCAGTAGACCAGGATGACCATACTGGTCATCGGGGCTTGCCCGGTGGACACCGAACCGTAATCCGGCACCGGTGGGGCCCGGCGGACCCCCGCGCGACGTCACCAAACCCACCCCATCATGTCCGGTGGAAATCACCCTCGCGGCCCTGCATGGCCGCTGGACAACCCTGGTGATCCGCGAATTCCTGCAAGGCGACCGCACCTTCACTGAGCTCCGCCATGCCCTGCCCGCGCTGTCGGACAAGGTTCTTTCCGATCGGCTGGCACACCTGACAGATGCCGGCGTGCTCGATCGCCGCCGTCAGCCTGGCTGGCCGCCCCGGGGTTCACTACACACTCACCCCACACGGACGCCGCCTCGGCCCCGTACTGCAAGCACTATGGGACTGGGGCGCACAGCCACTTGTCGATAGCGCAGGCTGTACTTCGCGCTTCCAGTAGGCGGGATCGATCGCGGTGTGCTCGTGCCCGCATGCTTACTGCGCCCGAGTGTCCCACAGGAATGACCGTGCCGAGCTCAGATGCGCATCCACGGTCATCGCCACCGCACCTGCCCAGGCGGCGACTGGGCCATCGCCGGACACCAGCGGCCCGGCCGCGTTCAGGAACCTCATGTCGGCGGTGCGCGCCCGCTTCGGTTCCGGCAACCTGGTCACCGCGGCGATCACCGCCGACGGCACCGACGGCGGCAAGATCGACGCGGCCGATTACGCCGACGCGGCGCAGTACGTCAACTGGTACAACGTCATGACCTACGACTTCTTCGGCGGCTTCGCGCCGCAGGGTCCGACGGCCCCGCACTCTCCGCTCAACTCCTACACCGGCATCCCGACACCGGGTTTCCATGGCGACAGCGGAATCCAGAAGCTCAAGAGCAAGGGCGTGCCCGCGAGCAAGCTGCTGCTCGGCATCCCCTTCTACGGCCGCGGCTGGACCGGCGTCACCCAGGCCGCGCCGGGCGGCACGGCGACGGGACCGGCGCCGGGGCCGTTCGAGGAGGGCGTCGAGGACTACAAGGTGCTCAAGACCCGCTGCCCGTCCACCGGCACGGTCGCGGGCACGGCGTACGCCCACTGCGGCAACCAGTGGTGGGGCTACGACACGCCGAGCACGATCGGCGGCAAGATGAGGTACTCGAAGAACCAGGGCCTCGGCGGCGCGTTCCTCTGGGAACTCAGCGGCGACACCACCAACGGTGGGCTCATCAAGGCCGTGAAGAACGGCCTGGGCTGACCTCGGAGGGCTGGCTCCCACGATGCGGGGCCGGCCCTTTCTGTTCTCGGCTCGCGCTGGAACGGCCCCGAACCACCTGCCGCTGGGCGGCGGTGCGCTGCACGCGGACGGGGCCAGGCGGCTGCGGATCAAGCGCACGGCCTTCACCTCCGACACGGACGGCGCTGTGGTCGGAACCCAGACCTGATCGCCCCGCGAGTGCCGTCCGATGGCCTGACCTGTCCTCGATGCACAAAGATCAACTTCTAAGCGGACGCTCAAATGATGTTGAGCGTCCGCTCCATCGAATTTGAGCGTCTGCTCAAGTCTGCCGGGCTGCAAGCTGCCGTCATGCGACAGCACCCCGGCGATCCTGCGACTACCTGGAGGGTTAATGCGCGAAGGGCGACTCGATTTCGCCCCCCGCCATCAGTTTGGCCAGCATCTGCTGCATCGACTTCGCGTCGTTGAGATGTGGGAACGGCTCCCCGTCAGGCACCGGCACGTCCAGGAACCGGCACAGCGGCTCCCACCCTTCCCGGACGTCGAACACCAGCAGGCGCTCCTGCGGGAGGGCCTCCTTGACGGCGGCCACGTGCCGCTCGAACGCCGCCACGGCCACCTCCTCATCCAGTGGGCCATCCCTGAAGGACTGGGCGAACACGGACTGCGTGATGTGGTCGAGCACCGGGCCGAGCCTCATCATCCTCTGGAACACCGCGGCCGCCGCCTCGGGCAGGTCCTCCGGCAGGTCTCGCCCCGGGCCGTCGGTGATGAGCACCTGCATGCTCACGTACCAGGCGTGCGGGTCGCGGACCGTCAGGACGACCTTGGCGTCAGGGTACGCTTCCGCCTGCTCGCGCCAGAAGTGCGAGGCCGGCCAGTCCACGGCGGACCGGAACCCCTCGAACACCTCCTCCCAGTTGACCGGCCCCTCGGTGGTCACCGATAGCCACCTGTCGACGAGGGCCGGGTTGGTCATGATGTTGAACATGTGATGGCATGGCCCGAATCCGAGCCGTTCCAGTGCCGCCTTCATCGAGCTGGTCCCGGTACGCGGTAAGCCTGCGCCGATCACCGTCAGCATGTCGCTCCTCTGGTGGGGGAATTCCTCTGATGTTGAATCTACGTCTCCTATGAGAGCGGCGGGGGGACGAAGTGTGACACGCCATCGTGCAGGGCCCCGATAACGAGGAAGGATCGACTCGGTACCCGGCCTTCAGCAGATCGACCTGATACTGCGTGAGCTCCGGCGCGGCCGACACGCCTGGCCTCGCTGCCGGCCGAAACCCGGCCGCCACCATCGGTGGCCGCTTACCTTCCGCGTCAGAGTTAATGGGCGCTGACACACCTTGCCCAGGGACTTCGACCTCCTCCTGGACGTGGCGCGTGATACAGAGATCCAGCCCGTCATCGCCGCGACGTTCCCGCTGGACCGGGCTGCTCGCACGCAGGGGGCCACTCGCCCGCCGGACCCACGTGGGGAAGATCGCTCTGCGTCCGTGGGGAGGCTCACACTTGCATGGGAATTCGCAGCTCACAACTGCGAGAGCCACTCATCCTCTGCGGTACTGGGCCTTGATGTGGAACCGCTGGCCCTGGGGGCCGAGGATACTGAGGAACTCCACGGGATGCTCATCCGCGTTGCCGTACCAATGCGGAAGATGCGTGTCGAACTCTGGCACCTCGCCGCTGGACACGACGAAGTCCTCTTCACCGAGGATGGCGCGCGCCGCCTGCGCGCGTGCGCAGGCATCGTCGACGTCCTCCCGGACGTTCCTGCGCTGCGCGAATGCTGGGGGCGTGATGTCGCGCATTGCCCGTACTGTCACGGATGGGAGATACGCGAGAAGCGCATCGGTGCGCTCGCGACCGGCGCGATGAGCATGCATCAGGCGCTGCTGTTCCGCCAGCGGACCGACCGGCTCACCCTCCTGCTCCACACCGAACCCTCACCGAGCACGGAGCAAGCCGAAGGGCTCGCCGCGCGCGGAATCCTCACGAATCGAGCCCTGAATGTGCCGGGCCGCGCGAACGCCGGCGCGATCGCCGCCGCCGCGGGCGCGATCAACACCGATCTGATCGCACAGGAAACCGCCGAAGCCGTCAGCACCTTCCGCAGCAAGTGGCACTCCCACCGTGGGTGGGCGGCTTCATCATCGCCTCGCTGATTGGGGGCCTCGCCAGCGACTTCACCACATTGGTCGTCGCCCGCGCACTCCAGGGGATATCGGGAGCGCTGATGGCTCCGGCGACGCTGTCGCTACTGGCGACGACCTTCTCGGACGCCACCACTCGAGGAAAGGCATTCGGTATCTTCGGCGGCGTCTCGAGCAGCGGCAGCGTGATCGGACTGATCCTCGGCGGCCTCCTGAGCCAGTACCTCGACTGGAGATGGTGCCTCCTCACCAACGTCGTCATCGGTGTCGGGATCAGCGCACTCGCCGCCAAGGTGCTCCCAGCGGAGACGCACGCCTCTGCCGTTGGTGGTCGACCCGACATCGTCGGGGCGGTCGTCTCAACCCTCGGTGTGCTCTCCATCGTCTACGGCCTCACCATCGCCGAGTCGCGCTCCTGGAGTGACTGGATGACCATCGGAGCGATCTCCCTCGGCATCGCGTTGCTGGCACTCTTTGGTTTGGTCGAGAACAGGACCTCTAACCCGCTCCTGCCCATGCGGGTCATCTGGGACAGGAATCGCGGAGGCGCCTACCTCATGGTCGCGATCGCGGGCATTGGCATGTTCGGTGTGTTCCTCTTCCTCACCTACCACTTGCAGATCGTCAGCGGACTCACGCCACTGGCCACCGGACTCGCGTTCGTCCCAATGGTCGGCATGCTGGTCGTCGGATCGATCGTCGCCGGCAGTGTCCTCCTTCCCCGCATGGGCGCTCGCGCGCTCGCCATCACGGGCCTCACAGTTGCCGCCATCGGTGCAGCGTCGTTCACCGCGATCAACCTCGGCTCCACCTACCCACTCGGCATCCTCCCCGGACTGCTCATCACCGGTGCAGGCTTCGGCCTCGTGTTCGGGCCCGCGATGAACCTCGCCACATCCGGGGTCGAGCCCAACGATGCCGGAGCCGCCTCGGCGATGGTCAACGCAGGCCAGCAGATCGGCGCGGCGTTGGGCACCGCACTGCTGAACACCATCGCCCTCAACGCCACAGCGCCACATACCTCGCCACCCATCCACGCTCCCCCGACGCACTCATCCTGTCGACCATCCATGGCAACAGCGTCGCCTTCTGGACCACGAGCGGCATCCTGATCGCGGGCGCATTGATCTGCGGTTTCCTCATCACGCGGAAAGACCATGTACATGCCAAGTCCATCGGGACCTCTCCGGCCGCCTGAACCAGCAGACAGCTCCCTTCTCCCGTGAAGTGCATGACGTCGCAGGTATCGGTCGCGGGCTGGAAGGCAGGGCGCGCAGCATCGAGTCCTTCGAAGGCGAGTATAGGAAGTTCCATCATCAGAAGGCCTCGACCCCTACCTGAGCAACGTCGCGCGCCTGTGGGGGTGCGGAAACTCGACCTGGGGCTGCTACCTGCGATTACGCGGTGATCAAGGCTGGCGGTCCGACATGGTCGCAGGCCATGATGTGGTCCCTGCTCTACTTGATCGTCGGTAACTCGCCGCAGGTCGTCCTCGTGCTCGCGGCGACGATGCTGGATGGGCGGACGCTGGCCCCGTCGCCGGCGGCGTTCGCGTCGGAGGCCGGGCTGGGTCAGCCGACGATCACGTACGGCTCCGGCGGCTCGCCCGGGAAGACCAGTGGCGCGTACGGCACCGGGTTCTCGACCACCGGGATCGGCTGGACAGTCGGGATCAACCGGTCCGCCACCACGTTGCCGTGGTGGTCGACGGTGCCGAAGCAGTAGCCCAGCTCGCGGGCGGCGTCGATGAGCAGCGCCAGACCTCCGTTCGTGCCGGGGCCGGCCGGGGTGTCGTACGGGCCGTCGTGCAGCGAGATGATCGCGCCCGGATACAGCTGCTCCACGATCGCCTCGCTGATCTCCTGCGCGGTGCGCTCCGGCACCCAGTCGTCGGTGCCGATGCGGGTCATGTAGGCCGTGTAGCCCATGTCCGCGATGATCTGCCGGACCTGCGCGTTCGCGGCACCGAACGGCGGGCGGATGCCCTTGAACGAGATCGGGGCGCCGGCGGCTGCGAACGCGGCCTCCGCTGCCTGGATCTCGCGGCGGACGCCGTCGGGGCCCTCACTGGCCAGCACCTGGTTCAGGTTCGCGTGGCTGTAGGTGTGGTTGAGCAATTCGTGCCCCTCGGCCAGCTGGAACCGGGCGAACTGCGGATTCGCCTCGACTCGGGTGCCGGTGTCCATGAAGACGCCGGTCACCTGCTTCTCGCGGAGGATCCGCAGCGTCTCGGTCCGGTAGTGCGACGGGCCGTCGTCGAACTGGATGGCCAGCCGGCGGTCGCAGGTGTTCGGGACGGATGTGTCGCGCGGCCCGCCGACGCGGGTGCGGGCGGCGGCCGAAACGATGCGGGCTCGTTCCCGGCCGCTGAGCAGACCGGCGGCGACGAACTCGTCGGCGGCCGCGCGGGCGGCGGACACGAAGGCGCCGTGGGTGGCGAACGGCTCCCGCTCCCAGACGCGATCCAGCAGGGTGCAGCCGTCGCGGCCCTCGGGGTTGGCGATGCCGGTGTCGACGCGCGGCGGCCCCAACCAGACGGTCTCCTCCGGCGACCACCCGTTCGGACACTCGTCGGCCGTGGCGGCCCCCGCGGACGAGGATCCGGCCGTCGCCACGGTCGTCCCCACGGCTGGCGCCACGGCCGGGTTGACCGGCGTCGGCGTGATGATCTTGTACGGCTCCGGGGGCAGCCCGCCCTCGAACAGCAGCGGCAGGTACGGCACCGCGTTGACGACGGACGGGATCGGCTCACCGCTCGAGACGTACCGGTCGGCGGCGATCGCGCCGGTGCTGTCGAACGTGCCGAAGCACAGCCCGGCCGCCCGGATGTCGTCGATGATCAGCGGCAGCGCCTTCATCAGCTCCCGCCCGGCGACGGTGTCGATGGGGCCGTCGTGCAGGAAGATGTTCCGCCGTCCGTCCGCGATGCCCTGGGCGATGTCGGCCCGCAGCTGCTCGGCGGGCCGGTCCGGCAGCCAGTCCGCCGCGTCGATGTCGCCGCTGATGACCGTGAAGCCCAGTCGCGTCAGCTCAGCCCTGACCTGCGCGTTCGCCGCAAGGAACGGCGGGCGCATGCCGACGAACGGCCGCCCGACGCCGGCCCGGTCCAGCGCCTCCTCGGTGGTCCGCATCTCGGTCTGGAGCCTCGGCACGGTGACCTGGTTGAGGTTGGGGTGCGCGTAGGTGTGGTTGAGCACGAGGTGCCCCTCGCGCCGTTCGAACGCCGGGAGCCGCGGATTGGCGTCGATGCGCATGCCCACGTCGAAGAAGGTCGCGGTGACCTGCTTCTCGCGCAGGATCGCCAGCGTCTGGCTGCGGTAGAACGACGGGCCGTCGTCGAACGTCAGCGCCACACGATCAGTGCAGGTGTTCGGGACGGAGTCGTCGCGCCCGCCGGCGGCCGACCGGGCGGCGGCCGAGCGGATGGCGGCCCCCTCGCGCGCGTCGAGCAGACCGAGGTCGCGGAACCCCCGGGTGGCACGGGCGACGGTGGCGACGAACTCGCCGTGGGTGACGAACGGCTCCTCCTGCCAGACGACGTCGAGCAGCGTGCAGCCGTCGTCGCGTCCGGGGTTGGGGATGCCGGTGTCGATGCGCGGCGGGCCGAACCAGACAGTGGTCTCGGTGGACCAACCGCCCAGACAGGCGTCGTCCGCCTCGGTGGAAGCGCCTGACGAGTCGGGTGAGGCAGTTGACGGGTCAGCGCCGGAAGCGCCCACCGCCGTCCCGCGCACCGTGCTGGAGGCCGCTGCCGTCCCGATCAGTGCGCCGGGCTGGGCGATCACTGTCCCGACCAGCGCGCCGGCGGTAACCACCGCCAGCACTAATGCCACCGTCCTGGTCATGGCCACTCCTTCGAGGGTCGCGGGCATGCCGAGCGACAAATCTGCTCAGGACGACTGAAACGCCCAGCAGATGGCCGATCTCTGTGAAAGTACCTGTGAGAGATCGCTATCGGAACCCTTCCGGCGATACTTTCTTATCGGCATGAGTTAAAAGCCAGATTGGGTCAGGCCATCACAGCAGCGGCCAGCGCCCCCGCGACCGCCGCGCGCGCCCCAAAGGTACTGGCCCTGACCTGCAGCGACTCCCCTTCGGTGACCGCCAGCCAGCGCCGGGTGGCCGCCAGCGTCTCCGGCCGCGAGCCGATCCCGCCCCCCAGCACGAACGTCGCCGGATCGACGATCGCCCGGACCGTCCGCAGCGCCAGCGCCAGCAGCCGGCCCAGCTCGTCCAGCACCTGCCCGGCCGCCCCCTCACCGCCCGCCGCCGCCGCGAACACCTCCGGCGCCGGACGCCGCCGCTCGGTCAGCTCGTGGTAGCGGCGCTCGATGCCGCCGCCGCTGACCTGCTGCTCCAGTGGCCCGTGCACGAGGTTGGCCGGGTTGAAAGGATCCGCACCGAACGGCAGGTCGGCCACCTCGCCGGCCAGCCCGCGGCTGCCCGCGTACATTCGGCCACCCAGCACCAGGCCGAGCCCGATCCCCGTTCCGACCGCGACGAACGCCAGGTCGCCGCCGCTGTCCGGCTGCCAGACGTGCTCGCCCCAGGCGGCCAGGTTGGCGTCGTTGTACACCAGGGGACGGGTGCCCAGGCGGGCTTCGAGGTCGGCGGGCACGTTCATGCGGTCCCAGCCCGGGACGTTGGGCGCGTGCCCGACGGCGCCGGTGACCGGATCGGGGGCACCGGGACAGCCGACGGCCACCCGCAGAGGCCGCCCGGCGCTGCCCGCCGCCGCCGTCAGCGACGCCACCATCTGGGCGATCTGGCTGGTCACGTCGGTGCCGCCCCGCGGATCGGTCCGCTCGACACGATCCAGCAGCCGATGCCGGACGGGGTCGTAGAGCACCGCGTGCAGCTTGGTGCCGCCCAGGTCGACGCCCACCACCGGCTCGGCCGCGTCTCCACGGAACGCCTGGACGGACGGGGCCGGCCCGGCGTCGTCCGACGGCAGCCAGCCAGCCTCGGTGAGCGCTCGGCGCAGCGGGTCGGCCAGGCCGGTACGGTCGGTTCCGCGCATCACCACGGGTGGCGTCTCCAGTCTCGAGCGGGGCTGAGGACGGATAGTATCAGCCTGATAGAAAACTCAAGGGGAGCAGCCATGTCGGGTCCGACCTCCTCGACGGCCAACGCAGGCACCGTCTCGCGGGTCAACCAGACCGCGATCCTCGACGTGCTGCGGCAGCATGGGCCGCTGTCGCGGCAGGAGATCGGGGCCCGCACAGGGCTCAGCGCCGCCACCGTCAACCGGCTGGCCGGCCAGCTGCTGCGCAAGGGCCTGGTCGTCACCGACGGGCAGCAGCCGTCCACCGGCGGCCGGCCGTCGATCCTGCTGCGCTACAGCGGCCGGGCCCACCTCGTGACGGTGGTCCACGTGGGCGCCACCCGCACCGAGGGCGCGCTAGTCGACTTCGACGCCGCCATCGTCCACCGGGTCCACCGCCCGGTGGTCCCCGACGTGCTGCACGCCGCCGACCGCGCGACCATCCGCCTGGAGGAGGCGCTCTCCGTCGCCACCGAGCTGGGCGCCACCGCCGCCGAGCGAGGCCGGCCCAGCCAGGCCGTGGGCGTCGCCGTTCCGGGCGTCGTCGACGGCGCCGACGGGCGCGTGACCTGGGCGCCCGCGCTCGACTGGCGCGAGGTGCCGGTCGGTTCGCTGCTGCATGACCGTACCGGGCTGCCCGTCGTGGTCGAGAACGACGCCAACGTGCTGGCCGTCGGCGAGCACCACCGCGGCGCCGGCCAGGGCGTCCAGGACCTCGTCGCCGTCGTGCTCGGCACCGGCATCGGGGTCGGCATCGTCACCGGCGGCCGGTTGCACCGCGGCTCCCGCGCGGCGGCCGGCGAGATCGGCTACATGCTGCTCGACCGCTCGTCGCTGTCCCGGTTCTTCCCCGGCTTCGGCGACCTGGAGAGCCGGGTCGGGTCGGCCGGGCTGACCCGCCAGGCTCGCGAGCGCGGCATCGCCGCGCCGGCGGACCGGCCGCTCACCGCCGCCGACGTGTTCGACCTGGTAAGGAAGGGCAGCGTCGAGGCGCGGGCGCTGCTGGAGGAGACCCTCGACTACGTCGCGCTGGCCGTCGCCAACCTGTGCACCGTGCTCGACCCGGAGCTGATCATCGTCGGTGGTGAAATGGGCGGCGCGGCCGACCTCATCACCCCTGGCCTGCGCGACCGGCTCGTCGGCCGGATCCCGCACGTGCCGCGCATGGCCGCCTCCGCGCTGGGCGACGACGCCGCGATCGTCGGCGCCGCCGAGCTGGCCGCGCGCCTCGTGAGCGACTCCGCCTACGTCCAGGCCACTCCCTGACACCGGCCCTCTCTCGCCGGAAAGGTCGCCCCGAACGGTAGACGGCACCCCCGGCCGTGGGGCACCATTGGGCCACTTATTGCTCGCGCTGGTTTAAAAGTCGCCGAGAAAGGGTGTGGTCCTGATGCCGAGACCGAGTCGAGGGTGGCGCGCGGGTGCCACGGCCGCCGCCCTGGCCGCGCTCCTGGCTGCCTGCAGCTCGGGCGACGGCGGCAGCGGCGCCAGCGGCGGCGGTGAGCCCGACGGCCGGCCGTACACCATCGGGTTGAGCAACGGCTTCGTCGGCAGTGAATGGCGCACCCAGATGGTCAAGGGTCTGGAGGCGGCGTTCGCCGAGTATCAGAAGGGTGGCGTGGTCGACAAGCTGGTCGTCGAGAGCGCCGACACCGACGTCAACGGCCAGATCCAGCAGATCCGCAACCTCATCAACCGCGACGTCGACGCGATCATCGTCAACCCGAACTCCGAGACCGCCTTGGACGCCGTCTTCCGTGAGGCGAAGCAGCAGGGCATCGACGTGTTCGCCATCGACCAGGCGGTCACCTCCAAGGACGTCACGAACGTCGTCATCGACCAGGCCGAGTGGGCCCGCATCTCCGCGAAGTGGCTGGCCGAGCAGGTGGGCAGGGGCGGCGACATCGTCGTCGTCAACGGCATCGCCGGCCACCCGGCCAACGAGATGCGCTGGAACGCCGCCAAGCAGGTCTTCACCGACGTCGGCGTCAACGTGCTCAGCGTCGCCGACGGCAACTGGGACCAGGCCAGCGGGCAGCAGGTGATGACGAACCTGCTGGCCACCTACCCCGACGTCGACGGCGTCTGGACGCAGGACGGCATGGCAGAGGGCGTGTTCCGCGCCGTCCAGGCGGCCGGCCGCCTCAACCAGATCAAGATCTCGGGGGAGGCCCGGGTCGGGTTCATGCGGCTGTGGAACGGCGCCCGGGCCGACGGCTTCGAGAGCATCGGCGTCGTGAACCCGCCCGGCGGCGCCGTCTCCGCGCTGCACATGGCCGTCAACGTGCTTGAGGGCCGGAAGTTCGCCGCGGGCAAGATCAACGGCAACACCGTCCACGTCCCCATCCCCTACACGGTCAACGAGACCACCCTCGAGGAGCACTGGGGCAAGGTCAGCGGCCAGACCGACGCGTACTGCCTGGACGGCTCGCTGACCCGCGACGAGGCCGCAGGCTTCTTCCAGTGAGCACGCTGCTGGAGATGACCGGCGTCCGCAAGCGGTACGGCGGTGTCCAGGCGCTCGACGGGGCGAGCCTCACCGCGGTCCGCGGTGAGGTGCACGCCCTGCTCGGCCCGAACGGCTCCGGCAAGAGCACGCTGGACAAGACGCTGGCCGGCACCGTCGTCCCCGACTCCGGCGAGATCCGCATCGACGGCGCAATGGCGCGGATCGGCGGCCCGCGCGACGCGCACGCGCTCGGCGTCGCCGCCGTCTACCAGCAGCTGAGCATCGTCGGCGACCTCACGGTGACCCAGAACGTGGTGCTCGGGCTGGAGCCGGCCCGCCGGTTCGGGTTCCTCGACCACCGCGCCGCCCGCGACCGCGCCGCCGCCGCGCTGGAACGGTTCGCCGCCGCGTTCTCCGGACGGCTGCCGCTGGACCGGCCGGCCGACTCGCTCGGTCCCGGCGAGCGGCAGATCGTCGAGGTCGCGAAGGCGCTGGCCCGCGGGCCCAGGATCCTCGTGCTCGACGAGGCCACCGCGTCCCTGCACAAGGAGCAGGTCGAGGTGCTGTTCGACGTGGTACGCGAGCTGCGCGCGGCGGGCGTGCTGGTGGTGTTCACCTCCCACCGGCTGGACGAGGTGTTCGCGCTCTGCGACCGCGCCACGGTGCTCCGCAACGGCCATACCGTCGGCACCGTGGAACTGGCGGCCACCGACGAGAACGAACTCGTCCGCCTCATGGTCGGCGACGCGCCGCACCAGGCACCCCGCCCCGCGCGGGCGCCGGCCGCTGCGACCCCGGACCGCCCGCCGCCGACGGCGACTCTTGAAGTACGCGGGCTCACCACCGACCGCCTGCGGGACGTCACCTTCACCGTCCACGCCGGTGAGGTGCTGGGCCTCGGCGGGCTGCAGGGCCAGGGCCAGTCCGAGCTGCTGCTCGCGCTGTTCGGCGCCGCCCGGATCACCGCGGGCGGCGCGCTGCTGGACGGCCGGATGCTGCCGCTGACCTCGCCGGCCAGGGCCGCCCGCGCCGGCGTCGCCCTGGTGCCCGGCGACCGGGGCAGGCAGGGTATGTTCGCGCCGCGTTCGATCCAGGAGAACCTCTCGCTGGCCAGCATGCACCGGCGGGCCCGGGCGAAACTCGCGCTCGGCGCCGCGGCTGAGCGGCGCGCCGCCCGGTCGATGGTCGAACGGCTGCGGATCAAGATCGGCTCGCTGGCCGACCCGGTGTCCACGCTGTCCGGCGGCAACCAACAGAAGGTCGTCATCGGCAAGTGGCTGCTCGACCGGCCGCGTGTCGTTCTGCTCGACGACCCCACCAAAGGCGTCGACGTGGCCGCGAAGGAGGAGATCTACGCGATCGTCCGCGGCCTGGCCGACGACGGCGCCGTCGTCATCCTCAACTCCAGCGACAACCGTGAGCTGACCGAGCTGAGCGACCGCGTACTGGTGCTGTTCGAGGGCGCCGTCGCCGAGGAGCTGAGCGCGGAGGCGATCACCGAGAACCGATTGGTGTCCAGCGCGCTGCGGCTCGCCCCTGGAGAGTCACTGTGAAGGCCCTGGCCCGGCTGCCCGGCGTCCAGCTGTCCGGCGCCGCCACGGTCGCGATGCTGGTGGCGGCCGTTGCCGTCAACTCGGCGCTGCAGCCGAACTTCTGGGGCGGTTACGCGCTCACTTCGAACTTCGCGACGTTCGTACCGCTCGTGGCGATCGCCGTCGGGCAGACGATCGTGGTGCTGAGCGGCGGCATCGACCTCTCACTCGGCGCGCAGGTCACGCTGGCCAGCGTGGTCGCCGTCCAGGTCGTCGACGGGCAGCTGGACAGGTTCCCGCTCGCCGCGGCCGCCGCGCTGGGCGCCGGGCTGGCCTGCGGCGCGCTGAACGGGCTGGTGGTCGCGCTGCTGCGACTGCAGCCGATCGTCGCGACGTTCGCGACCAGCTTCGTGTTCTCCGGGCTGGCGCTGGTGGTGCTGCCGACGCCCGGCGGCTCGGTGCCGATCGAGGTCACGACGGCGTACCGCGCCGCCGTGCTCGGGTTACCGGTCGCGCTGCTGGCGATCCTCGGGGTGGCGCTGCTGTGGTGGGTGCTCCGCCGGCACCGCGTGCTACGTCACATCTACGCCGTCGGCGGCGACGCCGAGGCCGCGTACGCCTCGCTGGTGCCCGTCGCCAGGACACGGGCCTGGGCGTACATGCTGGGCGGGCTGTTCGCGGCCCTGGCGGCGCTGGCGGTCCTGGCCAACACCGGGTCCGGCGACCCGTTCGTCGGCAACGAGCTGACGCTCGCGTCCGTGGCCGCGGTGGTGCTCGGCGGGACGGCGC
>NZ_JADOGI010000096.1 GCF_015645445.1 Nonomuraea cypriaca | reverse complement strand
CCCCACCGGACCCCCGGCCCACCGCGCGAACTCCTCGGGCCCAGCCGGCCCGTACGCCGCCAGATAGCTCCTGACCAGCCCGCCGAGCCCATCCGCCACCGCCGACCCGGCAAGGGCACCGGCAGTGGGCGCGGCGGAGGCGGCGGCCGTAGCGGAGGCGGCGGGCGCGGCGGAGGCGCTGGGGGCCGCGGAGGCGGAGGCGGCGAAGGAGGCGGACGCGGTGGGGGCGGCGGTGTAGGTGACCTTGCGGCCTCTGGCCGGTCCGAAGACGAGCGCGCCCCGGTGCGCGGCCAGCGACATCGCCTGCCGCCAGCGCGGCCACCAGCTCTGGAACGCGGGCATCACCAGGTCACCCGCCCACGGCCCGGTGGCGGCCACGACCGCGGCACTCAACTCGTCGATCGTCAGCTCCGCGCCGGAGAGCACCTCGCGGATGGCCGCCACCACCGCCTCGGTCTGCTCGGCGGTCATCCTCATGGACGGTGGCGCGGCGCGCTTGGTGAGCGGGATCGACGACATGGCCCCGACCCACATCGGCAGGTCACGGGCGGGCAGCAGATGAACGGTGCCACGCGGCCCGTACGTCTTGACCAGGCTGCGTTCCTTCCACAGCGCGTCGCGCACGTGGGCGCGGGTGACGCCGCCGAGCCGTAACCCGATGGACACCTCGGCGGCCGGCATCACCTGCGCGTGCGCCCCGCACATGCCCGCCACCACCGCCGCCATCCCTGCCCCCGGCCCCTGCCCGGCAGCCGGCATCAGCCCGGCCCGCTCCAGGCGTCTCGCGCTGACCTGCGGCCACGACAGTTCGATCACACGTCCTCCTCTGTCCGTACGGCCACGGTAGAGGCGAATGCGGAAAGGATCGTGCCGCATCAGCGCTTCAGACACGAAACAGCCCACCCCGTAAGGTGGGCTGCCGCCGGAGCGGCGGATAATGTCCCCTTTGCCCGTCGCTCCCGTCTATATCACGCTCGTCATCTTGACGGCGTCCCGCTCAGCGGCGGTGACGACGGCGACGACGACGTGAACGGCCGCCTCTGCGGTCCCCGCCAGGAATCGGGTACGGCTGCCTGGTGGGCAGCAGCGTGGCTCCGAAGAAATGCTGAATCGACATCATGTCCCCCGTTCGATTCAAATCACGTGCCGGGTGCCGGTCCGGCACTCCGTAACACGCCTTCACTCACCGGCAACCCCGGTCGCCCCCGAAGGCTTCCCCAAAACACCACGTGCCGGAAATTTAGACCAGCCCTTTACGTACTTGTACCGCCTCTGGATCCTCGGGCCCGGCTGGACCCGAGGCAAGGGCCTCCCGATGGCCAAGAGCTGTCCGTTTTGTGGGGATATGCGTTTC
Organism: Nonomuraea cypriaca; assembly: GCF_015645445.1. Taxonomy (GTDB): domain Bacteria; phylum Actinomycetota; class Actinomycetes; order Streptosporangiales; family Streptosporangiaceae; genus Nonomuraea; species Nonomuraea cypriaca. The sequence continues at coordinate 36,939 of NZ_JADOGI010000096.1, read as the reverse complement.
GGTATGCCCTTTGGGGGCATGCGGGGACAGGCCGGACAGTCGGGATGCCCGGAGCTAAGGAGCGTGCCATGAACGATACGGGCAAAGTGGCGCTGGCTCTCGTCGCAGGCTATTACCTGGGCAGGCGCCAGAAGCTGCGCCTGGCCCTCGCCCTGGCGACCGCCGGCGTCACCCGCAAGATGCGGCGGGACGGCGGAGGGCTGCTGCAGCAAGGGAGCAAGGTGCTCAGCGCGTCGCCGGAGGTCGCGGACATGACCGACCGGCTGAAGGGGGAAGTGCTTCAGGTGGCGAAGGCCGCGGCCGTGTCGGCGGCGAGCAGGCAGATCGACTCCCTCACCACGAAGCTGCGGGAGGGATCCGAGACACGCCGTCAACCGGCCGCCGAGGAGCAGGCCCCCGAAGAGGCGGAGCCGGAGACGGACCAGTACGCCGAGCAGGAGCAGGACAAGTACGCGGAGGAAGCGCCAAGGGCCCGCGTACCGGAGCCGCGGATGTCGAAGGTGGCGGAGGACCTGCGGACGCGCAGGCCGGGCGCCGCTCGCCGGCAGTCGTCCATCTCGAGCAGGACGGAGGAGTGAGTGCGATGACCGAGGCGACGAAGGTGGCGGGCAAGGCCGTCCGCCAGGGGCAGGAAGCCGTGCGGGAGACGGCGGGCACGGCGGGGAAGGCGCTGCCGGAGCTGCCGACCGGCCAGCTCACCTCCTCGCTGCAGAACCTCGCCGCGGCCCTGGCCGACCGGGCCCTGTCGTCGGTGACCGGCAAGGTCGAGGGGCTGACCGGCCGGCTCAACGACTTCGCGGACGGCGGCACATCGAGCCTGATGGGGGCCATCACCGGCTCGGACAAGTCCATCGGGGCTTCGGCCCTCACGGGAGCGGTGAAGGGCATTCTCGGCGGAAAGGGGAAAGGCGGCAAGGCCAAGGGCAAGAAGTTCAAGGCCACCAACATCGTCGAGACGATCGACATCGGCGCGCCGCGCCGGATGGTGTACGACCAGTGGACGGAGTTCCAGGACTTCCCGAGCTTCATGAAGAAGGTGGAGAACGTCGACCAGGAGTCGGACGAGAAGCTCTCATGGACGGCCCAGGTCCTCTGGTCCCATCGCACGTGGCGTTCGACGATCCTCGAGCAGGTGCCGGACGAGCGGATCATCTGGCGTTCCGAGGGAGCGAAGGGATACGTCGACGGCACGGTCAGCTTCCATGCCCTCACGCCCGACTTCACCCGGGTCATGATGGTCCTGGAGTACCACCCGCAGGGATTCTTCGAGCACACGGGCAACCTCTGGCGGGCCCAGGGCCGGCGGGCACGCCTGGAGCTCAAGCACTTCGCGCGGCACGTCATGACGCACGTCATGGTGAAGCCCGACGAGACCTCCGAGATGGGCTGGCGCGGCGAGATCCACGACAGCGAGGTGGTCAAGGACCACGAGACGGCGCTGGCCGAGGAGCGGAAGCAGGCCGAGGCGGGCGCGGAGGAAGGCGAGTTCGCGGAGGAGGAAGAGGAACCGCAACCGGAGGTCGCGTACGAGGAGGAAGAGCCCGAAGAGGAAGAGCGTGAGGAGCCGCGCAGGCGCGCCGAGACCGTGGCAGGACCGCCCAGGCCGCGGCGCTCCGAGGAGGAGGAGCCTGTCCGGCGCTCCGAGGAGGAGCCCGCCCGGCCGGTTCGCCGCGGGGCGGCGTCCCAGAGATGACGTCCGCCTCGGAAACGGCGCGAACGACCGGCGAGAGCGCGGGCGTCTACCTGTACGGCATCGTGCCCGCGGACGTCGAGGTGGACGAGCACGCGAGGGGCGTGGGGCCGCCGGGCGCGGTGACGGTGATCCGGCACGGCGACATCGCCGCTCTGGTGAGCGAGCTGGATCCCGGCCGGGCGCCTGGCACGCCCCAGGACAGGGAGGCGCACGAGCGGTTGCTGGACGCGACGGCGGCCGAGGTCCCGGTGCTGCCGATCCGGTTCGGCACGGTGGTCTCGGGGTCGGAGGCCGTCGTGGAGGAGTTGCTGGCGCCGTACCATGACGAGTTCGCCCGGGCGCTGGGCGAGTTCGAGGGGCGGGTCACGTACGTGATCGAGTGCCGCTACGTCGAGCGGGCGCTGACCGATGACGTGGTGGCCGGGCACCCCGAGCTGGCGGAGCTGTCCGGGCGGATCGGGGATCGGCCGACGCGCCTGCGGATCGGCGAGATCGTGAACGAGGCGGTCAGTGCCAGGCGCGAGGCCGACGGGCGGGAGCTCGTGGCCGCCGTAGGGCCGGTATGCGTGCTCACCGCGCCGCGCCCGCCGGCCCACGCGCGGGACGGCGCCATGCTCGCGGTGCTCGTCGACGCCGGCAGGACGGATGAGCTGGAAAAGGCCGTCAGCGGGCTCGCCGAGCGCTGGGCTGATCGGGTCGAGGTACGCCTGCGCGGCCCGCTCGCTCCATATGACTTCATGGAGAGCCCTTCGCGTGACGGCCCGAGCCCGATCGGGCCTCCAGCGTGACGGGTTCTTCCCGCGCCTGGGCCGGAAGGGCCGTCATCATGTGGGTGACGGCCCTTCCTGGCGGGTCAACGCACGTAGACGTTGGGTGCGGGCGCGGTGGCCATCCCGTTTCCGATGAAGAAGCTCGGGTGTGGCGGCTGGTTGTAGGCGGTGTTCTGCCAGGCCAGCGCCACCCGGTACTGCGGGTCGTGGAGCAGGGTGTGGATCTTGACGGTGGTCGCGATAGGTGAGGCGTAGACGCGCACGGCGCGGTTGTCGGTGGTCGGCCAGACGACCTCCTCGCGCCAGTCGCCGAGCAGGTCGCCCGACAGCGACGGGGTGGCCTTGGTGCCGTTGTTGCTGTGGACGTTCGAGGCGGTCAGCAGCCGGGTGTCGGAGGCGGTGCCGTACTTGTCGATCCTGGTCTGGTCGAGGAGTTCGCGGACGGGATCAGCGTCCCACCAGGCCAGGAAGTTGGCCGAGGACGGCGTGCGGCCGACGTTCGCGCCCGAGCCGCTGAACAGGCTGGACATTTGCGTGCCCGAGCCCCAGAACTCCCCGCCTGAGTTGCCGGCGTGGATGTCGCCCGCGACCCCGCGGCCGGGGCCTTCCGAACCGCCGTTGCCGGGACGCTGGAAGATCACCTGCCCGGTGCGGGCGTCGTGCAGGTCGGCGGCCGGCTGGTTGCCGGACTCGTGGATGCCGAACACCTCCAGGCCGGCCCGGCTCGGGAGGAAGTCGCCGACGTGCAGGGCGTCCCCGTGGCCGAAGCCGGTGGCGTACATGAGGCGGCCGTTGTCGTCGACGGTCGCCGAGCCGTACACGATCTCCTGGCGCCCGTCGCCGTCCACGTCGGCCACCGACAACTGGTGGTTGCCCTGGCCGGCGGCCGCGCCGTTGCCGGAGGCGTTGGAGTCGAACGTCCACCGCTTGGTCAGAGCGCCGTCGCGGAAGTCCCAGGCGGCGATCACGGCCCGGGTGTAGTAGCCACGCGCCATGATCAATGACGGGCGTACGCCGTCCAGGTACGCCGTCCCCGCCAGGAAGCGGTCGACCCGGTTGCCGTAGTCGTCGCCCCACGACGAGACGTTGCCGCGCGGCGGGTCGTAGTTGACGGTGGACATCGCGGCGCCGGTCTGGCCGTTGAACATGGTCAGGTACTCGGGGCCGGTGAGCACGTACCCGTCGGCGTTGCGGTGGTCGGCGCTCGCGTTGCCGATGACCGTGCCGCGACCGTCCACGGTGGCGTCCGCGGTCTTCATGGCGACCTCGGCCCTGCCGTCCCCGTCGTAGTCGTAGACCTGGAACTGGGTGTAGTGGGCGCCGGCGCGGATGTTGCGGCCCAGGTTGATCCGCCACAGGCGGGTGCCGTCGAGCTTGATCCCGTCGATGTGGACCTGGCCGGTGACGCCTGCCTGGGAGTTGTCCTTGGCGTCGTTGGGCTCCCATTTGAGTACGAGGTCGAGGCGGCCGTCGCCGTCCAGGTCGCCCACGCCGGCGTCGCTGGCCGTGTGGTTGCCGGAGGGCGGGGTGATGGGCACGTCCAGGTAGCCGCCGGCGAACCGGAGCGAGGCTTCCGACGCCGCGCCCTCGGTGCCGCCGGTCACCGGGCGCACGGTGTACGTCGCGTCCGCGGCGGCTCCGGCGTCCAGGTGGTTGGTGGAGTTCGTGACGGTCGCGACGCGGGTGCCGCCCCGGTAGACGTTGAAGGACGTGTCGCGGGACTCGGTGCCCAGGAGCCGCCACGAGACCAGGTTGCCGGTGCCGGAACGGACGCTGATCAGGCCGCGATCCAGGTCTTCCGCCTGCTTCGCCCCCTGGGGAGGCGTCGTCGGGGTCCCAGTCGGGGTCCCGGTCGGGGTCACCGTCGGCGTGACGGTCGGGGTCGGGCTGACGGTCGGGCTTCCGGTGCAGGCGACGCCGTTCAGTGCGAAGGCGGTGGGGGCGGGGTTGGTGGAGTTGTTCCAGGTGGCGTTGAAGCCGAACGCCGTGCTGCCGCCCGACGGGATCGCCGCGTTGTGGCCGGCGTCCGTCGCCGTGACGTCCGGCCCGTTCTGTGCGGTGGTGGCGTTCCATGCCTGGGCGATCTGCTGGCCGCCGGTGAAGGACCAGGTCAGCCGCCAGCCGTTGACGGCCTCCCCCAGGTTGCGGACGGTCACGCCACCGGTGAAGCCGCCGGACCACTGCGTGGACACCGAGTATTCGACCGAGCACGCCACGGCGGCCGAGGCGGGCGACTGGGTGCTGACCACCCCGGAGACCGCCAGGCCCACCATGGCGACCACCGCGCCAAGGCGCACCGCCGAAGCGTTTGAACGTTTCATCATTATCCCGTCCCAGCCGTGAGATTAGCCGCGAGCAAGTGCGCCAAGACCGTAAGAATCCCGGACAGGCCTTGTCAAAACCCGGCGGCGGCGTGTTCCAAGATTATTTAAAACGATTCAGCTCAGCCTGCAAATCCCACACAGGACCATCTGAAACTTTCACACCCCACCAAGCCCGCGGCAGGTCCAGCCGCTCGCGGGTCTCGGCGTCCGCCGGGGTGAGCACCAGCAGTTGCTGACCCTGGTCGGGGGTCACGCTCTTCCGGCACTTGCCGTGCGAACGCCGCGCACAAGGGCTGTCGTCCGAACGCTTGCAGCTGCTTATCTCGACGGCGAGGTCAGTGCGAATGAATCTGCGAATGGGCCTCTTCGAGAGAACATCCCGCCAGGAGCGCACCGACCCCGCTGGTGAAGTTGGAGCACTCCAGGATGTCCTCGTGCGGGCAGGCCAAGCCATGGGCGATGGCGGTGCGTGCCACCTCAGCCCGGGCGATCCGCTGATCCAGCTCGGCGAGCTTGCGTTGGTACAGCTCCCGCCAACCGTCGCCGGCCGGCGAACGAGACGCGATGAACGCTTTGGCCTCCCGCAACGTGAAACCGACATCTCGCAGCAACAACACCACACCGACCAGCTCGACCGCCGATGGCGGATAACGCCGTTGGCCTGAGACCCGGGCCGGCACCGGTAGCAGGCCGAGCTCCTCCCAGTAGCGCAGAGCGGAGGTGGCGACACCCGTGCGGCTCGCCAGCTCACCGATCGTCAACTGCTCACTCATTGACTTCAAGCATACTTGAAGCCGTTGACTGGCGATCATGCAGACAGCGGGTACCTCTCTCAAGCAACGCGTGATCAGAGCATTGGTGCGCCAGGCCCATCACCCCCGGGGCATCGTCGGGCGGGCGATCGGCTGGATGTTCGCTCATCGCCCCTCCAACCGGCAGCGCAACATCTGGGCGGTGTCGTTGCTGGACGTGCAGCCCACCGACCGGGTGCTCGAGATCGGCTTCGGTCCCGGCGTCGCCATCGCCGAGTTCGCCGGCCGCGCCACCCGGGGCCACGTCTTCGGGATCGACCACTCGCAGGCCATGGTCCGGCAGGCCGCCCGTCGCAACGCCGCCGCCGTCCGCGCCCACCGCGTGCACCTCACGCACGCCTCCGTGGAGCGGTTGCCGAGCTTCGGCGATCCGCTCGATGCCATCCTCGCCGTCAACTCCGCAGGGTTCTGGCCCGACCCGGTGGAGCGGCTTCGCGAGCTGCGCCGCCTGCTCCGCCCCGCAGGGCGCATCGCGCTCGTCAGCCAGCCCCGCTGCCCCGGTGCCACCCGGGACACCACCGCCCGAGCCGCCCAAGAGCTCCAGGACATGCTCACCCAGGCCGGCTTCACCCATCTCCGGGTCGAGACCCTCGAGCTCGACCCGCCCGTCGCCTGTGTGCTTGCCGGCAATCCGACCGGCATGCCGTCATGACCGCAGGTAACACACCGACCAGCGCATCGGGCTCGGACTCGTCCTGCGTTAGTGCATCGCTGACATCGGGCTGACGTGCGATTTCTCCCGATTGCCATCATCGGCGTGCCTCTAGGATGACTTCCGTGACGTACATGCCGCCACCCAGCAAGGTTCCAGAGTGAGCGAGGCCCCGGATCCCCCCGCCCGGCAAGGTCCCGGCGTGAGTGAGGTCGAGGAGGTGCTGCGGGAGTTGGCGCCGCAGGTGCTGGGTGCACTCGTACGGCGTTACGAGCAGTTCGACGCGTGCGAGGACGCCGTGCAGGAGGCGATGCTCGACGCCGCCGTGCAGTGGCCGGAGCAGGGCCTGCCGGGTAATCCGCGGGGCTGGCTGGTCACCGTGGCCTCACGCCGGGTCATCGACCAGATCCGGAGCGAGCACGCGCGCCGGCGCAGGGAGGAGAGCGTGTCCGCCGGGGAGAGCACGGCCCCGGCGGCCGACGAGGAGCGGCCCGGCGATCAGGACGACACGCTAACGCTGCTCTTTCTCTGCTGCCACCCCGCACTGTCGCAGCCCTCGCAGCTCGCGCTCACCCTGCGCGCCGTGGGCGGGTTGACGACGGCTCAGATCGCCGGCGCGTTCCTGGTGCCGGAGGCGACGATGGCGCAGCGCATCAGCCGGGCCAAGCAGCGCATCAAGGCCACCGGCGTGCCGTTCGCGATGCCACCGGCGGACGAGCGGGGCGAACGGCTGCGCGTGGTGCTGCACGTGCTCTACCTGATCTTCAACGAGGGTTACACCGCCACCTCAGGACCCGAACTGCACAGGGCGGAGCTGACGGGCGAGGCGATCAGGCTCACCAGGGCCGTACGCCGCCTGCTGCCTGATGACGGTGAGGTCGCCGGGCTGCTGGCGCTCATGCTGCTCACCGAGGCCCGCAGGCCCGCGCGCACCGGGCCGGACGGACGGCTGATCCCGCTGGCCGAGCAGGACCGCGGCCTGTGGGACCGACGGCTCATCGAGGAGGGCGTCGAACTGGTCACCACGGCCCTGTCCACAGGCGCCGTCGGCCCGTACCAGCTCCAGGCCGCGATCGCGGCCGTGCACGACGAGGCGCCCACGGCCGGCGAGACCGACTGGCCGCAGGTTCTGGCACTGTACGGAGTGCTGTCCCGCATCGAGGACAATCCTGTGGTCACGCTCAACCAGGCGGTCGCCGTCGCCATGGTGCACGGCCCGCGCGCCGGGCTCGACCTGCTCGAACGCCTCGCCAGCGACGAGCGGATGGCGCGGCACCACCGGCTGGCGTCGGTACGCGCTCACCTGCTGGAGATGGACGGCGACACCGACGCGGCGACAGCCGAATACCGGGCGGCGGCCCGCCTGACCACCAGCCTGCCCGAGCAGCGGTATCTCGAAGACCGAGCATCCCGGCTGTCTTGACAATCATTTTTGTCGGTGAGATCGTTCCCCCATGTACGAAGTGGCGGTGATCGAGGACCCCGCGGCGGCCGAGGCGTCGCTGGACCCCATGCGCTCGCAACTGCTGGCCGAGCTGGTCGAACCGGGCTCTGCCACCTCGCTGGCGGCCAAGGTGGGGCTGGCCAGGCAGAAGGTCAACTACCATCTGCGCACGCTGGAGAGGCACGGCCTGGTCGAGCTGGTCGAGGAACGCAGGAAGGGCAACGTCACCGAGCGCGTGATGCAGGCCACGGCGGCGTCCTTCGTGATCTCCCCGATCGCGCTGGCCTCCGTGCAGCCCGACCCAGGACGGTCCCCCGACCGGCTGTCCGCGCGCTGGCTGCTGGCGCTGGCCGCCCAGCTCGTACGCGATGTCGGCACCCTGATCACGGGGGCCACGAAGGCGCAGAAGCGGGTGGCCACGTTCGCGATCGAGGGCGAGGTGCGCTTCGCGTCGGCGGCCGACCGGGCGGCGTTCGCGGAGGAGCTGGCGACCTGCGTGACGTCCTTGGTCAGCAAATATCACGACGAGACGGCTGAGGGCGGGCGTGATCATCGGCTGATCGTCGCCGTGCATCCCGCCGTGAAGAAGGAGCGCTGACGTGGGTCACGAGTTCGAGCTGCCTCTGGAGGCCACGGTCGAGGCCACTCCCGAGGAGGTGTGGGCGGCGATCTCGACGGGGCCCGGCATCGACTCGTGGTTCATGGGACGCAGTGAGGTGGCGGGCGGCGTCGTACGCACCGCGTTCGGCGAGTTCGACATGCCGCCCTCCAACGTGACCGCCGCCGAGCCCCTCCGGCGCTTCGCCCACGGCAGTGACAAGGGCGACGACGGGCGTTTCGTCGCCTACGAGTTCCTCATCGAGGGGCGCGACCAGGGCAGCACGCTCGTACGCATGGTGACCAGCGGTTTCCTGCCGGGTGACGACTGGCACGACGAGTTCGAGGCCATGTCGTCGGGCCTGGCGCTGTACTTCGCGACGCTCGTCGAATACCTGCACCACTTCCCCAGCCGGCACGCGACCCCCCTCACCGAGTTCGGCCCCCCGGTGAAGGACTGGCCACACGCCTGGCGAACCCTGTACACCACCCTCGGCCGTCACCCCCGACCCGGCGACCGCGTACGTTTCGGCCCCACAGAAACCGAGGGCATCGTCTACTTCCACAACTCCCAGAACCTCGCGATCCGCACCGAGCACGGCATCTACCGCTTTCTCCAGGGCTTCATGGGCCCCATGATCGCCTCCCACCTCCTGTTCTCGGACGCGGACGACCAGGGGCAGCTCTGGCGGTCCTGGCTGGACCGGGTCTTCACCGACCCGGCGTGACGGGGGCGCCGCTTCAGATCGCCGTCATGAGTCGCGATGGCGGCCCCGGGCTCCCCCGTCATGCCGGGGTACGCCGCGCCGCGGCTGTCCTCCAGCGGGAGCCGGCCCGGTCCAGGCCCTCGCGAGGGCTGGCGGTGCGCCGGCCGCGGCGAAATGGTAAGTGCCGTGACGTGGGCATGAGTACCGCATGAAGGTGGTCGCGCTGTCCGACACGCACGCGCCCAGGCGGTGGCGTTCGTGCCCGCCCCGGGTGGCGGAGCAGTTGCGCGACGCGGACGCGATCCTGCACGCGGGAGACGTCTGCGTCGCCTCGGTGATCGAGGAATTGGCCGGGTACGCGCCCGTTCACGTGGTGAAGGGGAACAACGACGGCCCCGACGTGGTGGCGCCGGAGACCCTGGAGCTGACCCTGGAGGGGCTGCGGGTCGGAATGATCCACGACAGCGGCCCGGCCAAGGGCCGCCTGGCCCGCCTGCGGCGCCGCTTCCCTGACGCGGACCTGGTGGTCTTCGGGCATTCGCACATCCCGCTCGACGAGTCGGGCGGCGGGCTGCGCATCTTCAACCCGGGCTCCCCCACCGACCGCCGCCGCCAGCCGCACGGCACGCTCGGCCTGCTCACGATCGAGCGCGGCGTCCTGACCGGCGCCGAGATCGTACCCGTCACCTGACGCGGGCCGGGCCCATGGTAGGTCACTTGACGAGGTCGTCACGGGCCTTGCCGAGGTTGGCCTTCAGTTCCTCCATGACCTTGGCGTAGCCGAGGTAGCTGTACCGCTCGGCCGCGTGCCACGGGTAGAGCTGCCCGGCCTGGACCGCCGGCAGCTTGGCCCAGGTCGGCTTCTTCGCCATCTCCTCGATCTTCATCGACTGCGCCCGCGCGTCCACGAGGATCACGTCGGCCTGGTACCTGTCGGCGTTCTCCCAGCTCACGACCTCCCAGAAGCCGCCCTCGCTCTCGGTGGGCTCTTCCGGGTAGACGATGTCGAGCCCCAGCTCTCCCCAGTACTCGATGTCCGGGTGATCCGGCAGGTACGCGACGTACAGGGCGTCGGGTGTGGCGGTGACGATCATGATCTTGAGGTCCGGCTTCTCTGCGGCGAGCGTCCTGAGCGCGGCGCTCGCGGCGTCGAAGCGGTTCCTGGCCTCGGCCACGGGCGCCGCCTCCGGAAGCCCGCGCGGATAACGACCCGGCTGCGCCCCCCGTACGACCTCGGTAGGCGAATCAGGGGAACGGTACGACCGCCGATGTAGCAGGAACGGCGACCGCCGGCGGATGCCGTTCCGCGGCGGCGGCAAGATCCTGGAGAGGTCCTTAAAGGAGGCGGTAAGGCGGCGGGAACGAAGCCGTAAGCGCCCTCCCGCACAGTGGTCACACGTCGCCACAGAGAGGGTCGAAATGAGCCGCCCGTACACCGTCCAGGACCAGATTTCGCTTCCCGGCTTCTCCGGCCCCGTGCACCTGCCCGGCGACCCCGGATACGACGAGCTGCGCCGCTCCATGAACCCCTCCGTCGACGCCCGGCCGGCCGTGGTCGCCGAGGCGTACGGCATGACGGACCTACGGGCGGCGTTGCTCGCGGCGCGCGGCGCGGGGCGGCCGTTCGCCGTTCAGGCGACCGGGCACGGCACCCATGCCGCCTGCGACGGCGGCGTCCTGGTGCGAACGTCACCGATGGCGTCCGTGCTGGTGGACCCCATCAGGAGGGTGGCTCGGGTCGGGCCCGGCGCGCGGTGGGCCGAGGTGATCGCCGCGGCCGCGCCGTTCGGGCTGGCGCCGCTGTCGGGCTCAGCGCCCTCGGTCGGCGTCACCGGCTACACGCTGGGCGGCGGGCTCGGCTGGCTGGCGCGCAAGCACGGCTTCGCGGCCGACAGCGTGCTGCGCGCCGAGGTCCTGCTGGCCGACGGCAGGCACGTCATGGCCTCCCTGGGCAGCCACCCCGAGCTGTTCTGGGCGCTGCGCGGTGGTGGCGGCGGTTTCGGCGTGGTGACGTCGCTGGAGTTCCGGCTCCACCCGGTCGAGCAGGTGTACTCCGGGTTCGTGTACTTCCCCTTCGAGTCCGCGGCCGAGACGCTGAGCGCGTACCGGGACTGGATCGACGACGCGCCCGGCGAGCTCAGCACCGCGGTCGTGCTCAGGCGGATGCCCGGCGACGAGCAGACCCCCGAGCCGGTGCGCGGCAGGCACGTGCTGACGCTGAAGGTCCTGCACGCCGGTGAGGCGTCCGAGGCGCGGCGGCTGCTGGCGCCGCTGTGGCGGGCGGCGGGGCCGGCGCTGCTGGACGAGACCCGCCGGACCACGTACGCCGCCAGCGCGATGGGCGGCACGCCGAACCGGCACATGGACATGTTCGACAGCGTGCCCGACGAGGTCATCGACACTCTGGTGAAGACCGCCGGGCAGGCGCAGACGGTGGAGATCCGGCACTGGGGCGGCGCGATGGGCCGCCCCGGCCCCGACGCGGGCCCGGTCAGTCACCGCGGCACGAAGCTGTCGGTCATCGTGGACACGCCGGTGCCCGGCCTGGCCGAGGCGCTGCGTCCGTACGCGAACGGCGGCACGTTTCTCAACTTCCTGTCCGACCCGTCAAGGACGGCGGCCGCCTACACCGCGCCGGACCACCGCCGGCTGCTGGACGTCAAGCGGATGTACGACCCCGACGGCTTCTTCCGCGTCGGCCACGTCATCGGCTGACGCGCCGTGGTACGGCTGGCCGTTCCCGGCAGCCGTACCACCTCGGTCCCCCGGCGGACGCCGGGACGGGACCGGTTATGGGCGCGGTGAGCGGTTAGGGATGTGTTCGGATGTGCCGACCTGGCGTCCCTTGCGCATGCCCGCGAAGCCCAGCAGGCCGAGCAGACCCAGCAGGCCCCACAGACCGGCGTTGCCGCCTCCGTCGCGCTGTTGCTGCTGCGGTGCGGGTGTGACCTGGCTCTGCGCGACGGGCGCGACCGGCGAGTCGGCCGTCGCGGCTGCGGCCGGGACTAGCGTCAAGAAGAACGCCAGGCCCAGCCCGGTGAGCGTCTTGCGCATTGGGTTCCCCCGATCCGGCGGTCTCTCAACCGCGGAGACCGCCTGTCACGCCTTCCTGGCGGAAGGCTCTTGTAGCGGGGCGGTCTCCATTTCCCCTGCTAGATAGGCCTCTACCATCGTCCAGGCGGCATCAAACGCCTTCTCCCGCCCATGCGCGGCCATGACGGTCATACAGGTGAGCGCGTACGCGGGCCTCGGCGATCCCGGCCAGCGCGGCACGCGCCTCCGGCCGCCGCCCGGTGGGCGCGAGCCGTACGGGCTCGAACAGCGTCACCTCGACGGTCAGCCGGCGGGTCGCGGCCACCCGCAGGGCGGAGGCGAGCAGCGAGTCGTCCCCGACATAGCAGGCGCGGGCCGAGGTGGCCTCGCCCTCGCGGTAGCGCAGCGTGGCGGGTCGCACCGCGGCACCCGCGTCGACCGCCGCCTGGAACACGGCCGGCCGGAACTCCCCCATCCCCCGCCCGCACCAGGTGGTGCCCTCGGGGAAGGCCACGACGGTGTCGCCCGCCCTGAGCGCGCTCGTGACGGCCGCGACGGCCGACGGCAGGGCCGACAGCCGCTCCCTGTCGATGAACAGCGCTCCGGCGCCGGCCACCAGCAGGCGTACGACCGGCCAATCGGCGACCTCCCGCTTGGCGAGCGGGCGCGACGGGAGCGTGGCCGCGATGACCAGCGGGTCGAGCCAGGAGACGTGGTTGGCCACCACGAGCACTCCCCCACCCGCCGTCTCCAAGCCTCCCTGTCCCGCACCCACCTCTCCCACACCCGCCTGTCCCGCACCCACAGGTCCCGCACCCACAGGTTCCGGGTGCACCGGTGCCCGTACGGCCGTCAGACTGATCGTGACGCCGAGCACGCGGAGCAGCAGTCGCGCCCATACCCGCGTGACCTCCGCCCGCGTGGCCGCCGGAGCGCGGCAGACCGCCAGGGACACCGGTACGCCCCCGAGCACCACCAGCAGCGCGCCGATCAGCCGTGCCGTCCGGTGGACCGGCCCGGCGACGGCGGCCGGAGCCGGCACGCAGGCCACGGGCGAGCACGGCGACCAGGGCCGCCAGGGGTCCGCGCTCACACCGGCTCTTCCAGGAAACGCCGCAGGTACCGCGTGTTGACGTTGGCCATGGACAGCAGCACGAAGAAGTCGGCGGTGCCGAAGTCCCGGTCGTACGCGGGCTCCCCGCACACCCACGAGCCCAGCCGCAGGTAGCCGCGCAGCAACGGCGGCGGCACGAACCGGTCGGCGGAGGCCGCCGCCGCGCCCCGGTGGTGCCACGGGTGGTGCGGCGTGACGCGGTACTCCCCGGGCCCGAGGGGCACCCGCTCCATGACGCCGTTCGCGGCGACGCCGCCGTCGTCGAGCGGCACCGAGCAGCAGCCGGCCAGCCACCGGTGACCCCCGGCGACCATGTACCTGGCGATGCCGGCCCACATCAGGGAGACCACGGCACCGTCCCGGTGGCCGGGGTGCACGCAGGTGCGGCCCGCCTCCACGAGGCCGGTCCTGATGGGCGCGAGGCCGGCCAGGTCGAACTCGGTGTCGGAATACAGCCGGTCGGCCCGCCCCGGGGGCAGCAGCCGGTAGGTCCCGACGACCTCTTCGCCGTCGCGTACGAGGAGGTGGTCGCAGTAGGTGTCGAGCCGGTCGACGTCGAGGCCGGAGACCGGGCTGTCGAGCCGCGCCCCCATCTCCTCGGCGAAGACGGTGTACCTGAGCCGTTGCGCGGCCCGCAGGTCTGCGGGGCTCGTGGCCATGCCGACCGTGTACCGGCCGGTGTCGATGGAGCCGAGGTCAACAGAGATCGTCATGGGCGCGAGTCCTTCCCTGAAAGCGTCTCGCGCCTATGTCGACATGCGGACATGACGGCGGTGTCTCTCATCGAGGGCAGCCAGGCGTCCGCCTGGTGAACCTCCGGACCGGAGCGTGTCAGGGCGAATAATTCGTTTCCCGTATCCCACCGGTTTCACTACGGGTCACGCTGACGGACGGGGCCACCCATCGGAAGGACTCCTCGGACCTGGCGTTCCGCACGGCCGGGCGGCTGGCCCTGCGCGAGGCGCTGCGGACCAGTGCGATGGTGCTGCTGGAGCCGGTGGTGGAGGTCACGGTCACGGTGCCGGAGGACGCCGCCGGCGGAGTGCTGGGCGACCTCGCGGCCCGGCGCGGCCGGATCTCGGGCTCGACCGCCCGGGGCGGCACGGTCGTGATCTCGGCGACGGTGCCGCTGGCGGAGGTGTTCGGGTACGCGACCCGGCTGCGCAGCCGTACCCAGGGCCGCGGCACCTTCACCAGCCGCCCCGCCGGCTACGCTCCCGCCCCGTAGCGCCTCGCGTGGCCGGCGCCACATGGCTTGGGGAAAGACGGCCGGACGGGCCGGCGATCTCGGTGAGGTCGCCGGCCCGTGCCGGGGTCAGGGGGTGGTGACGGTGGCGCCGGTGACGGCGGCCGACCAGTACAGTGCCTTCGCCACCTGCGAGAACAGCCCCTTCGGGTGGTTGCGGAACATCGGCTCGGTGCCGAACATCACCACGGCCGCGCCCCGCTCGTCCCGGCCGCTGATCACGGCCGCCTGCCCGCGGGCCGCGTCCTGGCCGCCGAGTCCCTTTTCGTCGGGCCGCCAGTGGCCGGACACGAGAGGCCCGTCGGCCGCGTACGACTGCTCGACCGTGACCTCGGCCCCGAGCCCGGTGAACCAGCGCGGCGAGTACACGAACGAGTGGCCGGTGGATCCGGTGCCGACGGGACCGGCCGAGGAGTCCACGACTACCACGCCGTTGGCGTCGCCGCGCCCGGCGACCGCGGTCGCGGTGAGCAGCCCGGCGGCCGCGTTGAACGCCGCCCCCGTGCCGCCCCGGGTGATCACACCACCGGTGGTGAGGAACGCGTCCAGCGCCGCCTTGGCCGCCGGCGCGAGCGCCGCGTAGTTCAGTCCGCTGGAGACGAACAGCACGTCGGTCGAGCTCCAGTCGAAGCCGTCGTTCAGCACGGTCGTGGAGACCGGGGTGACGGCGAAGCCCATCTCGCGCAGCGTGAACAGCTCGTCGGCGGAGGCCGCCGCGGCGACCCGTACCTGCGACAGCGGGGTGCCGCCGGCCGGTCCCGCCGGGGTGAACGCCACGCCGTAGCGGTCGGCCACCGTCCTCGCGGCCTCCCGCGCGGCGGCGGGGATGACCGCCGTACCGGCGTTCCAGGTCACCGCCACGCCTTGGGCCAGCAGCTCGTTCAGTGCCAGGACCTCCTTGGCGTCGGCCACCTTCAGGGCCAGCGACCCGGGAACCCGCGGCACCGAGCCGGTCGGCGCGGCGGCCTTGACCGGCTCGGCGCGCACGCGGAGCGAGCCGGAGGTCACGGTGTCGACGGTGGCGCCCCAGAGCAGGCCGTGGCTCCAGCCGGAGATGTCGTACATCGCGTCCACCCGGGCGGAGATGTCCGCGCCCGGCTCCAGCATCACGTTGGCCAGCCCGCGCTTGGGCTGGTGCATGTCCACGACGTACGAGCCGGCCGGGTAGCTCTTGCCGTCCAGCCGGAACGAGCGCTCGGCCCGCTCGACCCGGACGTCGTTGGCGATCAGGTGGTCGACCAGGCGGGCGGCGGCCGTGGCCGAGCGCTGCTCGGTGCCGGCGGGGATCACGTAGGCGCGCGGGTAGGTGGTGGTGTAGACGTCCTCGGGCCCGAAGCCGGGCACGATGCCGAGCGGGACCTGCTTGGCCGGCTCACCCGCCGTGCCGCGCCTGAAGACCTCGATCTGGTCGTTGATCAGGCGGTCGTGACCGGCCTGCACGAAGCCGTACGTGGCCCGGATGGCGGCGGCGGCCACGTCGATGTTGATCGCCGAGCGGCGGCGCAGCTCCTCCACCGGCTCGTCGTCGTAGGCGTCGTTGTTGACCCGGAGCGGGATCTCCACGGTGTGCGAGGCGACCGCGCCGTGGAAGGGCGCGTACTGCGGGGTGAAGATCGGCGGCCAGTCGTCCCAGCCCTCCGGGTCGTCGCGGAACGGGATCTGCGCCGGACGCACCTCGTCCTTCTCGAAGGTGTAGCCGAGCCCGTTGACCGCGGCCTCCATGCCGAGCCCGTTGGCGTAGGTGTTCTTGATGAACAGGTCGTACTCGTAGTTGGCGCCGTGCGGCGGCGTGGTCGGCTCGATGAGCGTGCCGTTGACGTAGCCGTGCAGGTCGACCATGGCGACCGGCTGGGTGTCGATCATCACCTGGCGCATCGCGCGCACCTCCGGCTGGGAGGCGGTGATGAAGTCGCGGTTCATGTCGAAGCCGGCGCCGTTGGCCCGCATCCCGTTGAAGCGGCCGTCGGGGTTGGCGGTGACGTTGAAGTACAGCCTGGTACGCGAGAGCAGGTCGGTGATCTGGCGGGAGTTGCCGGTGGCGAGCTCCTCGATCACCCGCAGGGCCGCGTCGGTGCCCTCCCACTCGTTGCCGTGGATGTTGTTGTTGAAGAACACCGGCGCCTTGTACCGCTTGGCCAGCTTCCTGTCGCGGGCGGCGGCGGCCGGGTCGTCCTCGATGCGCTCGCGGATGCGGCTCTGCTCGCGGGCCTCGGCGCTGCTCTCCGGCGCGGTGACGGTCACCAGGTAGAGGTCGCGGCCCTGGTGCGAGCGGCCGATGATCTCGGAGCTCACCCGGTCGCTGCGCCGCTGCAGGTCGTTCAGCTTGGGCGCGATGCCGTGGTACGGCATCAGCCCCAGCTTGATGGAGGCGTCGGCGGGATTCTCCGCGGGGAGGGGGAGCCAGGTCCGCCTGGGGTATCCGCCCTCCCGGGAGTGCCCGTACGGCTGCTCGCCCTGGGCGGTGCGGCCGAGCGCGTCGGCCTGGTCCGAGACGCCGGCGGCGACCTCGTTGCGCTCCGGGCCGTTGCCGAAGTCGCGTACGGGGGGCGGCTCGGCCGGCTCCGCGGACGCGACCCCGCTTGAGGCGAGCAGCGTTGCGGGCAGGGCAAGGCTCAGCAAGACGGCGGATAACCGGGACATACGGGAAAAACGCACGCTACCTCCACAAAAAGACGTACGGTCTCGTTCGTAGTTTCTTTCAGCTGAAAGACGCAAGATCCGTGATCAGAGCGAAGCTCAATTCACGTCGATCCGCAACGGGAACGGCCGCGTCGAGTGCACGCGCCGGATGCGCGGTGAGGGCGCGTCGGATGCGCGCGTGTCGGATGCGGCGGCGCGAAGCCGGTCGCTACGACGCCGTGACGTGCGGCACCGCCTCGTACCTCGCCCAGTCGGCGCTGATCGCGCTCGCCGTCGCCAGCAGCAAGGGCAGGTGCTCCTGGGTCAGCTTCTCGATGGAGGTCTCGGCGGCGTGGGCGTTGACGTTCACGGCGGCGATGACGTTGCCCAGGCCATCCCTGAGCGGCGCCGCCACGGAGCGGATCCCCAGGGCGAGCTGCTGGTCGGTGAGCGCGAAGCCCTTGGCCCTGACCTCGCGCAGCGCGGACTCGCGCTCCCTGGCGTCCGGCCGCCAGCGGGGCTCGATGCCGGAGCGGCCGGGCTCGGCGAGGACGCGTTCGACCTCGGCGGGCGGCAGCGCGGCCAGCAGCACCTTGCCCAGGGAGGTCTGCAGGGCCGGGAAGCGGGTGCCGATCTGCACGGAGAGCGCGACGATCTTCGGTACGGCGACCCGCGCGACGTACACGATGTCGGACCCGTCGAGCTGGGCGATCGAGGACGACTCGCGGGTCTGCGCGACGAGCCGCTCCAGGTGCGGCCGGGCGACCTCCCACAGCCCCATGGACCGCACGTAGCAGACGCCCAGCTCGAGCACGCGCGGGGTGAGGGCGAAGCCGCCCGGCTCCGCCCTGGCGTACCCCAGCTCCTGGAGGGTGAGGAGGATGCGGCGGGCCGTCGGCCTGGCCAGGCCGGCGGCGGTCGCCACCTCCGTCAGGGACATGACCGGGTGCCCCGGCTGGAAGGCCCTGATCACGTCGAGGCCGCGGGCCAGCGCCTCGATGAAGTCAGGTCCGGTGTCACCACGTGCCATGTACGCCCTCACTCGCTCGCGTCCGGTCGATCCGACTTTAGATGCAGTGGTTCACCGGGTGTGCGTGGAGGAGCTGCGATAGTCGGTGTACGTGTACGGATTGTCGAGGATCTTCGTCGCCGGGATGTCCGGGTTCATGCCTTGCTGCCAGGCCTGCTCCCCCATCGACGAGCGCAGGTGCTCGATCGTGCTCTCGATGTCGCGGCGGGCGGCGGCCAGGTCGACGCCGACCAGGCGGTGTTCGTGCTTCACCACGCGCCCGTCGACCAGGACGGTGTGCACGTCGCCGCGCTGCGCCTGGAACGCGACGTGCCCGAACGGGTTCAGCAGCGGGAACGACACCGGCGAGTGGTCGTTCTTGATGAGCACCAGGTCCGCCTTCCTGCCCGGCTCGATCACGCCCAGGTCGTCGCGCCCGAGCGCGCGGGCGCCGCCGCGGGTGGCCCATTCGACGACCCGGTCGGCGCGCAGCCCGCTGTGCGTGATCGTGTCGCCCTTGGTCTGCGCCTCCAGGTGCTCGCGCGAGCGGTCGGCGCCGAGCGTGGCGCGCATGGCGGAGAACAGGTCGCCGCTCCACCACACGCTGGTGTCCATGGACAGCGACACCGGGATGCCGTGGGCGCGGATCGCCCAGGTGGGCGGGTAGCCCTGGCCGGCGCTCTGCTCGCTCTCCGTCGAGACCGAGACGGACCCGCCGGTGGCGGCGATGCGGTGGTAGGAGTCGGCCGACAGCGAGGCGGCGTGCACGTAGATCGTGCCTGGGGTCATGAAGCCGTGGTCGTACATGAGCTTGATTCCGTCGTCGCTGGTGGCGCCCCATACGCCGGCGTGCGTGGTGACGGCCGCGCCGAGCTCGCGGGCCACCTCGAACGCGGGCTTCTCGGGGAAGGCCGGGTCTCCGAGCACGTCGAACGCCACCTGGAAGCCGAGCATGTCCCCGCCGGTGATCCGCCTGCTGACGAAGTCGCGGAACTCGGGGGCGGCCGTCCACTCGGCGGGCGGTTGCTGGATGTTGCCGTACGCGAGCACGTACCGGCCGGGGACGGACTCCAGCGCGTCCACGGCGGCGTCGGCGTGGTCGACCGTCCGCAGGCCGTGCGACCAGTCGACGACGGTCGTGACGCCGGCGTCGAGCGCCTCGATCGCGGCGAGCGTGTTGCCCGCGTGCACGTCCTCGGGCCGGAACAGCTTGCCGTGCTCCAGGTAGAACCAGACGAAGTACTGCGTCAGCGTCCAGTCGGCGCCGTAGCCGCGCATCGCCGTCTGCCACATGTGGCGGTGGGTGTCGATCATGCCCGGCATGACGACGCCGCCGGACGCGTCGATCTCCACCGCGTCCCCCGGCGTCTCCAGCGCGGGCCCGACCGCGGCGATCCGGTCCCCGATGACGAGGACGTCCGTACGGGTGAGCACCCGCCGGCCGTCCATGGGCAGCACGGTACCGCCACGCAGCACCACGGGCCGTCCGGCCGCGAAATCGTTCATGGTGAGCTCCTCGACGAGGATTGCGAACTAATGTCCGCTATACGGTCACAGCAACTGTGATGAGCCGGGAAGTTGCTGTCAAGAGTGTTGACGTGGGCTCGGCCTGATGCTGAGATCGAACATTGCGGACACTCGTCCGCTACACGGACGCATGAAGGAGCCGCATGGTAGACACCCGGCCGGAGGGGCCGCTGTCCGGCGTGCTGGTGGCCGACTTCTCCCGGATCCTGGCCGGGCCGTACGCCACGATGCTGCTGGCGGACCTGGGCGCCGACGTCGTCAAGGTCGAGGGCCCGCAGGGCGACGACACCCGCACGTGGACGCCGCCGACGCGGGGCGAGGTGTCGACGTACTACCTCGGGGTCAACCGCGGGAAGCGGTCGATCGCGCTGGACCTGCGAGACCCGGCCGACGCGGAGGTGGCCAGGGAGCTGGCCAGGCGCGCGGACGTGCTGATCGAGAACTTCCGGCCGGGCGGGCTCGCCAAGTACGGCCTCGACCACGCCTCGGTCCAGGCCCGCAACCCGCGCATCGTGTACGCCTCCATCAGCGGCTTCGGCTCGGGAGCCGGGGCGCGCGTGCCAGGGTATGACCTGATGGTGCAGGCCATGTCGGGGCTGATGAGCCTCACCGGCGATCCTGACGGGCCGCCGTACCGCGCCGGGATCTCGGTGTTCGACGTGATGGCGGGCAACCACGCCGTCATCGGCGTGCTGGCGGCGCTGCGCCACCGCGAGGCCACAGGCCGGGGCCAGCACGTCGAGGTCAACCTGCTGTCCTCGGCGCTCACGGGGCTGGTCAACCAGAGCTCGGCGTACGTCGCCGGGGGCGTGGTGCCGTACCGGATGGGGAACGCGCATCCGAGCGTGTTCCCGTACGAGCCGCTGCCCACGAAGGACGACGACCTGATCGTCGCGGCGGCCAACGACGGCCAGTTCAGGAAGCTGTGCGAGGTTCTCGGCATCCCGGAGGTGGCCGCCGACCCGCGGTTCGCCCGCAACGCGGACCGCACCGCCAACCGCGAGGAGCTGCGCCCGATCCTGGTCGAGCGGCTGGCCAGGCGGCCGGCGGTGGAGTGGTTCGAGCTGCTGGTCGACGCCGGGGTGCCGAGCGGGCCGATCACCACGATCGACGGCGGGTTCGCCATGGCCGAGCGGTTCGAGCTCGATCCGGTGGTCGTGGTGGGCGAGGGCGAACGGGCGGTGCCGACGACGCGGCATCCGATCCGGTTCTCCGAGACGCCCGCCGGTTATACGCTGCCGCCACCGGAGCTCGACGAGCACGGCGCCGAGCTACGCGCCTGGCTGACCACCGAACCCGGCGCCTCCAGCGCCGCGGACACTTCTGGCGTCGCGGACACTTCACACACGTCGGATGCCTCGGGCGTCACGGACACTTCACACGCGTCTGATGCTTCGGCGGGTTCCGCGGGTTCGGAGGGTTCCGCGGGTTCGGAGGAGGAGGGTGAGCGTGGCTGATTATCCGACGGCGCTGGGGGCGTCGACGCCCGAGACGATCACGCTGCTCGGCCGGGACCTGGCCAGGGACGTGATGGGCGAGGTGGGCTTCGGCGAGCTGGCGTTCTGGCTGGCCACGCAGCGCCGTCCCACGCCGGGCGAGGTACGCGTGTTCGAGGCCGTGCTGGCCGCGCTGGCCGATCACGGGTTCACGCCGACCGCGATCGTGACGCGGCTGACGTACCTGTCGGCGCCGGACTCCGTACAGGGGGCGCTGGCGGCGGGACTGCTCGGCGGCGGGTCGCGTTTCCTCGGCGTCACCGAGGACTGCGGCCGGTTCCTGCACGACGTGCTGGCCTCGCGTGACGCGCTGCCCGGCGACGACGCCGGGTGGGACGCGCTGGCCATGGAGACCGTACGCGCCAGGCGCGCGGCGGGCGGGCGGATCCCCGGGCTCGGTCACCACGTGCACAAGGACGGCGACCCGCGTACCCCCCGGCTCTTCGAGATCGCCGCCGAGGAGGGCCTGTACGGGCCGCATCTGTCGCTGTTCGCCGCCATCGGCCGCGTGCACCCGGCCGTCCTCGGCCGCACGCTGCCGCTCAACGGCGCAGGGGTGTGCGGCGCGGCGCTGGCCGACCTGGGGCTGCCGCTGGAGCTGCTGCGCGGGTTCGCGCTGCTGGCCAGGACCGCCGGGCTCATCGGGCAGCTCGCCGAGGAGCTGCGGCGTCCGGTGGCCAACGAGATCTTTCTGTCCGTGGACCTGAACAACCGGTCCATCCCACCCGAACCGAACGGTGAGCCGCCTCCGGCGGCCCGCCACGAGTAGCGGCTCCCGCACCTACGGAGGTTTGCATGGCTGAGCTCGTCGCGGTCGTCGCGTCCACCCACCATCCCTTCTACTACCGCGCCAGCACCTCCACCGGCGAGGAGCGCCCGCCGTTCGCGGACGAGTGGGTGCGCAAGGTGGAGGCGTTCAGGGAGACGCTGACGCGCGCCAGGCCCGACGTGCTGGTGATGGTCGGCTCCGACCACTTCCACCAGTTCTGGCTGGACAACATGCCGCAGTTCCTGATCGGCAAGGCCCCCTTCTACGACGCGAACTTCTACAACGAGGAACGCGAGTTCGGCCTGCCCAGGCTGCTGCTCAAGGGCCATGAGGACCTGTCGGCCCACCTGCTGAGGGAAGGGCTGGACGCCGGGTTCGACCTGGCATTCTCCAACGAGCTGCGGATCGACCACTCGATCACCTGCCCGATCATCACCCTGCGTCCGCAGAACGACCTGCCGATCGTGCCCGTCTACACCAACATCTTCGCCCCTCCCCTGCCGCGGCCGAAGCGCTTCGTGCAGCTCGGGCGGACCATCAGGGAGCTCGTCGACTCCTGGCCGGGCGATCAGCGGGTCGCCGTCATCGGCACCGGGCACCTGTCGCTGGAGCTGGGCGGGCCGCGCCAGTTCGGGCCGCACGGCCCCGACCCGGAGTTCGACCGCAAGGCCGTGGAGTGGATCTCCTCGGGGGACATCGAGGGCTGCCTGTCGGAGGTCACCCTGGACAGCCTGTGGGAGCCGGGCAACGCCACCCACGGGTTCATGGATTTCATGCTGATGATGGGGGTCGCGGGCGAGGGGCGAAAGGCCGACTACGTGGACACGTACGACCTGTTCCACACGATGGAGGCGTACTTCACCTGGTACCCGAGCGGAGGCCGGTCGTGAGCAAGTACCTGCTGAACAAGTTCCTGTTCACCGTCGACCGCGACCCGGAGCTGGTCGAGCGCTACCGCGAGTCGCCGCGGGCCACGGTGGAGTGGTGGGAGGCCGAGTACGCCAACCGCATCCTCGGCTGCCACGCCGGCGAGGCGTCCACCTGGCTGCGGTTCGACGACGTCGAGCGTGAGGCGCTCGCCGACCACGACTATCCGAAGCTGTTCGAGCTGGGGGCGCACCCGTTCCTCACGCTCACGCTGTTCATCGCGATGTTCGAGCGCGACCATCCGCCGCTGGGTTTCCAGAAGGAGTACGCGCGGCGGTTGTCGCACATGCGGCTGCCGTACCCGGACATCGCGACGTGATGCGCGCCGCCGAGATCGCGAGCTGCGGCCGGCCGCCAGGGGTGGTGACCGGCCGGGCCGAACCCGTGCCCGGCCCCGGCGAGGCGCTGGTCCGGGTCCACGCCGCCCCCATCACGCCGCTGGACCTGCTCTGCGCGACGGGTTCCTCCTATTTCGGCGCCCCTGCCACGCCGTACGTTCCCGGCGTGCAGGGTGTCGGGAACGTTTCCGGCACGCCGGTGTGGTTCCCCACCTCCGCCGGGATGGCTCCCGGTGACGGCAGCATGGCCGAGTGGGTCCTGGTCCCCGCCGAGGACGTCGTCGAGCTGCCCGATGGGGCCGGCCCGTTCGCCGTCGCCGCGCTCGGGCTGTCCGCCGTGGCCGCCCACATGGCCCTGACCTGGCGCGGCGAGCTCAGCCCCGGGGAGCAGGTGGTCGTACTCGGGGCCGGCGGGGTGGTGGGGCAGGCGGCCGTGCAGCTCGCACGCGTCGCGGGCGCGCGCCGGGTGGTCGCCGCCGCCCGTTCCGCCGCCGGGCGGGAACGGGCCGCGCGGGCGGGCGCGGACGCCGTGGTCGCGCTGGACACCGATGACGTGGCCACGCTGGCCGACCGCCTGTCCGCCGCCTGCGACGGGCCGGTGGACCTGGTCCTCGACCCGCTCTTCGGCCCGCCCGCCGCGGCGGCCGCCCGCACCCTGCGCTCGTCCGGCCGCCTGGTCAACCTGGGCTCATCGGCCGGCGAGACCTGTCCGCTGGACTCCTCCACCCTGCGCAGCCGCTCCCTGCGGGTGCTCGGTTACACCAACAACGAGCTGACCCGCGAGCAACGCGCCGCGGCCGTCACCCGAATCGCTGAGCTGGCCGCGGACGAGCGCCTGTCGGTGGCCCACGAGGTGGTACCGCTCGCTGACGCCCCAGCCGCCTGGCAACGGCAGTCGGCCGGCACGACCACCGGCCGAATCGTCCTGAGCCTCACCTGAAGCCGACCGGCACCCTGGACCTCACCTGAGCGGCGTCGGCTCGCGTATGGGCCGATCCCGTCTTCACGACGTCTTCCTGTCGAGAGAGGCCGGGGTCCCGCAGTGCTCGTTCCCCTCGGTCAGATCGTCGCGTACCAGGACGAGCAGCTGTGTCAGCTGTGCGCGCTGGGACTCGTTCAGTGAGCGGAAGAGGTCGTCCTCGACCTGCTGCTGCGCGGCTGCCGCGGTTCGCAGAAGCCGTTGTCCCTTCTCCGTCAGCAGGACCAGGTGGCGGCGGCGATCGCGGGGATCACGCGTGCGCGTCACGAGCGCCTCGGCCTCCAGGGGATTCAGTTGCGTGACGAGCACGCTCGCCGCCGCATCCGTCTCTGCGGCCAGGTCGGTCTGTGCCAAGGGACCACGATCGTGGAGCAGTCCGAGAATGTGGAACTGCCGCGGCGTGAGGCCGTTGGCGGTGTGGGCCCAGCGCCTCGCCGCCCCCTGGGCCGCCCCGGGCGGCCAGAGGAAGCCGCCGAACTCATCGCCTTCCTCACCTCCCCGCGCGCCTCCTACCTCACCGGCATCACCGTCTCGATCGACGGAGGCCTGCTCCCCACCCTCTGAAGACCGTTCACTGCCGAGGGCCGGCGTCGGCCTGCTGATTTCTCATGCCATTCGATGCCGTTTTCGATGTTTCAACAGATTTCGCGAAATCCCCCGGAAACTCATTCTTGACAAACCTCACAACTCGCCAATACTCTCGCGACTGAATTATATCGATTTAATCCGCCGGGGACGCGGACAGGCCGCGTCCCCATGCGGGCATCACTCCGAGGAGCCCGTGACATGACACCCCCCAGCGGCCTGCGCCGCGCCCTGACCACCGCCTTAGCCGCCCTGGTCTGCGTCCCCCTGGCGGCGGTCCCGGCCGGCGCGGACTCCGGCCGGGGCCACGGCGAACCGTCCGCAGGCATCCGGCTCGAACACCTCGACCGCGGCCTCGTAGCGGTCCCGACCAGCGAGGGAGTGTTCCTCAGCTGGCGACTGTTCGGCGACGAGGTGTCCGGGTACGGCGACACCGGCATGACCGGCACCGACTTCCGCGTCTACCGCGACGGCCGGCGCGTCGCGACCGTCACCGACAGCACCAACTACCGCGACACTGCGGGCACCGCCACGTCGGAATACCGCGTCGCCCCGATCGTCAAAGGCCGGGAGGGCCGCCGCAGCTCCCCCACCACGCCGTGGGTTAAATCGTTTTATGACATCCCGTTGAAGAAACCGGCCGACGGAGTCACACCGGCGGGCGAGGCGTACACGTACACGGCCAACGACCTGAGCGTCGGCGACGTGGACGGCGACGGCGCGTACGAGTACGTCGTGAAGTGGGATCCCTCCAACTCCAAGGACGTCTCCCAGCGCGGCTACACCGGACCGACGTACGTCGACACGTACACACTGGACGGCACCCTGCTCTGGCGGCTCGACCTGGGCGTCAACATCCGCTCCGGCGCCCACTACACCCAGTTCCTCGTCTACGACCTCGACGGCGACGGCCGCTCGGAGATGATGCTCAAGACCGCCCCCGGCACCAAGGTCACCCGGTACGACCGCGACGGCGACGTCGCCTCCGTACGCCACGTCACCATGCCGAAACAGGACGTACGGGCCGGTTACTCGCACTCCGACGACTACCGCATGAGCGCGGAGGACTACTTCGAGCACCTCGTCGGGATGTTCGAGAAGTGGCACGAGCACCCCGAGGTGGTCGCCGGGCGCTGGCCCGCGACGCTGGAGCAGGCGTTCGGCATCGAGCCCCGGCACGAGTACCCGCTGTCCCACGCGGCCGCCGTGGACCTGGCCACGTACTTCGCCGACGTCTACGCGCCGGCCCGCAGCGGCAACAACCGGCTGCGCGAGTTCGCCGGCTACATCCTCACCGGTCCCGAATACCTGTCGGTGTTCAACGGCGCCACCGGCAAGGAACTGCAGACGATCCACTACAAGCCGGGCCGCGGCGACGACGGCCTGCTGTGGGGCGACTACGCGATGGCCCGCGTCGAGCCGGGCAACCGGGTCGACCGGTTCCTGTCCGCCGTCGCCTACCTCGACGGCAGGCGTCCGTCGGCCGTCTTCGCCCGTGGCTACTACACGCGCACCACGCTGGTGGCCTACGACTGGGACGGCAGAAGACTCAAGGAGGTCTGGTACGTCGACAGCGGCCACGCCCCCATGGCCAACCCGTTCAACGCCGGCCCCCACGGCGTCCCCGGCAGCAATCCGAAATATGCCGACATCACCACACAGGGCTTCCACTCGATGAGCGTGGCCGACGTGGACGACGACGGCAGGCAGGAGATCGTGTACGGCGCCGCGACGATCGACGACGACGGCGACGTGCTGTACTCGTCGTTCGCCGAAGGACCGCCGCAGAGCGGCGTGCCAGGGCAGAACGTCCGGCTCGGCCACGGCGACGCCGTCCACGTCGGCGACTTCGACCCCGACCGCCCCGGCCTGGAGATCTGGACGGTGCACGAGGGCGCTTCCTCGGCGCCGTACGGCTGGGCGATGCGCTCGGCCGCCACCGGTGAGGTGATCTTCGGTGGCTACAGCGGCGTGGACACAGGGCGTGGCATGGTCGGCGACGTCGACCCGGCGATCCGCGGGGCCGAGGTGTGGTCGTCGGCGCCGCCCGACCAGGCGATCCAGGCGGGGCTGTGGTCGGCCGGCGGCGCGCACCTGGGCCGGAGCACCCCGGGCACGAACATGAGCATCCGCTGGGCGGCCGACATGACGACCCAGCT
Organism: Nonomuraea cypriaca; assembly: GCF_015645445.1. GTDB lineage: Bacteria > Actinomycetota > Actinomycetes > Streptosporangiales > Streptosporangiaceae > Nonomuraea > Nonomuraea cypriaca. The sequence goes on along the minus strand of NZ_JADOGI010000096.1, from coordinate 10,139 downwards.
CGTCAACGGCGCCGCCACCACCGAACTCCAGACGCCGACGATCGACGACTGGAGGAGCGGCACGGTGCTCACCGCGGAGGGCGCGCTGACGAACAACTGGACGAAGGGCAATCCCGGGCTGGTGGCCGACGTGTTCGGCGACTGGCGCGAGGAGTTGCTGACGCGTACGACCGACAGCTCGGCGATCCGGGTCTTCCTCAGCACGGAGCTCACCGACCGCAAGCTCTACACGCTCATGCACGACGCGAAGTACCGGGTGGACGTGGCCAGGCAGCAGACGGGATACAACCAGCCGGCGTACCCGAGCTTCTACCTCGGCTCGGACATCGACTGGTCGCGGGTCCCGATTCCGCGGTCCTAGGTTCCCGGGGGCCGGCACGGACACCGTGCCGGCCCCGATGACTTGAGGCGCGTGAACACGCGAAGAGGGCGCTCCCGTCGGGAACGCCCTGATCTGGTGTGCCGGGTCAGCGGGCCGGCTGCTTCACCGAGACCGGCTTGACCGGGGTGGTGTCCGTCTCGGCCCAGGCGCGAGTGGAGAAGGCCACCGGGTGGTTCTTCAGGCCGACGCCGTCGCCCCACTTGGTCACGACGTACTGGAGCTTGATGTGGCCCCTGCCGCCGTTGTCCTCGACGCTCAGCGTGCCGGTGTCGAAGGTGCCGCCGGTCAACTCGGCGAACGTCTCGCCGTCCAGGTCGAGCATCACGCCGCGGCTGGAGGGTTTCCCCGGCCCGCGGTCACCGACGAAGAACGGCACCTTCTTGCCCTGGTAGACCACGTAGCCCTCGGTCATGAGAGGCCAGCTGGGGCTGGCGGCCATGCCCTTGCTCATCGGCCGGCCGCTGGCGGGCAGCCCGGTGTCACCGGCGCGGCCGGAGGCGTCGTCCCAGAAGTAGGAGGCCGTGGTGGAGCCCTGGAGCAGGACGTTCTGTCCGGTGCCGCCGGAGTCGGCGTGCGCCGCGGCCGAGCCGACGGTCAGGGCGGTCAGTGCGGAGGCGGCGAGCACGGCGACGGAGCGCATGCGAGCAGACATGGTCAAAGGTCAGTCCTTATTCAGGGGACATGGCACATTGCGCTCCCATACGGATGTAGCCGGGCAGCACGCCATACGGACGCCACGTGGAGCGCAGGAGAATCCGGAAAGAACCGGCGACGCACATCCCGGTAAGGACCGTCCCCGGCAACGACTCCGACGCTAGCCTCTTAAACCGGATAAAAGCAAACGAATCACCATAAATCCGGCATAGATCTACCTGGTGGGTAAAGCGCGCGAAGGGGTTTCGGCTGGCCGCCGGCGCCCAAAGCAAGCGGTTCGCGCGGCCTCGAGTGGAAGTGGCTAACGCCTCACCCGCCCACTAGTGCCGTCGACCAGCGAATACTACGTACTGTAACGTTCGTTGACGCTGAGTGTAAGAATCGGGGGGCCGGACATGGATGAGGAAGACGAAAGGCGGTTCGACCTGCTGGTGCGACGACTCGTCGCGGCGAAGGGCTGCCGGGAGATGTTCACGACGCAGCGCGGCGTCACGGACTCCGCGCTCGCCGCCCTCGAGCGGCACTGCCGGGTGGATCACGCGGCGATCCTGCTGTTCCCCCGCCGCACGGCGGATCTGTCGGGGGTGCTGCGCAGCCGCGGGTTCGAGATCGTCCGCACCTGCCCGAGCACCGTCGTACGCGCCCGGCTGGCCGGCCGATACCGGCTGGACCCGGCGTCGTTGCCCGTACAGATCGTGCACGCGGCCCGCGACGGCGCCGCGATCGAGGTGTTCGCCCTCCCTCGCGAGGACCGGACGGCCATCGACGCGGTCGTCGCGGGCGAACGGGCGCGCGACGACGAGTCCCATCTCGCGCTCCAGGTGCTCCGGCCCGACGAGGTGGTCATCCTCGGCATCGCCCGGCTGCTCACCTCGCTGCTCGGCTTCGCCGCGGACGGCGGCGGGTTCAATCCGCACGAGGACGCGGAGCACGGCGGCCGTACCGTCCTCTATCTCCGCCGCCCGCGGGCCGGCTGGCCCAGGCGGGTGGAGCTGGCCTGCGCGGGCCGGCATCCGAGCACCCTGCGGCTCTGGGAAGCGCGCACCGATGGCTGACGACTCCGGCCAGCGCGAGGTGCTGGCGAAACTGACCGGGGCCTGGATCACCCAGGCCGTCGCCGCCATGGCCGAGCTGGGCCTGGCCGACCTGCTCTACGACCGCCGCCTGACCTGGAAGGAGCTGGCGCGGGCCAGCGGCACCCATCCGGACTCGCTGCGCCGCCTGCTGCGCCTGCTGGCTGCCCACGACCTGGTGGAGGCGGGCCCGGCGGGCACGTACACCATCACGCCGACCGGGGCGCTGCTGTCCAGGCGGCACCCGGACTCGCTGGCCGACCTCGCGCTGTTCTACGCCGGCCCCTTCTACGCCTCATGGGGAGCCCTGCTGCACGCGGTCAGGACCGGGCGGCAGGGGTTCGAGCACGTCTTCGGCAAGCCCTTCTTCGCCTACACGGCCGAGCATCCCGAGATGGGCGAGCGTTTCGACCGGGCGATGGCGTGCGGGTCGCTGTTCTTCGCGCAGGTGCCCCTGGTCTACGACTTCACCCGGCACGACGTGATCGTGGATCTCGGGGGCGGGAACGGCGCGCTGCTCGCCGCCATCCTCTCCCAAGCCCCGGAGGCCAGGGGGATCCTGTTCGACAGCGCCGAGGTCGTCGGCCGCGTGCGGGCCACGGCTTCGACCACGGGCGAGCGTTGCGAGGTGATGGCGGGCGACTTCTTCGCCGAGGTGCCGCCGGGCGGCGACGTCTACCTCCTCTCGCGGGTGCTGCACGACTGGGACGACGAGCGCGCCGGCGTCCTGCTCGGCAACTGCGGCGTCGCCCTGGCCCCGGGGACGCGGCTGCTGGTCGTCGAGCGGCTCGTTCCCGAGCACCCGGCCGCCGACCCGGAGGCGCTGGCGCTGCCCTGGGACGTCCACATGCTGGTCAACAACGGCTCCGGGCGGGAGCGCAGGCTGCAGGAGTACACCTGCCTGCTGGACTCCGCCGGCTTCAAGCTCGTGGACGTGAGCGGCCTGCCCCTGGAGCTGAACCTGCTCGTCGCCGAGCGCCGCTGATCGCGCCGTCCGGCCGCGTACCGGACGGCGGCGCGGTGCTCCCCCTCACGACGAGGGTCGTGGCGAGCTCTATCCGCGTCCCTGCCGTGCCTCTCGGGTGGGTCAGCTCCTCCGAGACGAGCCGGACCGCCTCGTTGGCCATGTCGTCGAGTGGCTGGCGCACGGTGGTGAGTGGCGGCGAGAGCATCTCGCACAGGAGCGAGTCGTCGAACCCGACGACGGACAGCTCACCGGGCACGCGGACGCCGCGCTCCGTGGCCGCCTGGTAGACGCCCGCCGCCTGCAGGTCGTTGCCGGCGAAGACCGCGGTGGGCGGGTCGCCGCGGTCGAGCAGCTCGGCCCCGTGCGTCTTGCCGCCCGAGACCACGAAGTCGCCGTAGCACGTGAGCCGCGGATCGGGATCGATCCCGAACGTACGGTGCGCGGCCAGGTAGCCCTCGTAACGGTCGTGCGTGCACTGCGTGTCGAGCGGCCCGCCGATGAACCCGATCCGCGTGTGCCCCAGCTCCAGCAGATGGGTGGTGGCCATGACGCCGCCCAGCCAGTTGGTGGCGCCGACCGTGGACAGGCGCGGGTCGCGCTGCCCGACCGGGTCCAGGAGCACCAGGGGGACGTGCAGCAGCTCCTGGATGGCCGCGATCTCCTCCTGCTCGGCCCTGGACAGCACCAGCACGATCCCGTCGGTGCCGCGCTTGCGCACCACGCCGATCCACTGCCGCAGGTCGAAGTCGGGCCGGGCGGACGAGGTCACGACGAGCGAGAAGCCCCATCGCGCGGCCGCCTTCTCGGCTCCGCGGACGAGGACCTCCGCCCACGGGGAGCCGAGCCCGTCGATGAGCAGGTCGACGAGGCCGAGGCGGGGCGTGTGCTGCGGGCGCGGGGTCTCGTATCCGAAGGCCCTGACCGCTTCGAGAACCTTGTCCCTGGTGGCGGCGGAGACGTGCTTCTTCCCGCTCAGAACCTTGGAAACGGTGGGCACCGACACTCCGGCGGCCGCCGCGACGTCGGCCAGCGTTGCTCGCGGCACCGGACCTCCCGGTTTTCGTTTCGGAAAACAGAACGGCAGGCAGGCCACCTCATGACCTGGAACGACCGGCCGAAAGCCGTTGATCGGCGGGATGGTTGACAGCGTTGCCAGCCGGAGCCTAGCGTAACCCTTCGGCAATGTCACGGTAATTTTTCCGAAAGTTAGCCGGAAACTTTCCGGCCGAGCAAACTGTCACCGCTCGTCTCATGGGAAATCGCCTGTCCGGCTGTTAGCGCTATCAACGGCGCTGCGCCTGGCCGTCGAGCTCATGTGAAGAATGAACGAACGAGGGTCCTATGCCTGCACGGGTTGAGCAGCCGGCTCCGGAACACGCCGAGCGCCGGGGGCGACGCGTCGAGGAATTGCTCGACGACATGTCGCTCGACGAGAAGCTCGCGCAACTCGTGGGCGTGTGGCTGAACGTCAATCGGGACGAGGGCGTGGTCGCGCCGCTGCAGGATTCGATGCAGGGCGAGGACGTCGGGTTCGAGACGTTCGCCCGCGCCGGCCTGGGCCACGTGACCCGCCACTACGGCACCCGGCCCGTCGACCCGGCGCGGGCGAGCGAGGTGCTGGCCGCGCGGCAGCGCTGGTTGCGCGACCACACCCGGCTCGGCATCCCGGCCCTGGCACACGAGGAGTGCCTGACCGGCCTGGCCGCGTGGCGGGCCACGACATATCCGGTGCCGCCCGCGTGGGGCGCGTCGTTCGACCCCGGACTGGTGGAGCGGATGGGCCGGCGGATCGGGGAGAGCATGGCGGCGCTTGGCGTCCACCAGGGCCTCGCCCCGGTGCTGGACGTGATCCGCGACCAGCGGTGGGGCCGGGTCGAGGAATGCGTCTCCGAGGACCCGTACGAGGTCGCCACCATCGGCGCCGCGTACGTACGCGGCCTGCAGTCCGCAGGTGTCATCGCCACGCTGAAGCACTTCGTCGGCTACTCCAACTCCCGCGCGGGCCGCAACCTGGCGCCCGTGCACGCGGGCGCCCGCGAGGTGGCCGACACGCTGCTGTTCCCGTTCGAGGTCGCGATCAAGGACGCCGGGGCGGGCTCGGTCATGAACTCCTACGCCGAGATCGACGGCGTCCCGATCGCCGCCGACACCCGCTACCTCACCGAGGTGCTGCGGGACGAGTGGGAGTTCAGGGGCACGGTCGTGGCCGACTACTTCTCCGTCGCGTTCCTGCACACCCTGCACGCCGTGGCCGAGGACGCCGAGGACGCCGCCGTGCAGGCGCTCACGGCCGGGATCGACGTCGAGCTGCCGACCGGCGTGGCGTACCTGGAGCCGCTGAAGCGGGCGGTGGCGTCGGGGCGGATCGAGGAGCGGCTGGTCGACCGGGCGCTGCGCCGCGTGCTGCGGCAGAAGGCGGAGCTGGGCCTGCTCGACGACGGCTACGAGCCGGAGCCGTCGGGGCCGGTCGAGCTGGACGGGCCCGAGTCCAGGGAGCTGGCGCGCCTGCTCGCTGAGGAGTCGATCGTGCTGCTGACCAACGACGGCGTGCTGCCCCTCGGCGACGCCGCGGGCAGGAGCGTGGCCGTCGTCGGGCCGAACGCGGACAGCGTGGCGGCGCTGTTCGGCTGCTACTCGTTCGTCAACCACGTCCTGCCGCACTTCGCCGGCGTCGAGCCGGGCATCGACTCCCCCACGCTGCTGGACGCGCTGCGGGAGGCGCTGCCGGACGCCGTGATCCGGGCCGAGCGGGGCACGGGGGTGGACGACGGCGATCGCTCGGGGATCGCCGCCGCCGCCCGTCTTGCCGCCGGCTCCGACGTCGCGGTCCTCGTGCTGGGCGACCGGTCGGGGCTGTTCGGGCGCGGCACCTCGGGCGAGGGCTGCGACGTGGAGAGCCTCGACCTGCCGGGCGCGCAGCTGGAGCTGGCCGAGGCCGTCCTCGCCACCGGCACGCCGACCGTGGTGGTGCTGATGACGGGCCGCGCGTACGCCGTGCCCGGCGTCATCAGGAACGCCGCCGCCGTCGTGCAGGCGTACTTCCCCGGCGAGGAGGGCGCGGGCGCGATCGCCCGGGTGCTCAGCGGGGCGGTCAACCCCTCCGGCCGGCTCCCGATGAGCATGCCGCGCTCCCCTGCCGGGCAGCCGTACAGCTACCTGCATCCCAAGCTGGGCGCGGCCGGCTCGGTGAGCAACATCGACCCCGCCCCCGAGCTGCCGTTCGGCCACGGGCTCAGCTACACGAGCTTCTCCTACGAGGACCTGACCGCCGTGGAGAGCGCCCCGACCGGCGGGTCGATCCGCTGCTCCGTCACGGTGCGCAACACCGGTGACCGGGCGGGCGCGGAGGTGGTGCAGGTGTACGTCACCGACCCGATCGCCTCGGTCACCAGGCCGCTCGCCCAGCTGGCCGGCTACGTCCGCGTCGAGCTGGGGCCGGGCGAGCGGGCCACGGCCGGATTCGACGTGCCGGCCAGGCTGCTGGCGTTCACGGGGCGCGACGGGCGGCGGGGCGTCGAGCCGGGCGAGGTGATCGTGTCCGTCCGCCGCTCGGCCGCCGACGTGGTGGACGAGCGGCGCGTGACGCTGACCGGCCCCGTACACGAGATCACCGGCGCCGAGCGGCGGCTCACCGCCGTGTCGGTGGAACGAGCGCAGGAGGCGTGAGATGACCAGGATGAACGCGTTCAGGAACCGCGTCGGCGGCTTCGCCTTCGGCGGCGACTACAACCCTGAGCAGTGGGATCCCGCCGTCTGGCGGGAGGACGTGCGGCTCATGCGCGAGGCCGGTGTCAACACCGTCTCGCTCGGCGTCTTCGCGTGGGCCTCGCTCGAACCCGAACCGGGCACGTACGAGTTCGGCTGGATGGACGAGGTCATGGACCTCCTCCACGAGAACGGCGTCAGCGTCAACCTGGCCACCCCCACGGCAGCGCCGCCGGTCTGGCTCACGCACCTGCATCCCGAGGTGTTCCCGGTCATGGCCGACGGGCAGCCGTTCGGCTTCGGCAACCGGCTGCACTACGACCCCTCGTCGCCGATCTACCGCGAGTACGCGGCGAACATCACCACCAAGCTCGCGGAGCGCTACTCGTTCCATCCCGCGCTGGCGATGTGGCACATCAGCAACGAGTACGGGCCCACGGCGTACAACGAGGCCGCCTCGGTCAACTTCCGCAGCTGGCTACGCCGCAGGTACGGCGACCTCGGCACGCTGAACGAGGCGTGGACGACCCGGTTCTGGGGCCAGGTCTACACCGACTGGGACCAGATCGAGGTGCCGAACATCCCGCGCACCTGGATGAACCCGGCCCGCAAGCTCGACTTCAAGCGCTTCACCTCCGACGCGCTGCTGGAGTGCTACCTCGCCGAGCGGGACATCGTCCGGTCCTTCCGCGACGACGTCCCTGTCATGACCAACTTCATGCGTTTCTTCCGGCACGCCGACTACTGGAGGTGGGCGCGGGAGGAGGACGCGGTCGCGCTCGACATCTACCCGAACCCGGCCGACGCCGACTCACACGTGTCGGCGGCGTTCAACTACGACCTGTTCCGCTCGCTCAAGGGCGGTCAGCCGTGGATGCTGATGGAGCAGTCGAGCAGCGCGGTCTCCCAGTGGAAGCTGAACGTGGTCAAGGAGCCTGGGCGGATGCGGCTCGGGTCGCTGCAGGCGGTGTCGCGGGCGGCGGACTCGGTGCTGTTCTTCCAGTGGCGGGCCGGCCGGGGCGGGCACGAGCGGTTCCACTCGGCGATGCTGCCGCACTCGGGGCCGGACTCGCGTACGTTCCGGGAGATCACCGAGCTGGGACGGGAGCTGAAGCTGCTGGCGCCGGTGGCCGGGACGACGTCGCGGGCGGAGATCGCGATCCTGTTCGACTGGGACGGCTGGTGGGGGCTGGAGGAGACGCATGGGCTGCCACGCGCCGACTTCAGCTATCCGGACACGGCGATGCGGCACTACACGCCGCTGTGGGAGCGGCACCTGCCGGTCGACGTCGTGTCCGCCGGGTCGTCGCTGGACGGGTACAAGGTGCTGGTGGTGCCGAACGCGTACCTGATCGACGACGACGGCGCCGAGCGGATCCGGGCGTTCGCCCGCGACGGCGGGACGGTGATCATGTCGTTCTTCTCCGGCGTGGTCGACGACTGCAACCGGGTGCGGCCGGACGGGTATCCCGGCGCGTTCCGTGAGCTCATCGGGGCGAAGATCGACGAGTACTGGCCGGCGCGGCCGCATGAGGAGTTCGCCGTTGAGTTCGCCGACGGGCGGCGTACGACGGCTACCTGGTGGCGTGACGACCTGCACCTGGAGACCGGGACGGCGCTGGCCACCTACACCGACGGGCTGCTGGAGGGCCGGGCCGCCGTGGTCGGGAACACGTACGGCGCCGGGCGGGTGGTCTATTTCGCGACGCTGCTCGAGCGGGCCGCGTTCGACGCCGTGGTGCTGGACGCGGTGGCGGCGGCGGGCGTGCGCTCGCCCTTCGAGGGCGTCCCCGCCCACGTGGAGTGCGCCGTCCGGGGAGACGACGCGTACGAGTACGTGTTCCTGCTCAACCACAGCGGCGAGCTGCGCGCGTCCGTCCCCATCGGCGGGGAGGGAACGGACCTGCTCACCGGACGGCGGGTGTCCGGGGAGGTCGGGCTGGCGCCGCTCGGGGCGGCGGTGATCCAGCGGGCTCGCGGGTAGCGGGCTTCCCGGACCTGACCAGCTCTTTCTGGACCTGACCAGCTCTTTCTGGACCTGACCAGCTCTTTCTGGACTTGACCGCCAGCATGATGGGGACGGGCGTGCCGCCCTCGGCGAACCCTTCGAGGGCGAGCCCCGCCTCCAGGAAGCCGTGCAGCAGGTCCGGCAGCGGCCAGTGGCTCGCCCCCACCTTGTCCCGCACCCCTGTGTCGGTCCACGACGACTTCGTCCAGTGGCCGTCGACGTATCCGGGCCGGATCACCACCGCCTCATCGTCGGTCCGGTCGGCGAACCCGCCGCAGAAGCAGGGGTGCACCCCCACGTGCACGAACACCCCGCCCACCGCCAACACTCTGGCCGCCTCGCGCAGGATGCCGGGATATCCGGGCATGTCGGTGTGAACCATCACCGCGACGACCGCCCCCAGGCTCCCGTCGTGGAACGGCAGCCGCCCGGCGTCCCCCTGGAGGACGGGCAGCCGGCCGCGCGCGTGCCGCAGCATGCCGGTGGACAGGTCGACGCCCACCGGCGTCCAGCCGAGGTCCCTCACCGTTTCCGCGTACACGCCGGTCCCGCAGCCGACCTCCAGGCACGGCCCGCTCCCCGGCCCGAGCAGCTCACGCAGCGAGCGCCGGATGCCCAGCCGGTCGGCGTGGTCGCGGGGCAGGAACTCGGTTTCGTACCAGTCGGCGATCTCGTCATAGGCGGCTTCCATGGCTCCATTGACACCCACCGGACGGCCCTTCGGCGAGGGCTTTCGCCGACAGCGTCACGACTACTGCGGCGGTATTCGGTCGTGCTGCCGGTATATCGGGTGATAAATCTGGCGAACGTGACGACCATCAAGGAACTGCGGGTATCGGCGTACGCCGTCTGCGTCGACGACGGGAAGGTTCTGCTCGCGCGCTGGGTCAGTGCCGGCGGCGAACGGCTGTGGACACTGCCGGGTGGCGGCCTGGACCACGCGGAGGACCCCCTCGACGCGGCAGTCCGCGAGGTGGAGGAGGAGACCGGCTACACCGTCGCCGTCGACACCCTGCTGGGCATGAGCACCATCCGCCGCCGCCACCCGCGCGGTCCCGGCCGCGAGGCCGACTTCCACGGGCTGGGCATCGTGTACGACGCCCACGTGGTCGGCGGCACCCTGCGCCACGAGGTCGGCGGCAGCACCGACCAGGCGGCGTGGGTGGACCTCGGCCAGGTCGCCGCGCTCGACCGGATCGCCTTGGTGGACATCGGCCTCGAACTCCACCGCGTCCGCCCACCGAACGGCAGAGCCACCGGCGTCCCGGCCCCCTAGTTTCACGGGAACGCCGAGGCGGGGCGGACGTCCGCCCCGTTTCACGCGGACGCGGGGGCGGGGGCGGGTGAGCC
>NZ_JADOGI010000095.1 GCF_015645445.1 Nonomuraea cypriaca | reverse complement strand
CGGCGGGGCGGGGCGGGCGGCTCGCCGGCCAGACAGGAGACGGCGTAGCCGCAGACGCGGCCCTGGCACCAGCCCATGCCGGGCCTGGCCAGGAGTTTGATGGAGCGGGCGTCGGTGGCGCCGAGGTCCTGCGCCTCGCGTACGCGGGCCAGCGGCACCTCCTCGCACCGGCACACGATCGTGTCGTCGCGCAGCCACCCCTGCCAGCCGGCTTTGACGGGGTACGCCCGCTGCAACGCCTCGCCGAACGCCCTCCAGCGTGCCCGGCGCCGCAGGAGCGGGCCCGCGACCCCGCCAGGGTCGGCCGCGATGGCGTGGCCGGCGATGCGGCCCTCCAGCTCGGACAGCCGCCACCCGCCCACGCCGGTGGGCTCGCCCGCGGCCCAGACGCCGGGCACGCTGGTGCGCTGGGCGGCGTCGACGGTCAGCACGGGGCTGCCGTCCACGTCGCGCCGGGTCTCGCAGCCGAGCTGCGTCCCGAGCTCGATCTGCGGCACGAACCCGTAGCCGACGGCCAGGACGTCGCACGCGACGACGCGGGTGGCGAGAACGTTCCAGTCGTGGTCGAGGCGGGCCACGGTGACGGCCTCCACCTCGCGGTCGCCGTGCGCCGCGACGACCGCCTGGCGGGTCAGGTACGGCACCCGGTGCCCGGCCAGTGCTGCCGCGTACCCGGCGGCCTCGCCGGCCTTGCCCAGGGCCAGGAACGGGTGCCTGGCCAGGCCGAGGCCGCCGTTGGCCTCGTACACGCCGGCCACCCGCGCCCCGGCCGACGCCAGCCCTGAGGCCACCGGGAGCAGGAAAGGCCCGGTGCCCGAGACGACGATCCGCCGGCCCGCCACGACGCCGCCGCCCTTGAGCAGCGCCTGCGCGCCGCCCGCCGTGAGCACACCGGGCAGGTCCCAGCCGGGGAACGGCAGCGGCCTGTCGTACGCGCCGGTGGCGATCAGCAACCGCCTGGCCCGCAGCGTGACGGGGCGCCCGTCCTTCTGGCAGTGCACGAGCAGGTCGCCGTCCGGCTCGCGGGCGACGTTCCACACCTGGTGGCGCGTCAGCACCTCGGCCCGCTCCTCCAGGGCCCGCGCCTGCCGCAGGAACCGCCGCAGAGCGGGTGACCGGCCGGGCTCGGGGGGATGGCGGAAGTACTGGCCGCCGAGCCTGGCACCGGAGTCCGCGAGCGCCACCCGCAGACCGGCCAGCGCCGCCGTGAGCGCGCCCGCCACCCCGGCGGGCCCGCCGCCGATCACCACGAGGTCGTACGTCATGAGGTCGTCACCTCGTCCCCGGGAGCGGCCTCCAGGAGGCAGGCGCGTTCCTGCGGGCCCCCGTTGACGGAGATCAGGCAGTCGAAGCAGACCCCGATCCCGCAGAACAGCCCCCTGGGCCGCCCGCCGAACCGGGTGGTGCGCCACGACCGCACCCCGGCCGCGTGCAGCGCCGCGCCGATCGTCTGACCGGGCACGACCGGCACGGGCCGGCCGTCGACGGTGATGTGGAAGGTCAAGAGGCCTCCTCAGACTGGCCGTAGGGGAAGCGGTCCGGGCGGAAGGGACGCAGGTCCAGGTCGGGCCGCTCGCCGGTGAGCACCTGCGCGAGCAGGTGGCCGGTGGCCGGGGCGAGCCCGATCCCCGCGCCCTCGTGCCCGCACGCGTGGTACAGGCCGGGCACGCGCGGATCGGCGCCGATGACGGGCAGATGGTCGGGACAGTACGGCCGGAACCCGCAGTAGGACCTGATGACCCGCACGTCCCGCAGCGCGGGGAACAGCGCGACCGCCTGATCTGCCAGCCGGGCGAGCACGGGCACCGACGTCGTCCGGTCGAACCCGACCCGTTCCCTGCTGGCCCCGATGAGCACGGTCCCTGCCTGGGTGCCCTCGATGACGGCGGAGGTCTCGAGCCCGGCCGAGTCGCTGGCCACGTTCGTCACGTAGGCGGCGGTGTAGACCTTGTGCCGGATCAGCGGCCGGAGCAGCGGCTCGGTGACGAGGATGAACCCGCGCCTGGGCAGGATCGGCAGGTCCACACCGGCCAGCGCGGCCACCTCGCCGCCCCAGGTGCCCGCCGCGTTGATCACCGCGCCGGCGCGTACGTCGCCTTGCGAGGTGCGTACGCCCGTCACCCGGTCGCCCGAGCGGGTGAACCCGGTCACCGCGGCCCCCAGGCGCAGCCGCAGCGTGCCCTCACCGAAGCTCTCCGCGCCGCGCCTGAGCAGGGTCGCGGCTGCCAGCATGGGCTGCACCTGGGCGTCCTGCGGGTAGAACACGCCACCGGCCAGGTCGCCGGCCAGGTGCGGCTCGTAGTCGCGCAGCGACTCGGGGGGCACCTGAACGTGCTCGACGTCCTGCTTGGCGGCCAACTCGGTGAGCAGCCGCCGGACCTCGCCGGTCTCGGCGACGACCAGCCCGCCCTTGGCCTCGAACTCGAACCCCCCGCGGCCCCCATCGCCCGCGTGCTCGGCCAGCGAGCGCCACAGCCGGTTGGACAGCACCGCCAGGTCCAGCTCGGGCCCCGGCTCCTTGTCGGAGACCAGGATGTTGCCCTCGCCCGAGCCCGTCGTGCCGCCCGCCACGGATCCGCTGTCGACCACGGTCACGTCGAGTCCCGCCCGCGCGGCGTAGTAGGCGCAGGCCGCCCCCACCACTCCGGCGCCGACCACGATCACGTCGGACATCACCACCTCCATCAGTAACATGTCACATACCTTGGCGCCTTGAGAAGCCCCATTCCCGATGGCGGAACCGACCGGCCCGGCCAATACCATCGATGACGTGAAGCTACCCACGGCCCATCCCCACCCTCTCGTGCGCGCCCTGTTCTCCTTCTGGGCGCCCACGCGGAAGTCGATGCGGGGCTGGGCGCTGGCGTCCGTGGTGGTCAACGCGGGCATCGCGGTGACCGGCGCGGGGGTGCGCGTCACCGGCTCGGGGCTCGGCTGCCCGACCTGGCCGAGATGCACGCCCGACAGCTTCATCCCGGTCGCGCACCCCGAGACCTCGATGCTCAACATGCTGGTCGAGTTCGGCAACCGGTTGCTGACGTTCCTCGTGCTGGCCGTGGGGGTCGCGTGCGTGCTCGCCGCGATGCGGATGGCGCCGCGCAGGACCTCCCTGGTGCGGCTGGCATGGCTGCAGCCGGCGGGCATCCTGGCCCAGGCCCTGTGGGGCGGGCTGGTGGTCAACACGATGCTCAACCCGTTCACCGTCGGCATGCACTTCCTGATCTCCATCGGCCTGATCGCCGCCTGCTGGGCGCTCTACGCCCGCTCCGGCGAGGGCGACGGCCCCGCCCGGCGGGTGACGCACCGCGACATCCGCAGGCTCGGCCACGTGCTGCTCGCGTCGGTGTTCGCGCTGCTGGTGGTCGGGGTGGGGGTGAGCGGCACGGGCCCGCACTCGGGCGACGAGCGGGCCTCGCGCTTCGACCTCGACATCGAGGCCGTGGCGCGACTGCACGCCGACCTCGTCTACGTCGTGGTGGGGCTGACGTTCGCGCTGCTGTTCGCTCTGCACGTGACCAACTCCTCGCCCAGGGCCGCCAGGCGGGCGGCGCTGGCGCTGCTCGGGGTGGAGCTGGCCCAGGGCGTGATCGGCTACACCCAGTACTTCCTCGCCGTGCCCGCCGCGCTGGTCCTGCTGCACGTCCTCGGCTCGACGCTGGTGTGGATCGCGGCGCTCAGAGTGGTCACCTCGCTGCGCACCCGGGCCCAGGTGCCCGCCCCCTCCCCCACCGAGGCACCCGCGGCCGTCTGACCGGATATGCCCCCGGATATGTCAAGGTATGGGGTGTTAGGTTCGCCACTCCCCACCGCTGGAAGGGTGCGATTTGCTGGGAAAAGTCCGGCTCTCGCGGAAGGCCCTGCGCCGGGCGTACCAGGGTCTGGTGCTGCTCAGCGTGCTCGCCCTGGCCCCCATGACCTGGGCCTGGCTCGGCAGCTCGGGGCACCGGGTGACGGCCGGCGGCGCGGGCTGGCTGGGGCGCGTGCCACCGGCGCAGGCCGCGCTGGTGCTCGGCGCGGGCCTGTACGGCACCCAGCCCACGGCGATGCTGGCCGGACGGCTCGACATCGCCGCCGGCCTCTACCACGCGGGCAAGGTCCGGGCGCTGCTGCTGTCCGGCGACAACAGCCGCGAGGACTACGACGAGCCCACGGCCATGCGCGACTACCTGCGCGGCAAGGGCGTGCCCGACGCGGTGATGGTGCTCGACTACGCCGGGTTCGACACGTGGGACTCCTGCGTGCGGGCGCGCGAGGTGTTCGGGGCCACGCAGGTGACCGTGGTGACGCAGGAGTTCCACCTGCCCAGGGCCGTGACGCTGTGCCGGACGGCGGGCCTCGCGACGTTCGGGGTGGGTGACGACTCCTCCAGGCGGCTGCCGTCGACCACCTACGTGTACGCCGCCCGGGAGCTGTTCGCCGCCGCCAAGGCGTTCGCCGACTCGGTGATCCTGCGCTCCGACCCGGTCTACCCGGGGCCGCGCGAGGTCTCGCTCACCCGCGTCCTGGGTCAGCCGGCGGCGTAGCCGGGCGGTGGGCTGCCCCTGGTGACCGGCCTGGCGTGCACCCAGGGTCCGGGGAAGTCGGCCCGCGCGGTGCTCATGCACTCCAGCAGGGCCCGCTGCTCCTGGTGGAAGGCCTGCTCGTCCACCATGTGGCGGGCCGCCCGCTCGTGCAGCAGGCCCAGCTCGGTGGCGGCCAGCTGGTAGTCGCGCATCGCGCGCAGCCCCCGCTTGCCGCCGTGCAGCCTGGCCCACTGCCTGGCCTGGCGGCGCCTGGCGAACGCCGACAACATGTGGATGTCGGCCTCGCTGACCAGCTTGGTCGGCTCGTACGGCGGCAGGTAGCGCTGGATGAGCGCCACGATGCGCCGCCGGTCCCTGAACACCACGCCGACGAGCACGACCAGCACCACCAGCAGCGCCAGGTAGGCCACGACGAGCCCGGGGAAGCCGCCGTAGGAGGCCAGGCCGTTCCACAGGCCGTGCAGGATCATGGCGCCCGACCAACCGGCCAGGATGTAGAAGACGCGGTCGGAGCCGCCGCGCTGGGCCGCGTAGGCGACCCCGACCCCGATCATCGAGCTGAACAGCGGGTGCGCCAGCGGCGACAGGATGCCGCGCAGCACCACGGTGACCGCCAGCCCCTTGACGCCGGAGCCGGACAGCGCGGCGATGTAGTAGCTGACGTTCTCGCTCATGGCGAAGCCGAGGCCGACCATGCTGGCGTAGATGATGCCGTCGGTCGGCCCGTCCAGCTCGGCCCTGCGGAACCTGAGCATGCCGAGCAGCACCAGGCCCTTCATCGTCTCCTCCACCACGGGGGCGCCGAACGTGGCCGCGATGTTGCGGGCGCTGGCCTCCGACAACCGTGCGGTGTCGATGATGTAGTGCAGGTTGAGCGAGTTGATCAGGCCGGCGACCAGCACCGCGACGCCCGCGCCCCACGCGAAGGCGAAGATCAGGTTGCTGCGCGGCTCCGGCTCCATCCGATCGAGCGCCAGCACCGCCGCCAGCAGCATCGGCACCGGCGCCGACGCCAGCATGAGCGCGATGAAGAACTGCACCGGCGCGCCGTTGAACACGTCGAAGGAGAACGAGACCAGAGCGCAGATGCCGGTGAGGACCAGCCCGATGATCAACGCGAACGATGGGCGGTCCTTCAACACCCAGCGTGGATCACGGGTCCCCATAGGGTGACTTTAACGGATCAGAGTGCCGGGGTCCGTGGGGGTCCACGCAGTGCGGATCTAGTCCGGGGATGCCGTGGTCCACCTGGAGCGTGGTGTGGCCGATCTCGAACCGTTCGTGCAGCAGGTCCGCGAGGCGGGTGCGTACCTGGTGGCAGTCGGCGCCGTCCGCCACGATCACGTGAGCCGACAGGGTGGGATAGCCACTCGTCACCGTCCAGACATGGAGGTCGTGCACCTCCTCCACGTCCGGATCCGCGGCCAGGACGGCGCCGATCTCGTCGGGGTGGAGACCGCTCGGCGCCGCCTGGAGCAGCACCCGGCCGGAGTCGCGCAGCAGGCCCCAGCCGGCCTTGAGCATGAGCGCGGCCACCACGAGCGCGGCGATCGCGTCCGCCTGGCGGAAGCCGGTCAGCCACACCACGGCGCCGGCGAGCGCCGTGGCGATGAAGGCGTACATGTCGTTGAGCACGTGCTGGAAGGCGCCCTCGACGTTGAGGCTGCGCCGGTCGGCCCTGGACAGCAGCCAGGCGGCCAGCGCGTTGACGCCGATGCCGGCCACGGCCGTGACCACCACGACGGGCCCGGACACGTCCGGCGGCTCAATGAGCCTGTGCACGCTCTCATAGACGAAGTACGCCACCAGCAGCAGCAACGTCACGCCGTTGATCTGCGCGGACAGGATCTCGGCCCGCTTCCACCCGAACGTGTACGCCCCCCGCGCCGGCCGGGCGGCGATGCGCATCGCGATCAGGGCCAGCGCGATGGCGGTCGCGTCGGTCAGCATGTGGGCGGCGTCGGAGATCAGCGCGATCGAGTTGGCGACCACACCGGCGATCACCTCGACCGCCATGTAGCCGAGGATCAGGGCCAGCGCCCCGATCAGGTAGCGCTTGTCGGCGTCCGCGCGCAAGACATGACCGTGCCCGTGACCGCGGCCTGCACTCATTCGTCCTCCCTCAGGTGCTCGCGGCTCAGGTCGAGCAGCATGCGGACGTGGGCGTCGGCCAGCCGGTAGTAGATCATCCGCCCCGCCCGGCGGCTGGCCACGATGCCCGCCGTGCGCAGCAGGCGCAGCGCGTGGGAGACGGCCGTGTCGGTCACCTCGACCGCGTCGGACAGGTCGCACACGCACAGCTCACCCGCCTCCAGCAACGCGTACAGCAGCCGGGCCCTGGTCGGGTCGCCGAGCAGGCGGAACAACTCGGCGAGCCGCGTGGCCTCCTCCGAGGTCACGAGCCGGTCCCGGGTGGCCGCGACCCTGGCCGCGTCGGGCTCCTGCACCACGCAGCCGTCCAGTCCCGCGACAACACCTGAAGACCTATTCATGTGTTCAGTATAAGAACGGCGGGAGACCCGCCGCAATGCCAGGAACGAAAGATCAGGCGAGCAGCGGGTCGATGGCGACGGCGAGGAAGAGCAGCGCCAGGTAGGCGTTGGACCAGTGGAAGAAGCGCATGGGCCGCAGGTCGACCCCGGTCTTGCCGGCGTTGAGCCGGCCCAGCAGGCGGTGCACCTCCCACAGGCACATGACGCCCAGCGCGGCGGCCACCACCGGGTAGAACAGCGTGGTGCCCGCGACCGGCCACAGCGCCAGCGAGCACAGCACGGTGGCCCAGGTGTAGGCGATGGACTCCAGGATCACCCGGCGCTCGGTGGCCACCACGGGCAGCATCGGCACCTTGGCCGCCGCGTAGTCCTCCTTGTAGCGCATGGCCAGCGTCCAGGTGTGCGGCGGCGTCCAGAAGAACACCACGCCGAACAGCACCAGCGGCGCCCAGTCGAGCCGCTCGGTGATGCCGGCCCAGCCGATCATCACCGGCATGCAGCCCGCGATGCCACCCCACACGATGTTCTGGGCGGTGCGCCGCTTCAGGATCATCGAGTAGACCAGCACGTAGAACAGGATCGCCGCGGTCGACAGCAGCGCGGCCAGCCCGTTGGTGGTGACCCACAGGCCGGCGGTGGACAGGACCCCGAGCACGATGCCGAAGATCAGCGCGCCGCGCGGCGACACCTGATGTCTGGCCAGCGGCCGGCGGCGGGTGCGGCGCATCTTCTGGTCGATGTCGCGATCCACGTAGCAGTTGAGCGCGTTGGCGCTGCCCGCCGATAGGGTGCCGAACACCATGACAGAGACGGACGTCCACAGCGGCGGCAGGCCGCCTGCCGCGAGGAACATCACCGGCAGCGTCGTGATCAGCAGCAGCTCGATGATCCGCGGCTTGGTGAGCGCGATGTAGGCCTTCACGATCATGCTGATCGAGCGCGGCTCCCTCACCTGCGGTGACGGGGCCGTCGCCTGCCTGTTGGTCAGCACTGTCAAGGCGCTTCCAGCCTGTCCGGGGTCAACGCGTAACCTCTGATAAGAGCGGATCCATGGGGTGGGCGCCGTGACGCCCCTGTGAACAAACAAACTGTAGTCGCAGGGGCGGCCGGTCCGGCCAATGGGGGGCTTGCGCCGTTCATGGACGGGCGTGGGGCGGAAGGGGAATCGACGCCACGTCCGCTCAGTTAAGGTCCCGTGTGGGCGGGATAGCCGACAGGCATGACCAATGACAACTAGATTCCGGAGATCGAGCACTTGAGCACCGAACTCGTGCCAGCCCTCGAATGGACCGACCTGGACAAGCAGGCGGTCGACGTCGTTCGAGCCCTGGCGATGGACGCAGTGGAGAAGGCGGGCTCGGGGCATCCCGGCACCGCCATGAGTCTGGCCCCCGCCGCATACTTGCTGTTCCAGCGAGTGCTGCGCCACGATCCGACCGACCCCAACTGGCTCGGGCGCGACCGGTTCGTGCTGTCGTGCGGCCACACCAGCCTCACGCTTTACATCCAGCTCTACCTGTCCGGTTACGGCCTGACGCTCGACGACCTCAGGCGGCTGCGCCAGTGGGACAGCCTCACGCCAGGCCATCCCGAGCACGGCCACACCGCGGGCGTCGAGACCACCACGGGACCGCTCGGCCAGGGCCTGGGCAACGCGGTCGGCATGGCGATGGCGGCCCGCCGCGAGCGCGGCCTGTTCGACCCGGACGCCGAGCCCGGCTCCTCGCCGCTCGACCACCACATCTGGTGCTTCGTCAGCGACGGCGACATCGAGGAGGGCATCAGCCACGAGGCCAGCTCGCTGGCCGGCCACCAGAAGCTGGGCAACCTCATCGTCCTCTACGACGACAATCACATCTCCATCGAGGACGACACGCAGATCGCCAAGTCGGAGGACGTGGTCGCCCGCTACGAGGCCTACGGCTGGCACACCGAGAGCGTCGACTGGACCGCGAACGGCGACTACGCCGAGGACGTCCAGGCGCTCTTCGACGCGCTCCAGGCGGCCAAGGCGGAGACCGGCCGCCCGTCGTTCATCCGGCTGCGCACCATCATCGGCTGGCCCGCGCCCAACAAGCAGAACACCGGCAAGATCCACGGCTCGGCCCTGGGTGAGGCGGAGATCGCCGCCACCAAGGAGATCCTCGGCATGGACCCGGCCAAGAGCTTCGACGTGCCCGCCGCGGTGCTGGAACACGCCCGCAGCGTGGCACAGCGCGGCCGCACCGAGCACGCGGAGTGGGAGAAGGGCTACGCCGAATGGCGGCTGGCCAACGCCGAGCGCGCGGCCGAGTTCGACCGCATCTCCCGGCGGGTGCCGCCCAACGGCTGGGCCAAGTCGCTGCCGTCGTTCGAGACCGGCACGTCGATCGCCACCCGCAAGGCCTCCGGCGAGGTGCTGAGCGCGCTGGCGCCGGTGCTGCCCGAGCTGTGGGGCGGCTCGGCCGACCTGGCCGAGTCCAACAACACCACGATGAAGGGCGAGCCGTCCTTCATCCCCGAGGAATACCAGACCAAGGACTTCCCCGGTAACCGCTACGGCCGCACGCTGCACTTCGGCATCCGCGAGCACGCCATGGGCGCCATTCTCAACGGCATCGCGCTGCACGGCGGCACCCGCCCGTACGGCGGCACGTTCCTGGTCTTCTCCGACTACATGCGCCCGTCGGTGCGCCTGGCGGCGCTGATGAAGCTGCCCGTCACGTACGTGTGGACGCACGACTCCATCGGCCTGGGCGAGGACGGCCCGACCCACCAGCCGATCGAGCACCTGTGGGCGCTGCGCGCGATCCCCGGCCTCGACGTGGTCCGCCCCGGCGACGCCAACGAGACGGCGTACGCGTGGAAGGCCGTGCTTGAGCACACCGACCGGCCCGCCGCCCTGGCGCTGACCAGGCAGAACCTCCCGGTCTACGAGGGCACCAGCGCCGACGGAGTGGCCCGCGGCGGCTACGTGCTGCGCGAGGCTTCCGACGGCCAGCCGCGGGTCATCCTCATCGCCACCGGCAGCGAGGTCCAGATCGCGGTGGACGGGCGCGAATTGCTGGAGGCGCAGGGCATCCCGACGCGGGTGGTGTCGATGCCGTGTGTCGAGTGGTTCAAGGGGCAGGACATCGCATATCGGCAGACGGTCCTGCCGTCGTCCATCCGGGCTCGGGTCGCCGTCGAGGCGGGCATCGCGCTCGGCTGGCACGAGTTCGTCGGCGAGTGCGGTGAAGTGGTCGGCCTCGACCACTTCGGCGCCTCGGCACCGTACAGAACGTTGTACGAGCAGTTCGGGCTGACGGCGGACCGCGTGGCGGCGGCGGCCAAGGCGAGCCTGGCCAAGCTGGGCCAGGACAAGGGCGAGACGACGGGAAACTGAACGATGAGTGAGATCCTCAACAAGCTGTCCGGCCAGGGCGTGGCCATCTGGCTCGACGACATCAGCAGGGAGCGGCTGCGCAGCGGCGACCTGGAGCGGCTGATCCGCGAGAAGAACGTCGTCGGGGTGACGTCCAACCCGACGATCTTCGCCGGCGCGCTCAGCAAGGGCGACGCCTACGACGTGCAGCTGCACGACCTGGCCGTGCGCGGCGTGGAGGTCGGCGAGGCGGTCCGCGCCATCACCACCTATGACATCCGCTGGGCCGCCGACGTGCTGCGCCCGGTCTACGACGCCACCGGCGGCGTGGACGGCCGCGTGTCGCTGGAGGTGGACCCGCGGCTGGCCCACGAGAGCGACAAGACCGTGGCCGAGGCCCGCGCGCTGTGGTGGCTGGTCGACCGGCCCAACCTGTTCATCAAGATCCCGGCCACGCTTGAGGGCCTGCCGGCGATCACGCAGGCCATCTCCGAGGGCATCAGCGTCAACGTCACGCTGATCTTCTCGCTCGGGCGTTACCGCGGGGTCATGGACGCCTGGCTCGCCGGGCTGGAGGCCGCGCAGGCCAAGGGCCTCAACCTGGCCACGATCGAGTCGGTGGCCTCGTTCTTCGTCAGCCGGGTCGACACCGAGATCGACAAGCGGCTGGACAAGCTGGGCAAGCCGGAGCTCAAGGGCAAGGCGGGCGTGGCCAACGCGCGCCTGGCGTACGCGGCGTACGAGGAAGTGATGAACTCCGAGCGCTGGCAGCGCCTGCGCGCCGCGGGCGCCCGCCCGCAGCGCCCGCTGTGGGCCTCGACCGGCGTGAAGAACCCGGAATACTCCGACACCCTCTACGTCGACCAGCTCGTCGCGCCCGGCACCGTCAACACGATGCCGGAGAAGACGCTCGACTCCACCGCCGACCACGCCAACATCACCGGCGACACCGTGCGGCCGTTCTACGAGCAGGCCTGGAACACCATGGCCGCGCTCAAGGACGCCGGCGTCGACTACGACGACGTGGTGAAGGTGCTGGAGGAGGAGGGCGTGCAGAAGTTCGAGGCGTCCTGGCTCGAGCTGCTCGAGAGCGTCACGAAGAACCTGGTTGTGTGATGGAGGTCTCTTACCGCGACGAGGGGGTGGCCTCGGCCGCCGCCTCCGTCGCGGGGCGCCTCGTCGCCGACGGCGTGCCCGCGCGGCTCGCCGGCGGCGACCCCACGCTGTGGGGTGAGGACGCCGAAGCGGTGGCCGCGGTCAGCCTCGGCTGGCTGCGGCTGCCGCACGCCTCGCGCGAGCTGCTGCCCGAGCTGGGCGAGCTCGCCGGGCGAGCCCGCGACCAGGGCGTGACGAACGTGGTCCTGGCCGGGATGGGCGGCTCGTCGCTCGCCGCGGAGGTGATCTGCGCGACCGCCGACGTGCCGCTCACCGTGCTCGACACGACCGATCCCGGGCAGGTGCGGCGCGCGCTGGCCGAACCGCTCGAATCCACCGTCGTGGTCGTGGCGGGCGAGCGCGGCTCCACCGTGGAGACCGACTGCCACCTGCGGATCTACGAGCGCCTCTTCGCCGAGTCCGGCGTCGCGCCGCGCATCGTGGTCGTCACCGAGCCCGGCTCGCTCCTGGCGGACCGGGCCACCGAGGGCGGCCACCACCTGGTCCACGCCCAGCCCGGCGCTGAGGGCGGCTACGCGGCGCTGTCGGCGTACGCGCTGGTGCCCGCCGCGCTGGCCGGGGCGGACGTGGCGCGGTTGCTCGACGACGCCGCGGAGGTCCTGCCGCTGCTGTCGCGTGACACCGGCAACCCGGGGCTCGACCTCGGGGCGGCGATCGGCGGCGCGGCGCTGGCCGGCAGGGACAAGCTGCTGCTCGAAGACCAGCTCTCGGCCATCGCCGGGCTGCCCGACTGGATCGAGGCGCTCGTCGGGGAGTCCACCGGCAAGCAGGGCAGGGGGATCCTGCCGGTCGTGGGCGCCGACCCCAACCGGGCGAAGGACGAACTGGTCGTCGCGATCGAGTCCGACGTCGGCGACGTACGCGTGGACGGGCCGCTGGGCGCACAGTTCCTCATCTGGGAATACGCCACCGCGCTCGCCGGGCTGCTACTGGAGACGGACCCGTTCGGCCGGCCGGACGTGGCCGAGGCCGACTCCGCAGCCGCCCTGCAGGAGCCGTCGGTGGGCGCGCCCGCGCTGGTCGACGGGCCGGTCGAGGTGTACGGCTCGGTCACGGCCAAAGACCTACCGGGAGTGTTCGCAGAGTTGCTGTACGCGATCCCCGCTGGCGGTTACCTTGCAGTCATGGCCTATTTGGACCGGATGGCGGCGTTCGACGCGCCGGTGCCCGATGGGGCCGACTTCGAGCAGATGACCGACGCCTGGATGATGGCCGACCCGGCCACGCTGCGGGCGCTGCTCGCGTTGCGCACCGACCGGCCGGTGACGTTCGGGTGGGGGCCGCGCCTCCGCCACGCCACCGGCCAGTACCACGAGGGCGGGCCCCAGAACGGAGTGTTCCTGCAGATCACCGGGGCGGTGTCGGACGACGTCGAGGTCCCCGGCCGGCCGTTCACCCTGGGCGGGCTCCAGTTCGCCCAGGCGCTCGGTGACCTGCGGGCACTGGAGTCCCGCGGGCGGCCCGCCGTACGCCTGCACTTGACCGACCGCGCGGCTGGAGTCGCGCGGCTGCTCGCAGCCGCACAGGAGGTTTGACGATGACAGAACCTGCAGCGCCCGCCGAGGAGGCCGCCACCGTGGCGGCGGCCGTCGCGGGCATCTCCACCTCGATGGAAGTGGCGGCCGCCAACCCGCTGCGTGACCCGCGTGACAAGCGGCTGCCGCGGGTGGCGGGACCGTGCGTGATGGTGCTGTTCGGCGTGACGGGTGACCTGGCCAAACGCAAGTTGCTGCCGGCGATTTACGACCTGGGCAACCGGGGGCTGCTGCCGCCCGGCTTCTCCCTGGTCGGTTTCGCCCGGCGGGACTGGAAGGACCAGGATTTCGCCCAGCTCACGCACGACGCCGTCAAGGCGCACGCCAGGACGCCCTTCCGCGAGGAGGTATGGAAGCAACTTCGCGAAGGCATCCATTTCGTACCGGGCGAGTTCTCCGACGACGGGGCGTTCGACGCGCTGGCCATGGCGTTGGCCGAGATCGACCAGACGAGGGGCACCGGCGGAAACTACGCGTTCTATCTGTCCGTACCGCCCAAGTTCTTCCCCGTGGTGGTGGAGCAGCTCAAGCGGACGGGGCTGGCCGACGCGCCCCAGGGATCGTGGCGCCGGGTGGTCATCGAGAAGCCGTTCGGGCACGACCTGAAGTCGGCGCACGAGCTGAACGAGATCACCACCTCGGCCTTCCCGGAGAGCTCGATCTTCAGGATCGACCACTACCTGGGCAAGGAGACCGTCCAGAACATCATGGCGCTGAGGTTCGCCAACAACCTCTACGAGCCGATCTGGAACCGCGGCTTCGTCGACCACGTGCAGATCACGATGGCCGAGGACATCGGCATCGGCGGCCGGGCCGGCTACTACGACGGCATCGGCGCCGCCCGCGACGTGATCCAGAACCACCTGCTCCAGCTCCTCGCGCTGGTCGCGATGGAGGACCCGACCTCCTTCGACGCCTCCGCGCTGCGGCGGGAGAAGGAGAAGGTGCTCAAGGCCGTCAGGTTGCCGGCCAACCTGGCGCTCAACACGGCGCGCGGGCAATACTCGGCGGGCTGGCAGGGCGGTGAGAAGGTCGTCGGCTACCTCCAGGAGGAGGGCATCTCGCCCCAGTCGACCACCGAGACGTACGCCGCCGTCAAGCTGGAGATCGCCAACCGCCGGTGGGCGGGCGTGCCGTTCTACCTGCGCGCGGGCAAGCGCCTGGGGCGTCGGGTGACCGAGGTGGCGGTGGTGTTCCAGCGGGCGCCGCACCTGCCGTTCAGCAAGGACGACACCGAGATCCTCGGCCAGAACGCGCTGGTGATCCGGGTGCAGCCGGACGAGGGCATCACGGTGCGGTTCGGCTCCAAGGTGCCGGGCACGGCGATGGAGGTGCGTGACGTCTCCATGGACTTCGCCTACGGGGAGTCGTTCCTTGAGTCGTCTCCCGAGGCGTACGAGCGGCTGCTGCTGGACGTGATGATCGGCGACCCGCCGCTCTTCCCGCACCAGCGCGAGGTCGAGCTGTCGTGGACGATCCTCGACCCGATCGAGGAGTTCTGGGCCACGCAGGGCCAGCCGGAGGGCTACGAGTCCGGTTCGTGGGGGCCGGAGTCCGCGGACGCGATGATGGCCCGCGACGGGCGTGTGTGGAGGAGGCTCTAGTGACCGAGCGTAGCGAGGGAACAATCGAACACAGCACCACTGTGGTCGCGAGACCGACGGAGGAGGGCTCGTGACCACCTTTATGCTGTCGGACACGACGGCGGGGAAGATCTCGGCGCAGTTCACGCATCTGCGCCACCAGATGGGCGCGCCGGCCATCGGCATGGTGCTGACGCTGGTGGTGGTCTGCGAGGAGCGCCACCAGTACGACGCCACCCGCGCGGCCACCGACGCGGCCCGCGAGCACCCGTCGCGCATCATCGTGGTGATCAACCGCGAGCCCGAGGAGGCCATCAGGCTCGACGCGGAGCTGCGCATCGGCGAGTCCACGCCGGGCGAGGTGGTGGTGCTGCGCCTGTACGGCGAGCTCACCCAGCACGCCGACTCCG
Source organism: Nonomuraea cypriaca (assembly GCF_015645445.1). GTDB lineage: Bacteria > Actinomycetota > Actinomycetes > Streptosporangiales > Streptosporangiaceae > Nonomuraea > Nonomuraea cypriaca. The sequence goes on along the minus strand of NZ_JADOGI010000095.1, from coordinate 23,424 downwards.
TGGTCAGCCCGCTGCTGCTGCCCGACACACCGGTCGTGGTGTGGTGGCCGGGCGCGGCCCCGGACGTGCCCTCCAAGGACGCCATCGGGGCGCTGGCGCAACGGCGCATCACCGACGCCAAGGGCTTCGACGACGGCGGCGTCAAGTCGCTGGTGGTCAGGGCCAAGGGCTACTCCCCCGGCGACACCGACCTGGCCTGGGCCAGGATCACGCCGTGGCGCAGTCTGCTGGCCGCCGCGTTCGACCAGCGGGTGGGCAAGGTGCGCAGGGGGGTCGTGGAGGGCGCCGCCGGGCACCCGAGCGCGCCGCTGCTGGCCGCCTGGCTCACCGAGCGGCTCGGCGCGCCCGTCAAGGTGACCGAGTCGCCGGGGCCGGGCCTGACGGCCGTGCGCCTGCAACTCGGCGACGGCGAGCTGTCGGTCGCCAGAACCGACGCCCGCCTGGCGACGCTGTCGCGGCCCGGTCAGCCCGACAGGAACGTGGCCCTGGCCAGGCGGCACACCTCGGAGCTGATGGCCGAGGAACTGCGCAGGCTGGACAGCGACGAGATCTACGAAACCGCGGTCAAGCGGTTCGCCCGCACCTACAAGGCATGATCAGAGAGACCATGGCTGAGAAAGTGGTGACCGTGAGTGCTCCGAGTGTGGTCGTGCACCGCGACGCCGACGTCCTGGCCAAGGCGGTGGCGGCGCGGATCATCACCCGCCTGGTCGACGCGCAGTCAGCCACGGGGTCGGCGTCGATCGTGCTGACCGGCGGCACGGTCGGCATCGCCACGCTGGCCGCCATCGCCGCCACCCCCGCCAGGGACGCCGTCGACTGGCGGCACCTGGACATCTGGTGGGGTGACGAGCGGTTCGTGCCCACCGGCGACAAGGAACGCAACGAGACCGGCGCCCGCGAGGCGCTGCTCGACCACGTGGACGTGGACCAGGAGCGGGTGCACGTCATGCGCGGCCCCGACTCGGGCATGACGGCCGAGGAGTCCGCCGCGTCGTACGCCGCCGAGCTGCGCGCGGCCGCCAGGCCCGAGGACCACGGGCCGGTGCCGAGCTTCGACGTGATGCTGCTCGGCATGGGCCCGGACGCGCACGTGGCCTCTCTGTTCCCGGGGATGCCCGCGCTCTACGACACCCGCTCCGTGGTGGCCGTGCACGGCTCGCCGAAGCCGCCGCCCACCCGCATCTCGCTGACACCGCCCGCCATCCACGCCGCGCGCGAGGTGTGGGTGGTGGCGGCGGGCTCGGAGAAGGCGGGCGCGGTCCGGCTGGCCCTGTCGGAGTCGGGTCCTGTCCAGGTGCCCGCCGCGGGCGCCCGGGGGCGGCTGCGGACGCTGTTCCTGCTGGACCGCGCCGCGGCCGGCAAGATCCCGCCGGAGCTGGGACGCCTCTCCTCTCCGTGAGGTTCAGCCTCGCGTGACGAGAGGCTTCAGCCGGGCTTGACGAGTCCGTGAGGCTCGATCTCGCGTGACGAGAGGTCGTGCGGCTCAGCCGTGCGTGACGAGGTCGTCGATCTCGGCGAGCAACGCCGCCTTGGCGTCCTCGCCGAGATACGACGCCCGCACGCCGTTGCGGGCCAGCTGGGCCAGCTCCGTCCTCCCGAAGCCGAACACGTTCGCCGCGACGCGGTACTCCCCTGCCAGGGTGGTGGCGAACATGGGCGGGTCGTCGCTGTTGAGCGTGACGTACAGGCCCTCCTCCAGCATCCTGGGCAGCGGGTGCTCCTCGATGCTCGCGATCTGGCCCGTGCACAGGTTGGAGGTGGGGCAGACGTCCAGCGGCAGCTGCGTCTCGCGCAGGTACGCCACCAGCCGGTCGTCCTGGAGGCAGTTGATGCCGTGGCCGATACGCTCGGCGCCGTAGCCCTCGATGGTCTCCCACACCGTTTCCGGCCCGCTCATCTCGCCACCGTGCGGAACACTGTGCAGGCCCGCGGCGCGGGCGGCGGAGAACGCCGAGCGGTAGGCGTCCGTGTATTTCACCCGCTCCTGCTCGATCCCGCCGATGCCGAAACCTACCAGCGCGGCGGGAGGTTCCTGGAGGGCGTGCTCAAGGGTGATCCGCGCGGCCTCCTCGCCGTACTCGCCGGGGATGTCGAAGATGTACGCCATCTCCACCCCGTGCTCGGTCAGGGAGCGGCGGGCGGCCAGGTCCAGGGCCTCGGTCACCTCGCGCATGGGCATGCCGACGACGTGGTGGGCGAACGGCGTGACCTGCAGCTCCACGTAGCGGCAGCCCTGCGGGGCGAGGTCGCGGGCCAGGCCGAGGACCAGCGTGGCGACGTCCTCGGGCTCGGTGACCAGGCCGTTGACGGCCTTGTACACGCGGGCGAAGTGCGGGAAGTCGCTGAAGGTGTAGAACCGGCGCAGCTCCTCCTCCGCCGTGGGGACCCGGCTGCCGGGGTGGCGCCTGGACAGCTCCAGCACGGTGGCGACCGAGGCCGAGCCGATCAGGTGGACGTGCAACTCCACCTTGGGGAGCGCGTCGATGAACGTGTCGAGGGTCATGGACATCGACCATACGAGCGCCATCCGCCGAAAAAATAGACTTTCTCCCGAAATTTCACACGAAGATGTTAAGATCTGTCTCTGGGCTACGCTAGACCCCGTGACCAACGCCGAAGCGTACGACCGAGGCTTCGCCCACCTCAGCTCCCACACCGTCGGCGCCTTACTCGATCTGGCGCGCCGGAGCCGCGCCCCGCGGCTGCTCGACGTCGGCTGCGGCACCGGCGTGGTGACGGCGGCGGCGCTCGCCCTCGGCGCCGAGGTCACCGCCGTGGACGCCGATCCGGTGATGCTGGAGGTGGCCGCGCGCCGCCATCCGTACGCGACGATCCGGCAGGCGTGCCTCCCGGACCTGCCGTTCGAGGATGAGGAATTCGACGCGATAGCCGGAAATTTCGTCATCAACCATGTTCCTGACACGGCCGGCGCGCTCAAGGAGCTGCACCGCGTCCTGCGTCCGGACGGGACGATCGCGCTGACCTGGTGGAAGTCCGACGAGATGACCGCCACCAACGTCTTCGCCGACGCCATCGCCGCCGCCCGGATCCCGTACGAACCGCCGCCCCGGCCCTTCACCGCCAACGACACCCCCGCGCGCTTCACCGAGCTGCTGCGGGAGACGGGATTCCGTGAGGCGGCCGTGGACACCGTGCGGTGGCGGCACCAGGTGGACCTCGACGCGTGGTGGACGGACATCGTGCAGGCCGGCGGGCCCCGGTTCAGGATGATCGCCGACCAGCCGGAGGAGACCGTGGAGCGCATCAAGGCCCACTACACCCGCCTGGCGCAGCCGTACGCGCACGAGGGTTTCCCCGTCTGCGCGTACCTGGCCCACGCCACCCGCTGACCACCCGCACCCACCGCCCCCAGCCCCCGCCGTGTGCGGCGCTATGCCGGGGTGGACGCGGACCAGGTGTGCGCCAGGGGGAGGAGGATCCCGTCGACGGACTCCGCGACGAACGCGTCGCCGAACGGCGGGCCGGTGAAGATCATGCGGTGCCAGACCAGCGCCTCGGCGACCGCGAACAGCCGCGCCGCGTCCACGGGCCCGGCCAGCTCGCCCCGCGCCACCGCCCGCGTCAGCAGCGCCCGCAGGTCGTCGAGGTCGGCGGCCGGCATGTGCGCCCGCAGCGTGCGGGCCAGCTCCTGGTTGGACACCAGTGTCGAGGAAAGCCCGATGACCAGCGTGTGCTTGCGCTCGACCAGCTCGCACAGGCCGCGGAAGATGAAGGCCAGGTCGCCGCGCAGCGACCCGGTGTCCTCCCCGCGCGGCGCCTCCATGGCGAAGCGCCGGCAGATGACGTCCACCACCAGCTCCGGCTTGCCCGCCCAGCGCCGGTAGATGGTGGCCTTGCTGGCCCTGGCCCGCTTGGCGATCTGGTCGACCGACATCCGGTCGTAGCCGACCTCCGACAGCAGCTCCATCGTGGCGTCGAGGATGGCCCTGTCGCGCTCGGGGTCGAGTGGAGCCACGTGCACGTCCTTCAGCTGGAGGAGAACTCCTCGAATCGTACGCCCGTCAGCTCGGTGGACACGTCCCACAGCCGCCTGGCGATCTCCTCCGACCTGGCCGTCTCCGAGGGCGTGAGCGGCTTGAGCCCGGGGCCGACGAACTCGCCGCCGCGGACGGCGGGCGAGGTGGCGGCGTACAGGGAGGGCAGCGCCCCGGCCGTGGCCGGTTTCATGAACAGGCCCAAGAGGGGCTGTAGCGGCGCCAGCTTGACGATGTTCGTGGCGGTCATGCCTGGATGGGTGGCGACGCTGGTCAGGCCCACACCGGCCCGCTCAGCGCGTCGCTGGAGCTCCAGGGTGAAGAGCAGGTTGGCGAGCTTGGACCGTCCGTACGCGCGCATCGGGCCGTACCCGCGCTCCATGCCCAGGTCGCCGAAGTCGATCCGGCCCATCGCGTGCGCGTCGCTGGACACGGTCACCACCCGTGCGCCGGGGCTGGAGAGCAGCAGCGGCAGCAGCAGCCCGGTGAGCGCGAAGTGGCCCAGGTGGTTGGTGCCGAACTGGGCCTCGAAGCCGTCCTTGGTCTCGCGCCTGCGGACCAGGGCGACGCCCGCGTTGTTGATCAGCAGGTCGACCGCGTCCACGCCGGCCGCGAACCGCCGGACGGAGGCCAGGTCGGCCAGGTCGAGGGCCGCGTACGAGACCCGCGCCCCTGGCACGGCCCGCAGGATCTCCGCGACCGCGGCCCCGCCCTTGTCCGCCGAGCGCGTGGCCACGACGACGCGGGCGCCGTGCCTGGCCAGCTCCAGCGCGGTGGGCAGGCCGATGCCGCTGCCGGCGCCGGTCACGATGGCGGTCCTGCCGGTGAGATCGGGGATGGAGTCAGGGGTCCAGCTCATCATCGCCCCTTCAGGTGTACGAAACCGTTTCGTACACACTAGTGCTCGAGACGCTGCCGCGCGTGCCTTTCCTCACGCCGGGCGACCTCCAGGCGGTGGCGGCTGTCGTCGAGCCTCCCTCGCGCCTTGGCCAGCTTCCCCTCCAGCCTGGAGACCTTCTCCGCGCGCTCGTCGTGCTCCTTCTGGGCCTGTTCGAGCGCCTGGCGCCACTCCTCGTACGCGGCCTGCGCCTCCTGGCGCTCCCTGGCCCCCCTGGCCTCGGCCTCCTCGCGTTCCCTGGCCGCGGCGGCCGCGTCCTCGGGGGTCTTCCTCCGCCGGGCGGGAGGGCGCTCGCGGGTGGCGGGGGCGGGCGCGAAGCCGCTGTAGCTGAGCGGCTTGACCAGATCACCGCGACGCACCTGCTCGGCGGCCTCGGCGTCCACGATCGCGGCGTCCAGCGTCTGGTCCACCTCGGCCGCCGCGGCCGGCGACAGGTCCCCTGCTTGCCTGGCGAGCCTGCTCACCGTGCCGGTCACCGCGCCGCGGCGCTGGGTCAGCTCGGCGAGCGCTTCGGCGTCCTGCTCCTGCCAGGCCGCGCGCAGCCGCTCCCCCACCTCCAGGAGCTCGGTCAGCTCAGCGGGGTGCTCACGGGCGATCCGGTTGACGGCCCAGGCGGAGACCGTCGGCTTGCGCAGTTTCGCGATGTCGCGCGAGAGGCGTACGTCACCCGCGTCCTTGGCCGCGCGCGCCTCGGCCGCGCGGGCGGCGGTGAACTCGGACGGCGGCAACGCGTAGAGGCGGCCGGCCACCTCGTCAAGATCCACACAGGACAAATACCCCACATCCGCGAGTTTGTAGCGCATAGTGGAGGCAGCCCCAGCCGAACGGAGGCCCCCCGGTGTTCGAACGCTTCACCGACCGCGCGCGCAGGGTCGTCGTCCTCGCCCAGGAGGAGGCGCGGACGATGAACCACGACTACATCGGCACCGAGCACATCCTGCTCGGTCTCGTCCACGAGGGCGAGGGCCTGGCCGCGCTGGTGCTCGACAGTTGCGGCGTGGAACTGGCGCACGTACGCGCCTTCGTCGATCGTGAGGTGGGCCACGGCGCCAAGCCGCCCGGCGGGCACATCCCGTTCACGCCGCGCGCCAAGAAGGTCCTGGAGCTGTCGCTGCGGGAGGCGCTGCAACTGCGCCACAACTACATCGGCACCGAGCACATCCTGCTCGGGCTGATCAGGGAGGGCGAGGGGCTGGCCGCCCAGGCGCTCGTGGACTGCGGCGCGGACCTGGCCGACGTACGCCAGCGCCTGCTCGACCGGGTGGGCCGCGGCTCCAAGGAGCGCGCCGGCGAGATGTTCTTCGCCGGCGGCTCCGTGCTGGGCGAGCGGCTCACGCGCATCGAGGAGAGCCTGGAGCGCATCGAGCGGCACCTGGGCATCCGGCCGCGCTCCGAGCGGCCCGAGGCCGGGGAGCAGGGCGAGGAGGGCCTAGGCTGACACCATCGCGCCGACCGGCAGCCTGGCCTCCATCACCCCTGGGTCATCGGTGTACGCGAGCGTGGCGCCGAGGGAGACCAGCAGCCGCCGCATCCTCATGTTGTCGGCCAGCATGGTGGCCCTGACCTCGGCGTATCCGAGATCCCGCGCCGAGCGCACCAGCGTCCTGGCCAGCGCCGCACCCAGACCGCGCCCCTGCCACCGATCCTCGACCAGGAAGGCCATCTCCGCGATGCCGGGATCCGGCGTGAACATCAGACTTGCCAGCCCAACGACTTGCCCGTCGTGCCCCGCTACGAGCGAGTTTCCCCTGCTCCTGTCGCACAGCCGGTCGAACATGCGCGCTGGCAGCGCGGGCATGGAGGTGAAGTAGCGGAACCTGCGCGACTCGGGCGAGCACCGGTCGTGCAGGTCGCGTACGGCCTCGCGGTAGATCGAGGTGAGCGGGCGGACCATGACCTCCGCCCCGTCGGCCAGCTTGACCGCGCGCTCGCCGCCGCTCTGCTCGGACGCCGGCTGGGCGAGCCTGGCGAACGCCGCCGCCCTGGCCGCCTCGGTCAGCGTGAACGGCAGGTCCGCGCGGCGCAGCCGGACGGCGCGCCTGGGCGCCACGGGCACGACGAGCAGGGTCGGATCGGGAAGATCGCTCACCGGCTCACCATAGATCCACCTGGCGTCGTCCGCGCGCAGCAGCTCGCCCAGCAGTTCGGGCAGTCGCCAGGGCATCGTGCGCAACCTGGAGGCCAGCAGCAGCGCCCTGGTGGGCTCGTCGGTCAGTTCGTGGGCGGTGGCGGGCACCACCTGGACCTCGCGGCCGCCGGCCGCCTCCAGGGCCTCACGCACGGTCTCGGGGTTGGCGGGGATGTCGGCCACGAACTCGTCAACGGTGCCGTCGGTGTCGGACTGAACGCTCAGGCCCAGGATGTTGCCGCCCCTGTCGGCCAGGGCCGCGGCGAGGGAGGCCAGCCGGCCGGGTCGCTCGTCCACTGTGGTGCGGATGCGCAAGAATCCCATGCGCACAAGCATGCCTGGCAGCTGTTACGCGACCGCTAACGACGTGTTTCATCGCGTATTTCGTCGTAGGATGCGGCTGCTTATGCCGATATAGGAGGATATGTCACTATGAACGTGCGTGTCCCCCTGTCGTCCAGGTTTGTGAACGGCGACGTGTCCTTCTGGTACCGATCCTCGGGCGTGCCCGCCCCCGGTCCCAGGCTCGACGGCGACCTCCAGGCGGACGTCGCCGTCGTCGGCGCCGGTTACACCGGGCTGTGGACCGCGTACTACCTCAAGCGGGCCCGCCCCTCCCTGCGGGTGGTGGTGCTGGAGCAGGAGTTCGCCGGGTTCGGCGCCTCCGGGCGCAACGGCGGCTGGCTCACCGGCGACCTGGCCGGCTCCCACGAGCGCTACGGCGCTGGCGCGCGGTCCCTGCAACGCGCGATGTACACCTCGATCGACGAGGTCATCGCCGTCTGCCAGAAGGAGTCCATCGACTGCGACCTCGTCAAGGGCGGCGTCGTGAACGTGGCCCGCACCCCGTCCCAGGCCGTCAGGCTGCGCGAGAGCGTCGCGTCGTCCCGCGCCTGGGGCATCGAGGAGTCCGACCTGCGCCTGGTCGACCCCGCGGGCCGCGTACGCGTGTCCGGGGCGCTGGCCGCCTCCTGGAGCCCGCACTGCGCCCGCATCCAGCCGGCCAAGCTGGCCCAGGGCCTCGCCAGGACCGTACGCGACCTCGGCGTGGCCATCTACGAGCGCACGCCGGTGACCGCGATCTCCCCGCACCGCGCGGTCACCCCGTACGGCACGGTGTCGGCGGGCCACGTGATCCGCGCCACGGAGGGCTTCACCGCCCGCCTGCCCGGCCTGCGCAGGCAGTGGCTCCCCATGAACAGCTCCATGATCATCACCGAGCCCCTCCCCCAGTCGTTCTGGGACGAGGTGGGCTGGCATGACGCCGAGCTGCTCGGCGACATGGCCCACTACTACATCTACGCCCAGCGCACCGCCGACGACCGCATCGCGTTCGGCGGCCGCGGCCGCCCCTACCTGTACGGCTCCCGCGTCGACGCCCGCGGCCACACCCACGAGTGGACGGTGGAGGCGCTGTGGGGGCTGCTGACCGAGTTCTTCCCCGCCGCCCGCTCGTCCTCGGTCGCGCACGCCTGGTCGGGCGTGCTGGGGGTGCCGCGCGACTGGTGCTCGGCCGTTCACGTGGACCCCGCCACCGGGCTGGGCTGGGCGGGCGGCTACACGGGCCACGGGGTCACCACCACGAACCTGGCGGGCCGTACCCTGCGCGACCTGATCCTCGGCGAGGAGACGGAGCTGACGTCGCTTCCGTGGGTGGGCCGCAAGGTCCGCTCCTGGGAGCCCGAGCCGCTGCGGTGGCTCGGGGTGCACACGATGTACCGGCTCTACCGGGTGGCCGACCACCGCGAGCGCTCCATGCCGCGCACCTCGGCCCTCGCCCGCTTCGCCGACCTCATCACCGGCCACTGAACACGGGACGCCATCACCGCATCCATCATTGGAGCCCGATTCCTAGACTGGGAGAACCTCATGGACATCCTCTTCCGAGGGGGTCGCGTCTTCGCGCCTGAGGGCGTGGTGGACGCGGCCGTGCTGGTGCGGGAGGGCTTGATCGCCGCGGTGGGCGCGGAGAGGGAGCTGTCGCGCGCGGCCCACGAGACGGTGGACCTGGACGGCGGTCTGCTGACGCCCGGGTTCGTCGACGCGCACATCCATCCGGTCCAAGCGGGACTGGAACGCGCGAAGTGCGACTTGTCCGAACTCTTCGGGCTTGATGCGTACATAACAAAGATCAATGACTATGCCGCGAAAAATCGCGATAAAGAGTGGATTGATGGCGGCGGCTGGGACATGGCGGCATTCCCGGGCGGGTTGCCGCACCGCGAGCAGATCGACTTCCTCGACCGTCCCGTCTACCTGATCCAGCGCGACCACCACGCCGCCTGGGTCAACGGCCGGGCCCTGGAGCGGGCCGGCATCACCAGGGACACCCCTGACCCGGCCGACGGCCGCATCGAGCGCGACGCGTCAGGCGAGCCGACCGGCGTCCTGCATGAGGGCGCGATGGACCTCGTCGGCCTGCTCACCCCGCGCCCCACCACCCAGGACCTCCTGGACGCGCTGGCGGACGCGCAGCGGCACCTGTTCTCGCTGGGCGTCACCGGCTGGCAGGACGCCATCGTGGGGTCGTACGCGGGCTCCGACGACCAGCTGCCCACCTACGTCGAGGCGGCCAGGTCAGGCATGCTGCGGGCGCGCGTGACCGGCGCCCTGTGGTGGGACAGGACGCGGGGGCTCGACCAGATCGAGGACCTGGTGGCGCGCCGGGCCACGGCGGCGGGCCTGGACCGGTTCGCGGCCACGTCGGTCAAGATCATGCAGGACGGCATCACCGAGAACTTCACGGCCGCCACTCTGGAGCCGTACTGCCTGTGCGGGGGCACGGGCCTGTCGTACGTGGATCCGTACAAGCTCAGGGAGTACGTCGCCGAGCTGGACCGGCGCGGCTTCCAGGTGCACTTCCACGCGATCGGCGAGCGGGCGGTGCGCGAGGCCCTGGACAGCCTGGAGGGCACGGATCCTGCCAACCGGCACCACATCGCCCACCTGCAGATCATCGAGCCGTCGGACGTGCCGCGCTTCGCCGCCCTGGGCGTCACGGCCAACCTGCAGCCGCTGTGGGCCACGCACCACGCGCAGATGGACGAGCTGACGCTGCCGTACCTGGGAGAGCGGCGCTCGTCGTGGCAGTATCCGTTCGCTGACCTGCTGGCGCACGGCACGCGGTGCTGCGCGGGCAGCGACTGGCCGGTCTCGGATCCCGACCCGCTGCAGGGCATGCACGTGGCGGTCAACCGCACCGAGCCGGGCGGCTCGGTCCACGCCGGCTACCCGACCGCGCGGACGCCGTTCCTTCCCGGGCAGCGCATCGACCTGGCCACGGCCATGACGGCGTACACGTCGGGCTCGGCCTGGATCAACCGTTCCCCGGCCGGCGCCATCGAGCCGGGCCGGCCCGCGGACCTGGTGGTCCTGGACCGCGACCCGTTCGACCTCCCGCCGGCCGAGATCTGGACCACACGGGTCCGCATGACCTTCGTGGACGGCCTCCCCGTCCACGAGACCCACTGAGCCCCCACCGCCGCTCCAGCACAGGCTGACCGAGGGCGGGAACGGCGAAGGGCCCCGGAGACAGCAGCTCCGGGGCCCTCGCCGACTCGACTACCAGGGGGACTTGTTGTTGCGCAGGCGCTCCAGTGCCTCCTCGAGGATCGCCTTGCCGTCCTTGTCGCTCCTGCGCTCCTTCACATACGCAAGGTGCGTCTTGTACGGCTCGTTCTTGGGCGGGGCAGGCGGTGCCTCCTCGTCCTGTCCGGCTGGGAGGCCGCAACGTGGGCAGTCCCACGTTTCAGGAACCGCCGCATCGCTGGCGAAACTGGGGCGCGTCTCGTGCATGTTGGCGCACCAGAACGAGACCCGCACTCTCGGAGCTGCCTCGCCGCGCTCGGCCTCCCCCATAGGGCCGGCACCGACTCGGCTGCCACGGATCGCGTTGCCACTACCCACGGATGAACTCCTCGCTCGATCGCCCCGCGTAACGACACGGGGGGAGAATCACTGTCACGCGTTAACTTGTTGCTCAGGGCCTCAAGAGCAGCCCGAGAGCGATGATGCAGACCAACCAGATCGAGCCCGTGATGACGGTCAGCCGGTCGAGGTTGCGCTCCACCACCGAGGAACCACCGAAGTTCGACGAGAATCCGCCGCCGAACATGTCAGACAGGCCACCACCCTTGCCCTTGTGGAGCAGGACGAGCAGGATCATGAGAAGGCTCGCCAGGATGAGGGCGATAGAGATTCCGAGTTCCACGGTATGCCTGTTCCTTCAATGCTCTGTTACGCGTGACGATTCAGACTTGCTTCTTGAGGGTACGGCCTGGTGTCAAGTCGCACCCCCAGAACGACTCAGTTAGCCGGGCATATCGGAGAAACGGCAGATCTTCGTGAACTCCCCGGCGTTGATACTGGCACCGCCCACGAGCGCGCCATCGACATCCGGCTGAGCCATGATCCCTGCGATATTGCCTGACTTGACCGAGCCACCGTAAAGGATACGGACGGCAGAGGCCACTTCGGGGTCGTAGAGCTCGGCGAGTCTCACTCGCAGTGCTCCGCAGACCTCCTGGGCGTCCTCAGGGGTGGCCACCTCGCCGGTGCCGATCGCCCACACCGGTTCGTAGGCCACCACTATCGATTTTGCCTGCTCCGCTGTGATTTTGCGCAGGGCGCCGTCGAGTTGGCCGAGACTGTGCGCGATGTGGCCACCCTCTTGGCGCACCGCGAGCCCCTCTCCCAGGCAGAGGATCGGGGTCAGCGAGTGCCGGTAGGCGGCCTGGACCTTGGCGTTGACCAGGTCCTCGTCCTCGCCGTGATACTGCCGCCGCTCGGAGTGGCCGACCGTGACATAGGTGCAACCGAGCTTGGCCAGCATGACTCCGGACACGTCGCCGGTGTAGGCGCCGCCGTCGTGCTGGGACAGGTCCTGGGCGCCGTACACGATCCTGAGCTTGTCGCCGTCGATCAGCGTCTGCACGCTGCGCAGGTCGGTGAACGGCGGCAGGACGGCGACGTCGACCTTGTTGAAGTCCTTGTCGCCCAGCGCGAAGGCCAGCTGCTGGACCAGCTTGATGGCCTCGAAGTGGTTGAGGTTCATCTTCCAGTTGCCCGCGATGAGCGGCTTACGCGTCGTCATCGGTTTCTCACCGCTCCTCGTCGATTGCCGCGCCGGGGTCGCTCCATGTCGTCAACTCACTCCTCCAGGGCGGCGAGTCCGGGGAGGGACTTACCCTCAAGATATTCGAGGCTGGCGCCGCCACCGGTGGAGATGTGCGAAAAACTATCCTCGGGCAGGCCGAACTTCCTGATCGCGGCGCCCGAGTCGCCACCGCCCACCACGGTGTAGCCGCCGGAGCCGATCAGCGCCTCGGCCACCGCCCTGGTGCCGCCCGCGAACGCGTCGAACTCGAACACGCCCATCGGCCCGTTCCAGAACACCGTACGGGCATCCGCCAGCTTGGCGGCGAACAACTCGCGCGTCCTGGGCCCGATGTCGAGCCCCTCTCGGTCGGCCGGGATCGCGGTGGCCTCGACCACCTCGTGCTCGGCGCCGGGGTCGAAGTGGGTCGCGGCCAGCACGTCGACCGGCAGCACCAGCTCCACGCCGCGCTCCGCCGCGTCCTGGATGAAGCCCCGCACCTGGTCGACCTGGTCTTCCTGGAGCATCGACCGGCCTACCTCGTGACCCTGGGCCTTGAGGAAGGTGTAGGTCATGCCGCCGCCGATCAGCAGCCGGTCGACCTTGGTCAGCAGGTTGGCGATGACGCCGAGCTTGTCGGAGACCTTCGCGCCGCCCAGCACGACCACGTAGGGCCGCTCGGGCTTCTCCGTCAGCGTCCTCAGCACCTCCACCTCGGCCACGACGAGCCCGCCCGCCGCGTGCGGCAGCAGCTTGGGCACGTCGTAGACGCTGGCGTGCTTGCGGTGCACCGCGCCGAAGCCGTCGCCCACGTAGAGCTCAGCCAGCCCGGCCAGCTTCTGCGCGAACGCGGACCGCTCGGCGTCGTCCTTGGACTCCTCGCCCGGCTCGTAGCGGAGGTTCTCCAGCAGCGCCACCTGGCCGTCCTGGAGCGACTCGACCACGGCCACGGCACTGTCGCCCACCACGTCGGCGGCGCAGGCCACGTCCTGTCCGAGCAACTCGCCGAGCCGCGCGGACACCGGCTTGAGTGAGTATTTCGGGTTGACCTGGCCCTTGGGCCGGCCCAGGTGGGCGCAGACCACGACCTTGGCGCCCCGGCCGGTCAGCGCCTTGATGGTCGGCACCGACGCGCGGATGCGTCCGTCGTCGGTGATCGTCTCCCCGTCGAGGGGAACGTTGAGGTCGGCGCGCACGAGCACGCGCCGCCCCTTCACATCGAGATCGTCGAGCGTGCGCATGCTCATGCTCCTGTTGCAGTATTCATGGCCTCACTCCGTGAGGCTGGCCCGGTCGCCAAATGCCGCCGCCTTCCTCCGTCGCTCTGGTCGCTTCGCTCCCGGCGCTCCTCCTCCAGACGACGGCACTCCCTCACCTGTCCATGGCCTCACGCCGTGAGGCCGGCTCGGTCGCCACAATGCCGCCGCCTTCGGGCGTCGCTACGGTGGCAACGCTCCTGGCGACGGCACTTCGCCGGATGATGCCCGGGACCCGTGGCGCCCGCGCCGGGGGTCAGAGGTCGCGGCCCACCAGCTCGATCAGGTCGGCGATGCGGTTGGAGTAGCCCCACTCGTTGTCGTACCAGCCGACGACCTTGACCTGGTTGCCGATGACCTTCGTCAGACCGGAGTCGAAGATGCAGGAGGCGGGGTCGGTGACGATGTCGGAGGAGACGATCTCGTCCTCGGTGTAGCTGATGATGCCCTTGAGCGGGCCATCGGCGGCGGCCTTGACCGCGGCGTTGACCTCGTCCACCGTGACGTCCCGGCCGAGGTCGACGGTCAGGTCGGTGGCCGAGCCCGTGGGGATCGGCACGCGCATGGCGAAGCCGTCGAGCTTGCCCTTGAGCTCGGGCAGGACCAGGCCGATGGCCTTGGCGGCGCCGGTGGAGGTGGGCACCACGTTGAGCGCGGCGGCGCGGGCGCGGCGCAGGTCCTTGTGCGGGCCGTCCTGCAGGTTCTGGTCCTGCGTGTAGGCGTGGATGGTGGTCATCAGACCCTTCTCGATGGTGAAGGTGTCGTGCAGGACCTTGGCCATCGGCGCCAGGCAGTTGGTGGTGCAGGAGGCGTTGGAGATGATCGTGTGGCTGGCGGGGTCGTAGGCCGTGTCGTTGACGCCCATCACGATCGTGACGTCCTCGTTCTTCGCCGGAGCGGAGATGATGACCTTCTTCGCGCCGTTGTCGGCGTGCACCTTGGCCTTGGTGGCGTCGGTGAACAGCCCGGTCGACTCCAGCACGACATCGACGCCGAGCTCACCCCACGGCAGCTTGCCCGGGTCACGCTCCGCGAAGACCTTGATCGACTTGCCGTCGACCGTGATCTCGTCGCTCGTGGCCTTGACCTCGTAGGGCAGCCGGCCAAGGATGCTGTCGTACTTCAGCAGGTGCGCGAGCGTCGCGTTGTCGGTCAGGTCGTTGACCGCGACGATCTCGATGTCCTTGCCACTGGCGGCGACGGCGCGCCAGAAGTTGCGACCGATGCGGCCGAAGCCGTTGACGCCTACGCGAATGCTCACGGGAACCGATCTCCTCGAACAGATGGCGGGCTGGAACCTCAACCACGAACCTTATCGGACTCAAATTGGTTTAGACCACTTCAGCCCCCGCACTGTGAATCGCCGTTCCGGAGACACATTTTGCGAGGTTCGAGTAAAGTGCCCGACTCGTCGGAGTAAATCCGTGCATTTCTGGGGGATGAGATGTCACATAACCGGTCGGGCCTGGTCGCGGGCCTGATCAGCGGGGTCGTCGCCATGCTCGTCGGCGCGACCGTCGTCGGCTCGGCGATCTACTTTCAGGACCGCCTGCCGGCGGTCATGTGGAGCGGCGACGGGATACCGCTCCTCACCGCTCTCGGCCTCGTGACCGGCCTGATGGTCGCGCTGGCGGTGAGTCTCGTACGGCCAGGCGGCCTGACGGTGCCGTTGATGGCGGCGATCCTCGGCGGCGGGGGCGTCGCGGCGGGCTTCGTCGGAGGCGTGGCGGCGTCCAGGATGGCGTTCGCGGGGGACGCGATCGGCGCCTTCCCGAGGATCTTCGTGGCCGCGTCCTCGATCCTCACGCAGGGCTTCGACCAAACCTGGCCGCTCTGGCTCTCCACAGGCGTGGCCGCCCTGGCCGCACTCGTACTGGTCGCCCTGCGCGTACGCCGCGTACGCCGCGCCCGCGAGGAGCCCGCGAAGTCACCGGAAAAGGAGGACACCCCGGACTACCGCGCACCATTCGAACCCGCCCAGCAACCCACAGCCGACCTCTTCACCCCCCGCAAGCCCACCCGCGGCTAACCCACAGGGACCTCACCTAGCACGATCGACCCACAAGGCCACCCAGCATCCATGGCCGGCACCCGGCGCCGACGCCCGTACGATTCGGACGACGACACCGGGCCGGCAAGTGAACACCGCTTCAACAAGTGCCAGGAAACCCCGGACCCGGCCAAGGATGCGCGTCGTCACGGCGACCAGCCCGTGAGCCTTCACGACCGGCCATGACAGACGGCCCCCCCACGTCGGCGCGTGCGGCCCACCGCGCCGGCGTAAAAAATCAAGACCCCCATCACACCGGGCAACACCGACGACAGACAGCCACCCCACCAGCACGTCGGGCCCCACCCACGCAAAGCACTGGCTACGGGGCGAGCATGTCGACGGTAAGGTTCGCTTCGGTATTGGGGATGCCCAGGTCGGAGGCTCGTTTGTCGGCCATTGCCAGGAGTCGCCGGATGCGCCCCGCGATCGCGTCCTTGGTCAGCGGCGGGTCGGCGATCTGCCCCAACTCCTCCAGCGACGCCTGCTTGTGCTCCACCCGCAGCCGCCCGGCCACCACCAGATGCTCGGGCGCCTCGTCCCCGAGGATCTCCAGCGCCCGCTGCACCCGCGCCCCCGCCGCCACCGCCGCACGGGCGGAGCGCCGCAGGTTGGCGTCGTCGAAGTTGGCCAGCCGGTTGGCGGTGGCCCGCACCTCGCGGCGCATCCGGCGCTCCTCCCAGGCCAGGACGCTGTCATGCGCCCCCAGCCGGGTGAGCAGCGCGCTGATCGCGTCGCCGTCGCGCACCACGACCCGGTCCACGCCGCGCACCTCGCGCGCCTTGGCGTGGATCTTCAGCCGCCGCGCCGAGCCGACGAGCGCCAGTGCCGCCTCCGGCCCCGGGCAGGTGACCTCGAGCGACATCGAGCGCCCCGGCTCGGTCAGCGAGCCGTGCGCCAGGAAGGCGCCGCGCCAGGCGGCCTCGGCGTCGCAGGAGGCGCCCGCCACCACCTGACGGGGCAGGCCGCGCACCGGGCGGCCGTGGTTGTCGATGAGACCCGTCTGCCGGGCCAGCGCCTCACCGTCGCGGTAGACGCGCACCACGTAGCGCGAGCCCTTGCGCAGCCCGGCGGGCGCGAGTACGAGCACCTCGGCCTTGTGGCCGAACACCTCTCCGATGTCCTTGATCAGCCGCCGTGCGGTGGCGTTGGTGTCGAGCTCCGCCTCGATCACGATGCGCCCGCCCACCAGGTGCAGGCCGCTGGCGAACCGCAGCAGCGTGGAAACCTCCGCCTTGCGGCAGCACGGCTTCAGCACCGGCAGGCGGCTCAATTCGTCCTTCACCACACCTGTCATCGCCATAAGCGTGAGTCCTCTCCCCCATTCAGACCGGCTCCCGTCAGTCTCTCGCACCTTCGCACCGCGCCGACCAGGATCAACGCTTCTGGAGGAAAATCTCGTCCAGGACCGAGGCAAGACGTCGTGGGTCATGCTTCGGCGAGCCGTCACCGGCCGCCACGTCGGCCATGACAAGCCGCGCGCCGAGCGCGGCGGCGGCCTTCTCCAGCGCGCCGGGGTCGTCGACGATCCCGGTGTCGGCGAGTACGACGTCGATCGACAGATCGGGAGCGTGCTGCCTGAGCACCTCCAGATGCTGCTGGGGGGAGAAGTCGTCGGTCTCGCCCGGCTGGGGCGCCAGATTGAGCGTGACCAGCCGCCTGGCCCTGGTCTCGTGCAGCGCCCTGGCCAACTCGGGCACCTTGAGATGCGGCAACACGCTGGTGAACCATGATCCCGGCCCGAACACCACCCAGTCGGCCTCCCGCACCGCCGCGACCGCCTCGGGCCGCGCCGGCGGGTCTTCTGGCACCAGGGAGATCGCCTGCACCCGGCCGGGCGTCAGGGCGCACGCCACCTGCCCGCGTACGGTCGAGACGACGCCGTCCAGCTCCACCTCGGCGACGATGTCGAGCGGCACCGAGGCCATCGGCAGCACTCTGCCGTGCGCGCCCAGCAGCCGGCCGACCCAGTCGAGCCCGGCCACGGGGTCGCCGAGCAACTCCCACAGCGCCACGATCAGCAGGTTGCCGACGGCGTGCCCGTGCAGCTCGCCCTCGCTGCGGAAACGGTGCTGCACGACCTCGCTCCAGGTGCTGCCCCACTCGTCGTCGCCGCACAGCGCGGCCAGCGCCATCCGCAGGTCGCCGGGAGGCAGCACGCCGAGCTCGCGGCGCAGCCGTCCGCTGGACCCGCCGTCGTCGGCGACGGTCACCACGGCGGTCAGCCGGTCGGTGACGACCCGTAAGGCCGACAGGGACGCGAACAGCCCGTGCCCGCCGCCCAGCGCGACCACACGCGGCCCGAATCCGGGGTGCGTCCCGCTGACGGCGAACGGCCCGTCACTCAGGTAGGTGGCGCCTGCGTCGAAGCCCTCATCGGTCACTCCCGCCCCACATCCCGGTGGCTCACCTGGACCTCCATCCCGCGGTCGCGCAGGCGGGCGGCGACCTGCTCGGCCATGGCCACGCTGCGGTGCTTGCCGCCCGTGCAGCCCACCGCCAGCGTGGCGTAGCTCTTGCCCTCGCGCGCATACCCGGCGGCGACCACCTGCAGGACCTCTTCGTACGCGTCGAGGAACTCCTTGGCCCCCGGCTGACCCAGCACGTAGTCGCGGACGGCGGTGTCGAGCCCGTTCATCGGCCGCAGCTCGGGCACCCAGTGGGGGTTGGGCAGGAACCGGCAGTCGACGACGAGGTCGGCGTCGACCGGCAGTCCGTACTTGAATCCGAACGACACCACGTTGAGCCGCAGCCCCGGCCGGTCCTCCCCGCCGAAGTACGCGACGATCTTGCCACGCAGGTCGTGGACGTTGTGCGAGGAGGTGTCGATCACCAGGTCGGCGTTGGCCCTGACCTCGCGCAGGATGCCCCGCTCGCGGGTGATCCCGTCGACCAGCCGCCCTTCGCCCTGCAGCGGATGCGGCCTGCGGACGTTTTCGAACCTGCGTACCAGCTCCTCGTCACTGGCCTCGAGAAACACCACCCGCACCCGCACGCCGCGCCCTTCGAGCTCCTCGATGGCCGCGTTGAGGTCGGTGGTGAAGGCCAGGCTGCGCACGTCGACGACGGCCGCTACCTTGTCCGCGGCCAGCTTGACCTTGCCCGCCTCTTCCGCCATCGCGAACAGCAGCCCGGGCGGCAGGTTGTCGATGACGAACCAGCCCAGGTCCTCGAGCGCTTTGGCCGCGGTGCTGCGCCCCGCCCCGGACATGCCGGTGACGATGACGAACGCCGGGTCGGTGCTCATCGTCTCACTCCGTCCATCACCATGGGCACCGGTGCCGCCCCACGGATGCTCATCTCAACGCCCTCTCCGGCCGGTGCCATCCGCCGGCGACGCACTCGAGACGCCGGTTGATCACCCGCCATGCCACCCGGGCACGGCCGCCGCCCCGCGGACTCCGCCTGGTCATCGCGGCACCACCCACCATAGCCGAGCCGCCAGGCGCGACCCGCCCATGCCGCCGCGAGCGAACAACGCTCCTGGCGAGGTCACGGCGAGTCCCCCTTGAGCGTGGACACGATGGTCTCGGCGAGGGACGGGCCGATGCCGGGCACCTCGCAGATCTCGGCGGACGTGGCCGCGCGCAGCTTCTTCACCGAGCCGAAGTGCTTGAGCAGCGCCTGCCTGCGTGCCGGGCCGAGCCCGGGAACGCCGTCGAGCGCGCTCTCCTTCACCGTCTTCGACCTCTTGGAACGATGGTAGGTGATGGCGAACCTGTGTGCCTCGTCCCGCACGCGCTGCAGCAGGTAGAGGCCTTCGCTCGACCTGGACATGATCACCGGCTGGTCGTCGCCGGGCAACCACACCTCCTCCAGCCGCTTGGCCAGCCCGCACACGGCCACGTCGTCGACGCCGAGTTCGTCGAGCGCCCGCTGAGCGGCCGCCGCCTGCGGCCCCGCGCCGTCGACCACGACCAGGTTGGGCGGGTAGGCGAACTTGCGCGGCTTGCCGGTCTCGGGGTCGATGGGTCCGTGGCCGTCCTCGTCGTCGGGTGCCAGCTCGCCGGTGGCCGAGCGTTCCTCCAGGTAACGGCGGAACCGCCGGAGGATCACCTCGTGGATCGAGGCGACGTCGCCTTCCTTGGTCTTGACGGCGAAGCGCCGGTATTCGCTCTTGCGCGCCAGGCCGTCCTCGAACACCACCATCGACGCCACGACGTTTTCGCCCTGCAGGTGGGAGACGTCGTAGCACTCGATGCGCAGCGGCGCCTGATCGAGCTCCAGCGCGTCGGCGATCTCCTGCAACGCCTTGCTCCGCGTGGTCAGGTCGCTCGCCCTGCGGACCTTGTGCTGCGCGAGCGACTCCTTGGCGTTGCGCTCGACGGTCTCCATCAGCGAGCGCTTGTCGCCGCGCTGCGGCACGCGGACCTCGACGCGGGCGCGCCGCTGCTCCGACAGCAGTTCGATGACGGCGTCGTTGTCGGGCGGCAGCGCGGGCACGAGCACCTCGCGCGGCATCGACTCGGCGCCCGCCTCGGCGTACATCTGCAGCAGGAACTGCTCGACCAGCTGGCCCGGCGTGGTCTCCTCGATCTTGTCGACCACCCACCCGCGCTGGCCGCGGATGCGGCCGCCGCGCACGTAGAAGACCTGCACGGCGGCTTCGAGCGGATCCTCGGCCAGCGCGATCACGTCGGCGTCGGTGGCGTCCCCGAGCACGACCGCCTGCTTCTCCAGGGCGCGCTGGAGCGCCTGGATGTCGTCGCGCAGCCGGGCCGCCCGCTCGTATTCCTGCTCACCGGCCGCGTCGCGCATGTCCTTCTCCAGCCGTTTGATGAACCGGCTGGAGTTGCCCGCCATGAAGTCGCAGAAGTCTTCGGCCAGGTCGCGGTGCTCCTCCGGGGTGACCCGGCCGACGCAGGGCGCCGAGCACTTGTCGATGTAGCCGAGCAGGCAGGGGCGGCCGATCTGCCCGGCCCGCTTGAACACCCCCGCGCTGCACGTGCGTACGGGGAAGACCCGCAGCAGCAGGTCGACCGTCTCACGAATGGCCCAAGCGTGCGAGTAGGGCCCGAAATAGCGGGTGCCCTTGCGCTTGGCCCCGCGCATGACCTGCACGCGCGGGAAGTCCTCCCCCATGGTGACCGCGAGATAGGGATAGGACTTGTCGTCGCGGTATTTCACGTTGAAGCGCGGGTCGAACTCCTTGATCCAGGAGTATTCGAGCTGCAGCGCCTCGACCTCGGTGCCGACGACGGTCCAGTCGACGTCGGCGGCCGTGGTCAGCATCGACTGCGTGCGCGGGTGAAGCGCGGAGAAGTCGGCGAAGTACGAGTTGAGCCGCTGACGCAGGCTCTTCGCCTTGCCCACGTAGATCACCCGGCCGTGCGCGTCCCTGAACCGGTAGACCCCGGGGGAATCGGGGATCGATCCCGGCTTGGGCCGGAAACTCAAGGTGCTGCCCGCTGATCTCGCCACATTCAAAGCCTAGTAGCCCGCACCGACAAGGTGGCCCGCCGCGCCTTGCACCGGGCACGACGGGGTCCTCACCCTGTCACAACAGGCATCACGGCAGTCCCGGCGAACACCACGTCCACCGGCCTGACGAGCCCCATCACTACGCGAGCATGATCTGGTCGCCCTCGACCGTGATCTGCTGCTCCGGCAGCGGCTTCTCGGCGGGCCCGCCGGCCACCGCGCCGTCGGCGATGCCGAACTTGCTGCCGTGGCACGGACAGTTGATCGTCCCGTCGGCGACGTCGCCCACCGTGCACCCCTTGTGCGTGCAGACGGCGCTGAACGCCTTGAACTCGCCCGACGTGGGCTGTGTGACCACGATCTTCTGATCCTTGAAGACCATGCCGCCGCCGACGGGGACGTCGGCGGTGCTGCCCAGCGCGCCACCGGCCTGCGGCGCACTCGACTCCGGCGCGCTCGACTCCGGTGCGCTGGACTCCGGTGCGCTCGATCCGGCGGTGCCGGCGGGCTGTGCGGTGTCGGTACTGCCGCCGCAGGCCGTGAGCGTCAGGGCCAGGCCACCCGCCCCAACGGTCGCGAACACTGTCCGGCGGCTTCGAAGGTCATCATCCATGCGGCTCACCCAATCGTACGTGGGTGAGAAATCCATGAGATAAACACTAAATCAGCCTGATCTTGCCGCCGTCGACCTCGATCTCCTTCTCCTCGAGCGGGTCGCTCGCGGGACCGTTCGCGACCGAGCCGTCCTCGATCTTGAACTTGCTGCCATGGCACGGACAGTTGATCGCCCCGTTCGAGACGCTGGCGACCGTGCACCCACTGTGCGTGCAGACGGCGGTGAACGCCTTGAACTCGCCCTCCACCGGCTGGGTGACGACGACCTTCTGGCCCTCGAACACCCTGCCGCCGCCCGACGGGATGTCGCTGGTGTCGGCCAGCGCCTTGGGCTTCTTCGCGCTCTTCTTCTTCGGGGCGTCGGACGACGGTTCCTCATTCTGCGGCGCCGCGTTCGCCTCCGACGTCGGCGAACCGTAGCTCGCGCACGCCGTCAGAACCGCCGCCAGTCCGGCGCCTCCAGCACTGACGACCAGCGTCCGGCGCGTCGTTTCCGTCATGGTGCGTCCTCCCAGGATCGTTTCAACTTCAGGTACGGCCAGCGCCCTCGCGCCGGTTCAGCCTGGCTGAGCCAAATCCCGGTGACTACGCACAATTACCTGTTCACACCACCACGATGCCGTCGCCCTCGACCCTGACCTGGAAGGAGGCCAGCGGGGCGGTGGCCGGGCCCTTGGTCGCCGCGCCGCTGTCGGCGGCGAACTCGCTGCCGTGGCAGGCGCACCTGATGGTGTTGTCCTTCGGCGTGCCTACCGCGCAACCCTTGTGCGTGCAGATCGAGCTGAACGCCTTGTAGACGCCCTGCGCGGGCTGCGTCACCACGACTTTCATGTCCTCGACCAGCAGGCCACCGCCCACGGGCACGTCGGCCGTCTTGGCGATGACCTTGCCCTTGATGCCGGGCGCCTTCGTCTCGCTCGCGCCGCATCCCGCGAGCGCCAGTCCGCACGCCGCGATCCCGGCCGCCCCCAGCGCCTCACGCCGTCCCACCCCATCGGTGGACCCGTTTCCGGGCATGGCTGACCCCCGCTCCGTAACCGTCATGAATTGCCGACCCTCCCCCGGCGCGCTGACCTCCGGCAGGTCAGGCCGTTACCATGAGTCCGATTTTATGGGCGGCACCCCTCGGTCCGGTCAGCGGGTGGTAAGCCCGCGGTCAGCGGCGACGCGCAGCGTGGCGTCGATGACTCTTTCCGCGGCACGGCCGCCCGCAGCCCCGTCCAAGCCGTCCCGGCCTCGCTGGTGGCGCCGTCCCTGGGTGGCGCCGCTGGCGGTGGTGGCGGTCGCGTTCGTCGCGTTCTCCCTGCCGGCCTACGTGTCCATGGACCCGAGCCGGTCGCGGGTGCCTGCCCCGGACTTCTTCCCGCCGCACTTCGTGGTGCTGTCCTCGCACGTCGTCTTCAGGTCCATCGCGATGATCACGTGCTGCCTGCAGATCTGGCCGTGGTTCAGGCAGCGTCATCCGAGGGCGCACCGCCTGATCGGCCGCGTGTACGTCTTCGGCGGCTGCCTCCCCGGCGGCCTGCTGGGCCTGGTGGCAGGCATCGCCACCCCCTTCGGCCCCGTCACGATGGCCAGCAACGTCCTGTTGGCCCTCCTGTGGCTGGGTTGCACGCTGGCCGGCTGGCGGATGGCCAGGCAGCGCAGGTTCGTCGATCATCGCCGGTGGATGGTGCGCAGCTTCGCCCTGACCATGTCCATCATGACCAACCGCCTCTGGGGCGCGGTGTTCACCATCCTGCTCTCGCCGCAGTTGGACACGACGTTCCACGGCGACGAGGCCCTGCTGGCGAGCACGGTGTCGGCCATGGGCGCCTGGCTGGGCTGGGTCCTGCCGCTGCTGCTGGCCGAGTGGTGGCTGGAGCGGCGCGACGCCGCCAAGCGCCGCCGCCCCCGCTCCAGCCGCTGACCCGGCGCCGCCCGCCCGAGGCCCGCACCGCGTCGCTGCGCCTGCTCCGTCCAC
>NZ_JADOGI010000094.1 GCF_015645445.1 Nonomuraea cypriaca | reverse complement strand
GATCTCGACCCATAGCCCGCCCAGCCCCACCGCCAGGGTGAGCCCCCAGGCGTGGTCGCGGACGACGCCCACGAGGAGTTCGACCCCGCCGGTGCGCTGCGGCTGGACCAGCGCGCCCACCTGCCCGGTCGAGCGCGCGCCCACGGCGGCGACCACCTCTCGGTACGCCAGGCGCACCTGAACGGGTCCCGCCAGGCCGAGGCGTACGCCGCCGATGTCGCTCTTGTGCCCCAGCCCCTCGGCCGCGGCCTTGAGCACGACCGGATATCCGAAGCGATCGGCCGCCGCCACCGCCGCGTCCTCGTCGTGGGCCAGGCCGGAGGGCACCACCGGAATCCCCGCCGCGCCGAGCAGCGCCGCGGCGCGGTGCTCGGCCCAGACGCCGGTCGCCCCGTCCACGTGCCGGACGGGCGGGATCGGGGGCGGGACGGCCGCCTCCGCCGCCAGCGCGGCCCGGTGGGCCTCCGACCAACGGGCGGCGGCCCCGATGGCGTTGAGCCCGTGCTCGATCCCCCCGGCCACGTGCGGGAAACCCGTCTGCTCCTGAACGGTCCGGCCGAACTCGGTCACGTCGGTGAGAACGTTCGACACCACGACGACGGGGACGGGCGATTCCGCGATCAGCTTGGCGTTGGCCGTGTACGCCGCCACGATGGCGGCCGGCTCCCGCGTGGCGACGCGCGGCTGCTCCGACAGCAGCATGATCGCATCGATTCCCGGGTCGCCCGACACGGCCTCCAGGGCACGGCCGAGCAGCGTGCGGTCGATGAGGACGTACCCCGTGACGTCCAGCGGGTTCTGCACGGTCCCGAAGACGGGCACGATCTGTTCGAGCTTGGCGACGGTCTCCGGCGCGAACGGCGGCAGCTCCAGCCCTTCGTCCTCCGCCCGGTCCGCGATGATCTCCGACGCGCCGCCAGACGGGGTGACCACGCCGATCCGCCGCCCCGGCAGCGGCCCCGTCTCCGCCAGCAGGCCCGCGGTG
This sequence comes from Nonomuraea cypriaca, assembly GCF_015645445.1. Lineage (GTDB taxonomy): Bacteria > Actinomycetota > Actinomycetes > Streptosporangiales > Streptosporangiaceae > Nonomuraea > Nonomuraea cypriaca. The sequence continues at coordinate 37,703 of NZ_JADOGI010000094.1, read as the reverse complement.
ATGATGAGGTCCTCGATCGAGCGCACCCGCAGGACGCCGAGCTGACGGAACGCGGCGTCGATCACGCGGTCGTCGCCCACCAGCGCGCCGGTGTGGGCCTGAGCGGTGTGCGAGGCGAGCGCGCTACGCCCGATCTTCAGTGCGACCACGGGCTTGCCCGCCAGCAGCGCCCGCCGGGCGACCCGCGCGAACTCCGCCGGGTTGCGCACCGATTCCAGGAACAGCGCGATCGAGGTGGTGGCCGGGTCGTCGACCAGATACTCCATCACGTCGGTGACGGTCAGCGTCGTCTCGTTGCCCATCGAGGTGAGCAGGCTGATGCCGATGTTGCGGGACCGGGCGAAGGCCAGGACCGAGCTGGCCAGGGCGCCGCTCTGCAGCACCACACCCATCGAGCCGCGCAGCAGCGGCGGCTGGAAGGGCAGCCCGTACGGGGTGATGCCGGCGGCGGCGTTGATGTAGCCGTTGCCGTTCGGCCCGAGGATCGTCAGCCCGTTCTCCCTGACGAAGCCGGCGAGCTCCGCCTCCATCACGGCGCCCTCCGGACCCGCCTCCCCGAAGCCGGCCGTGAGGATGACGTAGCTGCGGATGCCGAGCTTGGCGCCCTCCCGCAGCACCGGCAGCACCGCCTTCGTCGGCACCATGACGTACGCCAGGTCCACCGGCTCCGGAATGGCGGACAAGCTGGTGTAGGCGGGCTCGCCGTGCACGACGCCGCCGCGCGGGTTCACCAGGTGGACCGGCCCGGGGAAGCCGTGCGTACGCAGGTTGGCCAGGGTGCTGATCGACCACCCCGACTTGTCCGTGGCCCCCACCAGCGCGACCGATCGGGGGTTGAACAACTCTGCGACCGACATGTCACTCCCCGATCGTGCCCAGGCGGACGTTGCCCTTGATCAGGTTGCGGGCGATCGTACGCCGCTGGATCTCATCCGTCCCCTCGAAGATGCGCAACAGCCGCAACTCCCGGTACCACCGCTCGATCGGCAACTCCTTCGTATACCCCATACCCCCGTGAATCTGCAGCACCCGGTCGACGACCTGGTTGGCCATCACGGCCCCGTTGAGCTTGGCGATCGACGAGGCGTGCCTGGCGTCCATGCCCTCGCCCACCCGCCACGCCGCGTACAGCGTCAGCCACTTCGCCGCCTCGATCTCCACCTGCGAGTCGGCGATCATCCACTGGATGGCCTGGTACTCCGAGATGGCCTGGCCCATGGACTTGCGGATCTTGGCGTAGTCGACGGCCATCTGCAACATCCGCTCTGCCGAGCCGATGGCCCGTGCCGGGATCATGTAACGTCCCTGGCCGATCCACTGCATGGCCAGCTCGAAGCCCTTGCCGAGCTCGCCCAGGATGTTCTCCTCGGGCACCCGCACGTCCTGGAACACCAGCGCCGCCGGCCCCCACTGGCCCATGGTCGGGATCGGCTCGGACTTCCACCCCATGTCCCTGTCCACCAGGAAACAGGTCACCCCGTACGGCTCGGCCACGGCGAACACCATGACGAAGTCCGCCTCGCTCCCGCCGGTGATGAACGTCTTCTCCCCGTTGATCACCCACTCGGCGCCGTCCCTGACGGCCCTGGTGCGGATGTTGCGGGCGTCGGAGCCCGCGCCCGGCTCGGTGATGGCGAAGCAGGAGCGCCGCTCGCCCTCGATGGTCGGGATGAGGTAACGCCGCTTCTGCTCGTCGGTGCCCGCGTAGAGGATGTTGTCCGCGCTGCCGCCGAACGAGAACGGCACGAACGTCCTGCCGATCTCCATGGCGATGATCGCGGACATGATCGGGCCGAGCTCCGCGCCGCCGTACTCCTCGGGGGTGTTGATGCCCCAGAAACCAGACTTCCTGGCCTTGGCGCGCAGGTCGCGCAGCACGTCGGGGTCGAGCGCCGGCCGGCCTTCGCGCTCGTTGCGCAGGACCTCCGGCTCCAGCGGCATGATCTCCTTCTCCACGAAGGACCGGACGGTGTCGCGGATCTGCCGTTCCTCGGGGGTGAGTGAGAAGTCCACAGCCGCCTCCTGGCAAATTTCTAGAATCCACGTCTAGGAACTGTTTCCAGAATGAGACTCGCCCCCGCACGTGTCAACAGATAGTGGAATCGGATTCTAGAAACTGTGGCAGACCAGAAGGGTGTGTAGCATGAGGCGCATGTACCACAGTGTTGGCTTCATGAAGCCCCGCCGTCGCGCCTGACGGCGCGGCGCTGAGCTTTCTTCTCGTGTGTCCGCCGTCGCGGTAGTCGTACCGGGCGGCTTCTTCGTGCTGCCCGGTTCCGGAGCGAACTGTGGAGCACAACTGTGGAGGCATCGCCCTCGAACGATCGGCCGTTGTCCGGCCGGTCGATGCAAGAACTTCTCGCCGAACTGAGCACGACCGGTCGCCTGCCGGCCGGGACGAGCGCTCATCTCGCCGCCCGCGGGATCCGGGTCGTACTCGGCGGCCGTCCCGTGTTGTCCGATGTCGACGTGACCGTCTCCCACCGGTCGCGGCTGGCCGTCGTGGGTGAGAACGGCCGGGGCAAGACGACGCTGCTGCGCCTGCTCTCCGGCGACCTCGCGCCCGACGACGGCCAGGTCGAGCGCGTGGGCACGGTCGGCGTGGTCCACCAGTCCCTGCGCGCCCACGCGGGAGAGACCGTCGGCACCCTGGTCGCCGAGTCGGTGCACGTCTCGCACCTGGCCCTGCACGCGCTGGACCGCGCCGCCGCGGGCCTGGAAAGAGGCGACGAGAGCGCGGACGCTCTCTACGCGGCCGCGCTCGACGCCGCCATGCGCCTCGACGCATGGGACGCGGAACGCCGGGTCGACGTCGCCCTCGAAGGACTCGACGCGTGCACTGACCGTGACAGGCAACTGGCCACGCTGTCCGTCGGCGAGCGTTATCGCGTACGCCTGGCGTGCGTGCTCGGCGGCAGCCATGACGTCCTGCTACTGGACGAGCCGACCAACCATCTCGACGCCGGCGGCCTGGACTTCCTGACCGCCTCCCTGCGGTCACGGGCGGGCGGGCTGGCGATCGTCACTCACGACCGTGCCCTGCTGCGCGAGGTGGCCGACGAGTTCCTCGACCTGGACCCGAGCGAGGACGGTCGTCCCCGGGTGTTCGCCGGCGGGTACGCGGGCTGGCGGGAGGGCCGCCGCCGTGAACGGGAGCGATGGGTTCAGGAGTACGAGGCCCAGCAGGCGGAGCACGCCAGGCTGGCCCAGGCCGTACAGGAGGCTCGAAACCGGCTCACCACGGGATGGCGGCCGGACAAGGGGACGGGCAAGCACCAGCGCCAGTCGCACGCCCCGGGGATCGTCCAGGGCCTGAGGCGCAAACAGGAGGTCCTGGAGGCGCATCGGGTGACGGTGCCGCAGCCGCCGCTGTCGTTGCAGTGGCCGCGGCTGCGGACCCGCCGTGGCCTGCCGATCCTGCGGTGCGACGAGGTGACGGTCGCGGGGCGCCTGGGCGTGCCGGTCACGCTGGACGTCGACGGCGGCGACCGGCTCCTCGTCACCGGCCGGAACGGCGCAGGCAAGTCGACCCTGCTCGGGGTCCTGACCGGCGACATCACCCCGTCGACCGGCGCGGTACGCCGGTCCGCCGGCGCCAGGATCGCGTACCTCTCGCAGGAAGTGCCCGCGTGGCCGGTCGATCTGCAGGCGCACGAGGTGTACCGCAGGCATGTCGCGACGCTCGTGGCACAGGGCGAGGTGACCGAGGCCGACCTGGTGCCGCTCGGGAGCACGGGGCTGCTGGACCGTGAGGCGCTCCGCACGCCCGTGGGGCGGATGTCCCAGGGACAGCAGCGCCGGCTGCACCTCGCACTGTGCCTGGCCAGGCGGCCTGACCTGCTGATACTCGACGAACCCACGAACCACCTGTCATCGCTGCTCGTCGACGAGCTCACCGGGGCGCTGCGAACCACGCCCGCGGCCGTCATCGTCGCGACGCACGACCGCCAGATGCTCTCCGACCTCGCGTCGTGGCCGTCCACGGCCATCTGGAGTTGACGTTCGAGCGGGCGCCGTGGGCCCGGGCGTTCACGCTGAGGCGGCGGAGAATTGATCCATCATTACCATACGCTGTCGAACTGTTACCCTAAGTAGCGCCTGGCGCTCGGCAACCGATCAACACCTCATTCACCGAAGGTAGAAAATGCAGACCATACGACGCTTCGCCGTGATCGCGGCGGCAGTGGCAGGGATCATGATGTCTCCGGCCGCCATCACCGTGGCCGGCGCCCACGCGGGAGACACCGACGGCGGCCCCGGTGGCCTGCTGTCCAACGTCTCAGGGCGAAACTCCTCAGGCCACGCCAACCTCTGCGGCAGCGGCAAGCTGGCCGTCCTCAAGGAGCGCACCTGCGTCACCAAGGACCTGGGCCGTCGGGGGAAGGGCGGTGACCACACCGGCCCCAGCGGGGGCGTTCTGTCCAACCTGCTCTTCGCCCGCAACGCCTCCGGCCACAGCAACAACTGCGGTAACGAGACGATCTCGGTCATGAGCCGCACGACCTGCGTCACCGTGCACAACTAGGCACCGGACAGCCATCCGCCGAGGGCCCCGTGGAGGGCCTCGGCGGGTTGGCGCGTGCTCCGGCCCGCCCTTGCCGCCCGGCCACCCGGCCAGGTTCGGCTTCCAGCAAGCGGACGCGTTCTCATCGGCCCACGCGCGTCCGTCCCGCGGCCTTCTCGGAGGTGATCATGGGATCCGGCCCGCAACTCACGATCGGCGCGGTGGTCCCCGAGACCGGCCGGCTCGCCCGGCTCGGCGACCCGATGTCCTTCGTCCTCGGCGCCCTCGCCCCGCGTCTCCCGCCGGTACGCGACGGCGACCGCCGATACGGCGTACGCGTCGCGATCCGCGACAGCCGGTCCGAGCCGTCGAGAGCGCGCCAGGCCGTTCGCGAGCTGGTGGAGGTCGAGCGGGCCAGCGTGATCATCACCATGGCCGGCACCCAGGTCCTGCCCGTGGTGGCGGAGACCTGCGAGATCCTGCGGGTGCCCTGCGTGTCGACCACCTTCCCCTGGCAGGCGTACCTCCACACGCGGGCCGTCGACGCGGTCCACCGCTTCCGCTGGACCTACCACTTCGCCTGGGGGCTCGACGACATCGCCAACGTGTTCGCCGACATGTGGGAACGGCTGGGCGGCAGGCAGACGGTCGGCTGCCTGTGGAACGACGATCTGCAGGGCAGGCTGCTCCGCCGCCACTTCGCGCCGGTGGCGATCGGGCGCGGGCACACCCTCGTCGATCCCGGGGGATACCGCGAGCCGGCCACGGATCTGTGCGGGCAACTCGACCATCTGCACCGCCACGGTGCCGACATCGTCACCAGCGCCGCCACCGCCGCCGACCTGGCCCTGTACTACCGCCAGGCCACGCAGACCGGGCCGCGCCCCCGGTTGATCACCTGTTCGCGGTGGCTGACCTATCCCCATGCCGGCACCGCCCACGACGCCGGCCCCGACCTCGCCGAGGCGCGGGTGGCCACCCTGGTCTACTGGACGCCGCGGCACCCCCACCGCTCGTCCTTGGACGACGTCACCGCCGCCGACCTGGCCGCCTCCTACCAGCGCGCGACCGGCCGTCCCTGGCTCCAGCCCCTCGGCCTGGCCCACGCCCTGGTCGAGGTCGCTCACCACGCCTTGACGTCCGCGGCAGATCCGGCAGAGCCGAGCGCGGTCGCCGAGGCGATCGGCCGCACCCGGCTCGCCACCATCGCGGGGCTCCTGGACTGGACGAGCGGCCCCACCCCCAACATCGCCCTCCTCCCCCTCATCGGCGGCCAGTGGATCAGCACCCGCAAGGGCCACGAACTCGCCGTCGTCACCAACACCGCCGCCCCCGACATACCCATCGCCGCCGACCTGACCCCGGCACACCCTTGACATGCGCGCCTGCCAGCCCACGGGTTCGGCGGGCGCTGACGCGCCAGCCCCTGGCCCGGTGGATGGGCCAGGGGTCTGGCTGCTGTCAGGCGCAGGTGTATCCGGACGGAAGCGCGGTGTTGCCGTTCGGGCGGTTCACCTGGAAGCCGACGCTGGTGGTGCCGGTTCCTGGGGCGAGGGTGCCGTTGTGGGCGGCGTTCCTGATGGTCACGGTCTGTCCGCTGACGGTGACGGCACCGTTCCACGAGCCGGCCATCGTGTGCCCGGCCGGCAGCGTGAAGGTGACCGTCCATCCGTTGATCGCGGACGTGCCGGTGTTGGTGATGGTCAGGGGCTGGATGACGTACCCGGTGGCCCAATGGGTCTGTACGGTCGGAACGGCCGTGCAGCCGCCGGTGGAGGAGCCGGGCTGGGTGGTGACCTGCGCGGTGTTCGAGACCGCCGAGGTGTTGCCCGCGGCGTCCCGTGCCCTGACCTGGTAGCGGTAGGTGGTGCTCGGGGTCAGGCCCGTGTCGCCGTACGAGGTCGTGGCCGAGGTGCCGACCTGGGTGAACGTGCCACCGCTCGCGCCGGGCGCGCGCAGGATGTCGTAGCCGGTGACGCCGTTGTCGTCCGTGGCGGCCGTCCAGCCCAGGGTCGTGCCCGTGGACGTGTGGTCCCCGAGGCGGCCAGGCCTGCCGGGGCCGTCGGCGGCGAGGTGTCGCCACTGCCCCCGGCGGTCGTCGTGAACGTGACCGGTTGCGAGTTGCCTGACAGGTTTCCGGCGCCGTCACGGGCCCGTACGTACACCTGGTACTGGGTGTTCGCGGTCAGCCCGGTGAGGGTGGTCGAGTTGGTGGTGGACTGGCCGAGTTGCGGGTCGGTGGCGCCCTGCTCCCTGTAGACGTTGTAGCCGGCCAGGCCGGAACCTCCCTGGTCGGTGGACGCGGCCCAGGTCAGCGTGGCGCTGCCGACGGTCACGTTGGACGCGGCAAGGGTGCCGGGCGTGCTCGGAGCGGTGGTGTCGCCGCCGGAGTCGCCGAGGGTCGGGGTCTGCCAGTCCCTCCACTCGGCCAGGTTGCCCTGCGCTCTGGAGGAGATCCTGATCGTGCCGGCGGCGCTGCCCGTGTTCAGCAGGAATTTCTGGATGTTCTGCTGCAACGGGGTGCGCCATTCCGACCTGTTGGCGCAGTGCGTACCGTCCTGGACGTCGGACCAGTAGGTGATGTTCGCTCCCGCGCCGAGCGCCTTGTAGACCTCCGCTCCGCCCAGGGCCGCCACACTCGCGGATCTGGGACCCAGGTTGGCGATGTGCGGGTTGTCCATGATGAACAGTCCGCGGGGCGCGACCATGGCCACCAGCTGGTGGGTGTCCACCGGCAGCCTGTTCGGGCTGCTCGTGAAGGAGCCGAACGCGTCGCCCAGCCACGGCTGCTCTCCGTACGCGCTGCTCAGGCTCTGGGCGCCTTCTCCTGGAATCCCGCGGAAGATGGGAACGCCGGCGCTACCCGACTCGATCGGCATGGTCAGAGTGATGCGCTGATCGAACGCACCGGTGACGAACGCACCCTTTCCGAATCGGGAGCAGCCCGTGACGCCGGTCGCGTCCGCTTTGAGGATGTTGCCGCCCGACTGCTCGATGACGTCGATGATCCGGCTCACCCCCCAGGCCCAGGCGACGAGCACTCCGGTGCTGCTCGAGGAGCCGTAGATGCTGTAGAAGGCGCCTTGCTTGTTGTTCCTGGGCGTGCCCTCCCGCCCCACCGCGTAGGGGTCGTAGTTGATGACGGCGGCGCCCGCCGATCTGATGGCGGCCGTGTCCGCGCCGAATCCGCCCAGGACGACGACGGCAGGGAAAGGCCCGGAGCCACCCGGCAGGGAGACGCTCGCGGAGAAACTGGAGCTCCTGCCGTTGTGGGACACGTTCACCGTGATGTTGCTGTTCGAGACCGTGCCCATGACGCCGGCCGGCTTCGGTGGCTTCTCGCCGTAGACGAACCTCTCCGCCAGCCGCTTGGTCTCTTCCCGCCTGCACCGCCACTCGGACTTGGTGGTGATGCGCGTGCCGTCCATCTTTCTGAAGGGATCGGGGAGCCTGGAGTTGGTCGGCAGTGATCCCTCACTGGGCAGGCCGGGCACTACGCAGTCTGCGCCCTCGTTTTCACTTCCGGCAGCCGCGGCGGCCTCGGTGGCGGCTACCGTCACCGCTCCCGCGGCCGACAGCGTCACCGCCACCACCAGCGCGACGACCCTCGAACGGATCCTTGAGCGGGCTAAGCTGATGATCACCAGGGCTCTCCCTTCCCGGGGGGTGTTGGCGATCATTCTGAGAATCCGTTCGAAACATGTCAACGCATATGCCGAAACATTTCGGAGCGCCATGCCTCTGAACTGGGGCTATATCTCCACTAATCCCGAAATTATCGGAAACTAGCTGAACCGAGAACTATCGCACCCCGGCAGTCGCCGGATCTCCTCGTCCGGGTACGGAGTGCGCCGGCTCTCGTCCCGGAGCCGACGACGGAAATCGGACATCACCGCGGCCGGGGGGCTGTGCCGGCTCAAGACGGCCGCGACCGCCCGGGGCACTCCCGTGGGCGGCTCGCCGAGGGCCCACTCGCGTATCAGCGCATCGCGTTCGTCCCTGTCGGCGCCGAGCAACTCGGCGGTCAACCAGTGCACCAGGTGCGTACGCGTGTAGCACCGGTCATAGGAAAGGTGCCGCTGGAAAAAGCGGACCTCCTCCGGCGACAGGTCGAACCGCGACGACAACGCGAGCCCGAAGTCGGCGACGTACAGGTGCCGGCCGTCGGTCAGCACGTTCTCGTAATGGGCGTCGAAGTGCAGCAGGCCGTGGGCGTTCATGACGGAGACCGCGGCCTCCAGCTCGCGCTCGACCAGGTCGTAGGCCAGGCTCGCGGCCTCTTCACCCGCCGCCACCTGGGCTCGCAGCCAGTCGTGCAGGTTGTGCGGGAAGTGCTCGAGGAACAGGACGAGGCTCGACGAGGAACGCCGGCGCGCCTCGATGCGGTCGCGTACCTCCTGACCGCCGCCCCAGTAGGCGACGACCGCCTCCACGTCGGCGAGTTCGTCCGGCGGAGGCTGGGCGGTGTCCGGCAGGACCCGCCAGTGGTACATCAGCGGGAAGCCGGGGAACCGCCCGGTGAGCACCCAGTTCGTGGTCATGACGTGCGTCGCCAGCTCCCGCCACGCCCCGAACCCCGGGTTGCCCATGCCGTAGTGGAAGGAGGACGGAACACCGAAGACGTTCGCGGTGGAACGGACGTTCTCCGGCCGGAGCTCCAGATCGGTGAGCGGCACCCGCTTCGCGAACACCCGCGTGCCGGCCACCTCCAGCGACGCCGACCGTCCCCCGATGCCCGAGCCGAGCGGGACCGCCTTGTCCATCAGCTCGCCGATCTCGCGGTCACCGCACAGGGCCAGGGCGGTGGCGACGGCGCCGTAGGCGGTGATGCGCGATGTCGAGGTCTCCATCCGGGGGACTCTAGATCACCCGGAGGGGGGCGCGCGTCAGAGCCTCGTGCGGGACCGGTCAGAGCTCGACGGTGTCGTACGCGGCGGAGGGCGACCGCCCGGTCGAGGGCCACGCGGCTACGTCGTGGTCGTGCCGCAGCGCTCCAGCAGCTCGTGGAGGAGGCCGACGACCTCCTCCGGCGTGAACTCCATGGCGTTCTCCCCGACCGTGATCTCGAAGCTCGACCTGGCCGGGTCCGGCGAGGACCGTACACGCGGGAAGAGCTGCGTGCCGTGCTCGGCCAGCATCGCGGCGCCCGCGGCCTCGGCGGCGCGCCGCCCGGCGGGCAGGTGCACGTGGAACATGGGCGTCTGGGGCGGGTCCGGCCACGCGCGGGCGGCGCCGTCCTTGTTGATGGCCGTGGCGAGCGCGATCGCGTGCTCGCGGAAGGCCGCCATGCGGGGCAGCACGGTGTCGAGCCCGGCCAGCGCCGCCAGCGCGACGGGCCACGGCTGGTACGCCTGCCCGCCCAGCCGCGAACGCCACACCCCCGCCTCGGCGATGGTGGCCGCGTCACCGAGCAGCACGCCACCCGAGAAGCCCTGGAGCGACTTGTACAGCGACACGTAGACCGAGTCGACCGAGTCGAACAGACCCGCGATCTCATGGAAGGGTCGCCGATAGTACGTCTGCGCCTCCCACAGCCGGGCCCCGTCCATGTGTACGGCGGCTCCACGGGCCCTGACGAGCTCGGTCTGGGCGCGAAGATCGTCCCATTCGGGCAGCAGGCCGCCGAGGTCGCGCTGGGGCAACTCCCAGACGACGGCCGCCAGGGGCTCCGCGATCTCGGCCAGGTCCGCCTCCGTCATCAACTCGTGGCGGTCTCCCGTGGGATGGAAACGCAGCCCGTGTACCACGCTGTAACCCTGGTTCTCCCACACGTGCAGGTGGCTCTGCGGGTGCGCGGCGAACGCCGGCGCGCCTCGGCGGGAGGCGTGGATCCGCAGCGCGACCTGCTGTGCCATCGTCCCCGTCGGGAACAGCAGGGCGGACTCCTTGCCGAGCAGGTCCGCCAGCCGCCGTTCGAGCGCGGCCACCGGGGCGTCGGGCGGCGTGTCATCGTCGACGTGCCTGAGCAGTTCGCGCAGCACGGTCGCGGGCTTCCTGCGGATGGGCGCGTGCAGGAACAGGGAACGCCGGACCGATGGGGAGTTCGTCACTGGACCCGCCTTTCGTCTGGATCTGCCCGGATTCAACCACGGCCAGAAAGTTTTTGGCCGCCGTGTCGATCCGGCCAGGGTTCGTTCGACGCATCAGTGAGAGCAACCGTACGAGACCGGAGGGAAACGCCATGCAGAAGATCACCACGTGCCTGTGGTTCGACGACCAGGCCGAGGAGGCGGCCGAGTTCTACACCTCGTTGTTCGGCGACTCGCGGATCGTGGAGGTCCAGCGTCACGGCGAGGGCGGGCCAGGACCCGCAGGTACGGCCATGATGGTCACCTTCGAGCTGGCCGGCCAGCGGTTCATGGCGCTGAACGGGGGCCCGGACCACAACTTCACGGAGGCGATCTCCCTGTACGTCGACTGCGGCTCCCAGGAGGAGGTCGACGAGCTGTGGGCGAAGCTCACCGAGGGCGGGCAAGAGTCGGAGTGCGGCTGGCTGAAGGACAGATGGGGCCTGTCCTGGCAGATCATCCCGAACCGACTGTCCGAGCTGCTGAGCGACCCCGACCCTGCCAGAGCGCAGCGTGCCATGCAGGCCATGCTCGGCATGCGGAAGATCGACATCGACGCCATGGAGGCGGCCGCGAAGGGCTGACGTCCGGGCGGGCGCCCGCGCGTCCGACGCGAGCGCCCGCCCGGACTGGAAAGGCCGCCGAAATCCGAGTGCGGCGCCGAGCGGAGCTGAAGTAGCGTTCGGCCACATGAACCCCGAACGCATCCGCCCACCCTTGGTCGCGGACGAACGCACCCAGCTCCTCGGCTGGCTCGACATGCAGCGCGCGATCGTCCGCTGGAAGTGCGAGGGCCTGTCGGACGAGGACGCGTACCGGTCCGTCTTGCCCGCCTCGCCGCTCATGACGATGGCGGGCCTGGTCTCCCACCTGCGCTGGACCGAGCACTGCTGGTTCGAGATGCTCTTCCTGGGCGGCCCGTCCGACCGCAACCCGCAGTTCGACGAGAGCCAGGAGGACGCCGACATGCGGCCGGACGGCGTCCCGCTGGCCCAGCTCCGCGACGAGTACGAACGCCAGTGCCAGGTCTCCAACGAGATCGTCGCCGCCCACTCCCTCGACGACGTCGGCAAGCACCCGGACTACCGCTCGGGCTCCGCCAGCCTGCGCTGGATGCTGATCCACATGGTCGAGGAGACCGCCAGGCACGCCGGCCACGCCGACGCCATCAGGGAGCTCCTCGACGGCCAGACGGGCTACTACTGACCCGCCTCCGCAACCCCACGCCCTACAGCCCCAGAACGCGGGCCGGCTCGGCGATGATCTGCTGGATCACCAGCCCTGCCGCGCCCAGCACGGCCGCGTCCGCGCCGATGCCAGAGACCACGAGCGGCGGCGGCGTGCCGCGCAGTTGCCGGAGCCTGGTCGCCAGTCCGTCGCCGACCGGCCCTTCCAGCCAAGGGAACAGCGGCCCGAACACCCCGCCGAGCACGATCCTGCCGGGGTCGAGCAGCTGGACGGCCGAGGTGAGCGCCACGCCGAGCGCGTGACCGGCCCGCTCGGCCGCCTCCAGGGCCCGCCGGTCGCCCGACTCCAGCCTGGCCGCCAGCTCGGCGACCGAGCCCAGGTCCCCGAGGAGGGCGTCCTGGCCGGCGTACACCTCCAGGCAGCCGCGGCCGCCGCACCTGCACGCGGGGCCGTCGGGCACGACGACGACGTGTCCCAGCTCGCCCGCGAGCCCGAACGTGCCACGGAACAGCTCGCCGCCCACCACGAGCCCGGCGCCGACGCCGATCTCGCCGGACACGTACAGGAAGTCCGTGGCGCGGGAGCCGAACCACAACTCGCCGAGCGCGGCCAGGTTCGCCTCGTTGTCGATCGCGACCGGCAGGTCGGCCAGGTCCGCGACGCGTACGTCCCGCCACCCGAGATGCGGCGCGTTGCGCAGCACCCCGCCCGCCACGGTCCCCGGCACGGCGAGGGCCGCCCCGATGACCCGGAGCCCGGACTCCTCGGCCTCGGCCGTGGTCTCCTTCACCAGGTCGCGCAGCCGCCGCAGGATCTCCGCCGGGTCGGAGTTGCGGTTGTCGGCCGGTCGGGTGCGGCGCAGCCGTACAGTGCGGGTCAGGTCGACGACGCAGGCGGCCAGGTAGTCGATGTTGATCTCCAGCCCCAGCGTGGCCACCCGGTGACCGCTGAGGCTCAGCGCCACCCCAGGACGCCCCCGCTCACCGGCCCGCACGGTGCCGCTCTCGGTCACCACCCCCGCCTCCAGCAGGTCGGAGACCAGGCTGGACACGGTGGTCTTGGTCAGCCCGGTCCTCTCAGCGAGCGCGGCCCGGGTGTGAGGTCCTGATCGGTGAATGGTCCCCAGTACTACGGCCAGGTTACGGGCACGCATGGAATCATGCCTGACCCCTCTTGACGACACCCCACTCACCTCCTCAGGATTATGTACAGATTATGGACTAAAGGTTAGGACCCGCACATGTCGAACTTCACCCCCACCCCAGACGACCGCTTCACCTTCGGCCTATGGACGGTCGGCTGGCAGGCCCGCGACCCGTTCGGCGACGCCTCCAGGCCGGCCCTCGACCCGGTCGAGAGCGTGCACCGGCTGGCCGAGCTGGGTGCGCACGGTGTCACGTTCCACGACGACGACCTGCTCGCCGTCGAGCCCGACCGGGACAAGGCCGTCGCGGCGTTCAAGAAGGCCCTGGACGAGACCGGGATGAAGGTCCCGATGGCCACCACGAACCTGTTCACCCACCCGGTCTTCAAGGACGGCGCGTTCACCAGCAACGACCGCGACGTCCGCAGGTACGCCCTGCGCAAGGTCATCCGCAACATCGACCTGGCCGCCTCGCTGGGCGCCAAGACCTACGTCTGCTGGGGCGGGCGCGAGGGCGCGGAGTCGGACGCGGCCAAGGACGTCAAGGCGGCGTTCGAACGCTACAAGGAGGGCCTCGACCTGCTCTGCGCGTACATCCGCGACCGCGGCTACGACCTGCGCTTCGCCATCGAGCCCAAGCCGAACGAGCCCCGCGGCGACATCCTCCTGCCCACGATCGGCCACGCCCTGGCGCTGATCGGCGAACTGGAGCACCCTGAGATGGTGGGCCTCAACCCCGAGGTCGGCCACGAGCAGATGGCCGGGCTCAACTTCGTCCACGGCATCGCGCAGGCGCTGTGGCACGGCAAGCTGTTCCACATCGACCTCAACGGCCAGCACGGCCCGAAGTACGACCAGGACCTGATCTTCGGCCACGGCGACCTCAAGAGCGCGTTCTTCCTGGTCGACCTGCTGGAGAACGGCGGCTACGACGGCCCACGCCACTTCGACTACAAGCCGCTGCGCACCGAGGACCCCGAGGACGTGTGGGTGTCGGCGGCGGCGAACATGCGGACGTACCTGATCCTGAAGGAGAAGTCGCGGGCGTTCCGCGCCGACCCCGAGGTGCAGGAGGCCCTGCGCGCCTCGCGCGTGGACGAGCTCTCCCAGCCCACGCTCGCGGCCGGCGAGACCTGGGCCGACCTGGCCAAGGACGAGTTCGACCCCGAGGTGGCGGCCGCGCGCGGCTTCCACTTCACCCACCTGAACCAGCTCGCCCTTGAGCACCTCATGGGGGTACGTGGATGACGAGGCCGATCAGCGTCCAGCTCTACACCGTCAGAGAACAACTGGCCGCCGACCGCGACACCGTGCTGAGGCGGATCGCGGAGATCGGATACCGGGCGGTCGAGCCCTACGACCCGACCTCCGACCCCAAGGGCTTCCGCCAGGTCGCCGACGACCTGGGGCTGAGTGTGTCGAGTACGCACGCGTACGCGCTGCTCAGTAAGGAGCCCGCGGAGGTCTTCGACGCGATCGCGACGGTCGGCACGGACCTGGTGATCATTCCTGGTGGCATCGCGCACGAGGAGTTCACCACGCGCGACGGCCTGGCGCGCACGGCCGACCTGCTGAACGGCCTGGCCGAGCAGGCCGCCGGGCACGGGATGCGGATCGGCTACCACAACCACTGGTGGGAGATCGAGCCGATGCTCGACGGCCGGCACGCCATCGAGGTGCTGGCCGATCTGCTCGCCCCCGAGGTGTTCCTGGAGATCGACACCTACTGGGCGGCGGTGGGCGGCGCCGACGTGCCCGCCCTGCTCGGCCGCCTCGCGCGGCGCATGACGGCGCTGCACGTCAAGGACGGCCCCGTCGTGAAGGGGGAGCCGCACACCGCGGTGGGCCAGGGCGTCATGCCCGTGCCCGAGATCCTCGCCGCCGCCCCGGACGCCTGGCGCATCGTCGAGCTCGACGAGTGCGCGACCGACGTCTTCACCGCTCTCGCTGACAGCCACGCCTACCTCACCTCCCTGGAGAGCTCTTGAGCAACGGCCCCGTCGGCGTCGCCCTGGTCGGCGCCGGAGTGATCAGTGGCCAGTACCTCCGCAACCTCAACGCCTTCCCCGACGTACGCGTGCTCGGCGTCGCGGACCTGGACGCCGACCGGGCCGCCGCCGTGGCGCGCGAGCACGACGTACCCGTGTCGGGCCCGCTCGGCTCGGTGCTCGCGCTGCCCGAGGTCGAGATCGTCGTCAACCTCACCGTCCCGTCCGCGCACGCGGCCGTCGCGCTGGAGTGCCTGCGCGCGGGCAAGCACGTGTACGGCGAGAAGCCGCTGGCACTGGACATGGACGAGGCGGCCAAGGTCGTGGCCGAGGCCGCCAACCTCGGCCTGCGCGTGGGCGGCGCGCCCGACACGTTCCTCGGGGCCGGGCTCCAGTCGACCGGGCGCGCCCTGCGCTCCGGCCTCATCGGCACGCCGGTCGCCGTCACGGCGGCCACCCAGAGCCTCGGCCCGGAGTCGTGGCATCCCAATCCCGAGTTCTTCTACCAGCCCGGCGGCGGTCCACTCTTCGACCTCGGCCCCTACTACCTGACCGCCCTGGTGTCACTGCTCGGCCCCGTCATCCAGGTGGCGGCCGGCACCCGCAGGGCGCGTGAGCACCGCGTCGTCGGCTCGGGCCCCAAGGCGGGCGAGATCTTCCCGGTGGACGTCCCGACGCACGTCAACGCGCTGCTCGACTTCCCAGGCACGGCGACGGCGGCGGCCACGTTCAGCTTCGACTCGCCGGTCAACCGCCGCATGATCGAGATCATCGGCACCGAGGGCGCGCTGTCGCTGCCCGACCCCAACACGTTCGACGGCCCGCTGCTGGCGCGCGGCGCGCACGACAAGGACTGGCGCGAGCTGCCGCTGTCGGGCACGACGGCCAGCCGCGGCATCGGCGTCCTGGACATGGCCAGGTCGATCCGGGCGGCCACGCCGCACCGGGCGTCGGGGGAGCTGGCCTACCACGTGCTGGAGCTCATGACGGCGATCGAGGAGTCCGGCGGGAGCTCGGAGTTTCGCGGGATCGCCTCCACGACAGCCACCCCCGAGCCGCTGCCAGACGACTGGGACCCGTACGCGTTAACTATCGCTACTTAAAGTAATAATGGCCTTACGGAAAGGAGTTTCCCCTAACCAGCCGGGCATCACCAGGCTACGAAATCCCCATCCCGAAGGTGATGCCATGCGTGTTCTGATCCAACTCCGGCCCGCCCCCGACGTCGTCGCCGCCGTGATCGACCCCGGCGTGGTCGCCACGGCCGCCGACGTCGCGGGCGACCTGCCAGGCGTGCTCCTCGACCGTGCCTTCACCCCCGTCCCGGTGCCGCGCGCGCGGCCGGTCTCCGCCCACGGCGATCCCCTGTCGCCGCACCAGCGCATGGCGTTCTCGCTCGCCCCGGAGGACGCCTCCGTGCTGGTGCGCGGCGAGATCGCCGGCGACGAGTCGTCCACCAGGTCGGCGCTGCTGGTGTCGGCCGTACGCGAGGTGACCGGCGTGTTCGCCGATCCGGTCATCGAACCCAATCCGACGTGCGGCGGGGACGGGCCCGTCGGCGACTGGCACGCGGTCAGGCGCCTCCTGCACGCCTCGGACCTGTGGGCGCAGGGCCACGACGGCGCGGGCGTGACCCTGGCCGTCGTGGACAGCGGCATCAACGCCCGGCACGTCAGCTCGGTCATCGGCTCGCCCGTGACCGTCGACGACGCGCGGAGTTGGAGCCCGCCGGGGGTGAACCGCACCCCCGGGCGCCACGCCGTCGGCCACGGGTCCATGTGCGCCTTCGACGCGCTGCTCGCCGCCCCGAAGGCGACCCTGCTCGACATCCCCGTCCTGCTGAGCCGCAGGGGCGGGCCAGGGCTGGACGGCCTGCTGTCCGACGCCGTGGCCGCCTACTCCCACCTGCGCGACGTCGTCAACGCCATGCCCGCGGGGTCCAGGTCGCTGGTCGTCAGCAACAGCTGGGGGCTGTTCTCGACGGAGTCGGACTTCCCGCCCGGCCATCCCGGCAACTACTCGGACAATCCCGCGCACCCGTTCAACGTGATCGTGGGCAGCCTGGAGGACGCGGGGGCGGACATCCTGTTCGCGGCGGGCAACTGCGGGCGCGACTGCCGCGACGCCAGGTGCGCCTTCCCCGACCGCCCGATCGCCGGCGCCAACTCCCACCCCGCCGTCACGTCCGTCGGCGGCGTGGACACGCGGGGCGAGCGCGTCGGCTACTCCTCCCAGGGCCCGGGGCGGCTCTCCAGCCGCAAGCCCGACCTGTGCGCCTACACGCACTTCGCCGGCTCCGAGGCGAGCGGCGGCGCCGACACCGGCACCTCCGCCGCCTGCCCGGTCGCCGCCGGCGTGGTCGCGGCCGTCAGGACCCAGAGGCCCGCCACCCGGCTCTCCCCCGAACAGTTCCGCACACTGCTGCACCGCACGGCCGACGACCGCAGCACGGTGGGCTTCGACCACGACTACGGGTACGGCGTCATCGACCCGCCCGGCATCCTGGCCGCCCTCGGCAGACAGGCCGGAACGCGCGCGGCCTGATCCTGGACGGTCGGTCGCCATGTCCACAAGATCTTTCTGGCCGTGGCCGTCCTCGTCGCACTGGCCGGCTGCGGCACCACCGCCCCGGAGCCCGCGGCCGCGCCCCAGGCCGGCAAGGCGGTTCCGTGCCGCCTACCGGCCGGAACACGACGAGATCGCGGCCGCGTTCGAGGGCTGAGCCATGCCCGTTCACCTGGGGTGACGGTAACGCGTTGGCTTGGGCATGGCGGACCCGCAAGAATGGCGCGATGGCTGAAAGTGTGGAGACCGACTGGGTCTCCAAGTTCGCGGACGAGGTGATCTCCGAGGCGGAGAGACACGCTCCGGGCAAACCGATCGTCTGCGCCTCGGGGCTGAGCCCGTCCGGCCCGATCCACCTCGGCAACCTGCGCGAGGTCATGACGCCCCACCTGGTCGCCGACGAGATCAGGCGGCGCGGGGTCGAGTGCGTCCACCTGCTGTCCTGGGACGACTACGACCGCTTCCGCCGGGTGCCGGCCGGCGTCGACCCGTCCTGGGCCGAGCACATCGGCAAACCGCTGACCTCGGTGCCGGCGCCTCCGGGCAGCACGCACGCCAACTGGGCCGAGCACTTCAAGGCCCCGATGATCGAGGCCCTGGCGGAGCTGGGCGTCGAATATCGCGGCATCAGCCAGACCGGCCAGTACACCTCGGGCGC
Source organism: Nonomuraea cypriaca (assembly GCF_015645445.1). Classification (GTDB taxonomy): domain Bacteria; phylum Actinomycetota; class Actinomycetes; order Streptosporangiales; family Streptosporangiaceae; genus Nonomuraea; species Nonomuraea cypriaca. The sequence continues at coordinate 19,588 of NZ_JADOGI010000094.1, read as the reverse complement.
CTACCGCGCGCAGATCCTGCTGGCCCTGCGCGAGCGGGCCAGGATCGACGCCGTGCTGTCCCGCTACCGGTCCAAGCAGGTCGAGGGCTACTTCCCGTACAAGCCGTACTGCGACCTGTGCGAGCGCGACCTCACGACCGTCACCGCCTACGACGACGAGACCACCGAGCTGGCCTACACCTGCGAGTGCGGGTTCGGCGAGACCGTGCGCCTGGCCGAGCACGACCGCGGCAAGCTCGTGTGGAAGGTCGACTGGCCGATGCGCTGGGCGCACGAAGGCGTGATCTTCGAGCCGTCCGGGGTCGACCATCACTCCCCGGGCTCCGCCTGGATCGTCGGCGGCCAGATCGTGGACGAGGTGTTCGGCGGCCGGCAGCCGATCGGCCCCATGTACGCCTTCGTCGGCATCACCGGCATGGCCAAGATGAGCAGCTCCAAGGGCGACGTGCCGACCCCGGCCGACGCCCTGGAGATCATGGAGGCGCCGGTGCTGCGCTGGCTGTACGCCCGCCGCAAGCCGGCCCAGTCCTTCAAGGTCGCCTTCGACCAGGAGATCCAGCGCCTCTACGACGAGTGGGACGCCCTGGGCCGCAAGGTCGAGGCGGGCCAGGCCCAGCCCGCCGAGCTGGCCGCGTATGAGCGGGCCGTGGCCACGGCGGCGGGCCCGCTGCCCGGCACGCCGCACCCGGTCCCCTACCGGACGCTGGCCTCCATCGTGGACGTCACGACCGGCCACGCCGAGCAGACCCTGCGCATCCTGCGCGACCTCGACGGGATCGGCGCGCTCGACGAGGCCCGGCCGCGCCTGGACAGGGCGCAGCGCTGGGTCGACGGCCACGTGCCCACCGACCAGCGCACGCGCGTGCGCGAGGCTCCGGACGAGGAGTTGCTCGACTCACTCGGCGAGCAGGAGCGCGAGTCGCTGCGGCTGCTGGCCGACGGGCTCGACGACTGGTCGCTCGACGGCCTCACCGCGCTGGTCTACGGCGTGCCGAAGGTCCAGGCCGGCCTGCCGGCCGACGCCAAGCCGACGCCGGAGCTGAAGGCGGCCCAGCGGGCCTTCTTCGCCCTGCTCTACAGGCTGCTCGTCGGCCGCGACACCGGCCCGAGACTGCCCACGCTCCTGCTGGCCGTGGGCGCCGACCGGGTCCGCAAACTCGTCGGCGCATGAACGGCACCGGCCAGAAAGCTCCTCCGCACATGAACGGCACCACCGGAAAGCTCCTCGGCACATGAACGGCGTCGTCCTGATCACCGGCATCTCGGCGGCCGGTAAGTCCACCGTCGCGCAGGCACTGGCCGAGCGGCTGCCACGCTCGGCCCACGTGCGGGGTGACGCGTTCCGGCGCATGGTGGTCAACGGCGGCGCCGGCATGACGCCCGACCTCGCGGAGGAGGCGGTGCGTCAGCTTCACCTCCGTTACCGGATCGCGGCGAACGCAGCGGACCTGTATTTCGAAGCCGGATTTACGGCAATAGTGCAGGACGTAGTTCTAGGCGAGGATTTGACGAAGTTCGCGAAAATGATTCGTACTCGTCCGCTATATGTAGTCGTACTCGCGCCGGATCCGGTGGAGGTCGAGCGCCGGGAGCGGGAGCGGCCCAAAACCGGCTACGGCGAGTGGACGATCGGCCGGCTCGACGCCGCCCTGCGCGGCGAAACCCCACGTCTGGGCCTGTGGCTGGACACCTCGCGGCAAACGCCGGAAGAGACCGTAACCGAGATCATTTCCCGCGCCCAAGAGGCCGAAATTCACGAGAATCCCGCATAACACGATCAATGCAAGGCGAATTCAAGCGGGCTGCATGTGTGCCGGTGGACCTTGACATCATGAACAAGCAGCCCTTCGCCGCCAGCGTCAGTGTCATCGTTCCCGCGATGAACGAAGCCGAGAACCTGCCCCACGTCTTCGCCACGCTGCCCGACTGGATCGACGAGGTGATCCTGGTCGACGGCAACTCGACCGACGACACCGTCGCCGTCGCGCGCAGGCTGCGCCCCGACCTCCGGGTCGTCGTGCAGACCCGGCGCGGCAAGGGCAACGCGCTCATCGAGGGCTTCCAGGCCGCCAGGGGCGACATCATCGTCATGATCGACGCCGACGGCTCGACCGACGGCAGGGAGATCCACTCGTTCGTCGCCACGCTGCTCAACGGCGCCGACTTCGCCAAGGGCTCCAGGTACGCCCCCGGCGGCGGCTCCGACGACCTCAGCCCGGTCCGCTCGTTCGGCAACAAGGTCCTCACCGGACTGACGAACCTGCTCTACGGCACCCGCTACACCGACCTCTGCTACGGCTACAACGCCTTCTGGGCCCGCCACCTCGAGGTCATGGAGCTCGACTGCGACGGATTCGAGATCGAGACCCTGATGAACGTCCGCGCCGCCCAGGCCGGCCTCATCATCCGCGAGGTGCCCAGCCACGAGCGCTCCCGCATCCACGGCGAGAGCAACCTGCACGCGGTCCGCGACGGCCTGCGCGTCCTCAGGACGATCATGCGGGAGCGGGCGCGCGGGACGGCCGTGACGACGCAGACCCAAGTGGCACTCGCGAAGTAAATAGTGACATCCTCGGCCAATGCGCTACATAGTGATCGGAGCGGGGGCGGTCGGAGGAACCATCGGCGCCCGCCTCTTCCAAGGCGGGCACGATGTTCTGCTCATCGCGAGGGGCGCCCAACACGACGCCATCGATCGCGACGGCCTGCGCCTGATCACCCCTGAGTCCGACGAGACCCTGGACATCCCCGTCGCCGCCGGGCCCGTGCCCACGCGCGACGACGACGTGGTGATCCTGGCCACCAAGTCGCAGGACACGATCGCCGCGCTGGCCCCCTGGCCGTCCGAGCTGCCCGTCGTGTGCGCCCAGAACGGCGTCGACAACGAGCGTACGGTCCTGCGCAGGCACGAGCGCGTCTACGGCATGTGCGTGTGGCTGCCCGCCCAGTACATGGAGCCGGGGGTCGTGGTCGCGCACGGATATCCGTACTCCGGCATGCTGCACGTCGGTCGTCATCCACAGGGTGTGGACGACCTCGCCGCGCAGATCGTCACCGACCTCGGCAAGCACGGCCTCGTCGGGCGCCCGTCGGCCGACGTGATGCGCTGGAAGTACGGCAAGCTGCTCGGCAACCTGGCCAACGCCATCGAAGCGCTGGCCGGCCGCTCGCCCGGCGCGGGGACGATCGCCGAGCGGGCCAGAGCCGAGGCCAGGGCCGTGCTCGACGCGGCGGGCATCGCCTACTCCACCACCGAGGAAGAGCAGGCGGTACGCCGCCACCTGGTGGACGTACGCCCCATCGAGGGCGTCACCCGCGGCGGCGGATCGTCGTGGCAGAGCCTGGCCAAGGGCACGGGCTCCATCGAGGCCGACTACCTCAACGGCGAGATCGTGCTGCTCGGGCGCCTGCACGGCGTGCCCACCCCGGTCAACGAGGTGCTGCGACGCGAGGCCGGCCGGGCCGCCCGCGAACAGCGGGCGCCTGGCTCGATGACGCCCGAGGAACTGCTCGCGCTCATCGACGGGCGTTCCGCAACCTGATCCCGCTGAACTCCAGCGTGCTCGCCGTCACCTCGTTCCAGAACGGCCACAGGTCGGCCAGCACTCGCATCTGGATCCCCGCCTCCTCGTGCAACTCGAACAGGTCGCCGACCGGCTCGGGCGGGCCCAGCGGCGTCACGGGCACCTGCGCGACCATGGCGTGCGGCGGGTCGCCGATGGGCGCGAAGCCGGCGGCGGGCAGGCGGTAGGCGTAGAGCCGCACGTCCATGATGGCCTTCAGCCAGGCGTACTCGATGGCGTGGACCCGCTCGCCGCCGCCGGAGCCGATGATCCGGGTCTTGTCCTCCTCGGTGGTGCGCGGTCCCGTCCAGGCCATCGCCCGCGGGCAGGCGCGCGGGAACCAGTAGTCCGGGCACCTGTCGTGGCCGACCGCCCACACGTACGGCTCGGACTCCCTGCTGGTCGGCGCGACGTGCGGCTCGAACCGCTCGATGGTCGGGTCCTCCGAGAAGTGCAGCACCTGGCCGAGCTCGGGTCTCATGGACGCCATCATGGCGCATACCCCGCGGATCTCCGGGCAGTGGAAACGCCTTCTGAGAAGAGGACATCCATCAGAGCACGCCGATGAGGGGTTGAGTTGGATGATCTTAGTGGGAGCGCTCCTGGTCCTGCTCGCCGGCGGTGCCGCCGCCTTGGTGCTGACCGAGGAGAGCGCCAGGTACATCCTGTTCGGATATACCTTCGAGCTGAATCACGTGGAGATGTTCCTGGCGGGTGCGGTCGCCGCGGCGGTTCTCCTGCTGGGCGTCTGGTTGATTCGTACCGGATCGCGCAGGACGGCACGGCGCCACCGCAGGGTGCGCAGCGCCAGGGCCGAGACCTCCAACCGGGTCGCCCGGCTGGAGGACGAGAAGCGCGACCTGGAACGACGACTGGAACGCGAGCACACGTCCGGCGACCGTCTCGTCGCCCGGAGCTCGGAGGAACCCAGGCAGTGAGCCGCGTCAGACGGCGTTCGCGCTCTGGCGCGCGGGCAGCAGGTTGCCCTCGCGCCAGAGCGCGAACCCGGTGATCACCGCGCCCAGCCCTTCCCAGAGCCCGACCCCGAAGAACTCACTCGGCGCCGCCCCCGACAGCACCAGCGTGCTGAAAACCGCGAACGTCACGAGCCTGAACGGCACGGTCCAGCGGAAGAACGGCGTGTAGTTCGCCGACGAGGCGAGGACGTAGTAGACGCCCATGTTGACGGCCGCCATCGAGGAGGCGGCCATATAGACCAGCGTGTAGTCACCGGCCGGGCGGACGTCCAGCACCTCGAAACCCAGCAGGGCCAGCAGGGAGTCCGGCGAGATCAGCCCGAACAGGCCGAGCGCGAAGGCGAGGAAACCGAAGACCGCGATGGTCCAGCCGGAGAAAGAACGCGGAAGACGCACAGAAATCCTTCCAATGGGGGGTGTACTCTGCGAGGCGATCTCATCATGCACCCGGAGGTCGCATGCCCCCCACGCGTGGCCGTCCCATCGCACTGAAAATCCTCGTCCTCCTCCTCGTCCCGCTGCTGTCGCTGGTCGGCCTGTGGGCGTTCGCCGCGGGACTGACCGGCGGCGACGGCCTCCGGCTGCTGTCGATCAACGATCTGGCCACCAACCTGGCCACCCCGTCGGAGCAGGTCAACATCCACCTGCAGAACGAGCGGCTGCTCTCGGTGCAGCTCCTGGCCACCGGCCGGGGCGCCGACGAGCTGGCCGGGCAGCGCGGCGCGACCGACCGCTCCGTGGCCTCCTTCCGCAGGCTGGCCAAGAACCAGCGTGACCTGGCACCCGAGATGACCACGCAGCTCACCGCGCTGAACGGCAAGCTCGACCAGCTCGCGGACATCCGCCGCGACGTGGACGGCCAGGCGGTGGCCCCACTCGACGTGATCGACTCCTACAACCAGATCGTCGACGCGTCCTTCCGCATGTACGACGCCATGGTCCTGGTGCCCGACATGACCCTGTACAAGCAGGCCAGGGCGGTCACCATGCTGGGCGAGGCCAAGGACATGCTGTCCAGGGAGCGGGCCGTGATCGCGGTGGTGCTGGCCAGGGGCAGGGTGGAGCCCAGGGAGCGGGAGGCGTTCACGGGGATGGTGGCCACCAGGCGGCTGCTCTACTCCCAGGCGCTCTCGCACCTGGACGGCGGCCTGCGGGGGCCGTACGAGCGGCTGTCCGCGTCGCCGGTCTACAAGGAGTTCCTCCAGGCCGAGGACGTCATCCGGGGACAGGCGGCGACGAACGGACTGCCCGCGGGCGCGGCCACCTGGCCCATCGACGGCCAGAACCTCTGGGCCGTCGTCGAGCGCGACCAGGCCGTGGCCGTGGAGGGCATCGTGGCCAGGGTGACACCGACGGCCGTCGGCATGCTGGTCAAGATCGGCGTCGCGGGCGGCGTGGGGCTGATCGCCGTCGTCGCCTCCATCATGCTCTCGCTGCGCTTCCGCAAGCGGCTGGTGCGCGAGCTGGCCGGGCTCCGCGACGCCGCGACGGAGCTGGCCGAGGTGCGGCTGGCCGGGCTGGTCAAGCGGCTGCGTACGAACGTGGACGCCCCCATCCCCGCCGAGGTCGCGCCGCTCCAGGTCAGGACCCGCACGTCCGAGGTACGCGACATCGTCCAGGCGTTCAACAACGTGCAGTCCACGGCCGTCGAGGCCGCGGTGAGCCAGGCGAGGCTGCGCCACGGCGTCAGCCAGGTCTTCGTCAACCTGGCCAGGCGCAACCAGTCGCTGCTGCACCGGCAACTGCTGCAGCTCGACAGCATGGAGCGGGCCACGGAGGAGCCCGAGGTGCTGGCGGACCTGTTCAAGCTCGACCACCTCACCACCCGCATGCGCAGGCACGCCGAGAGCCTCATCATCCTGTCCGACCAGGCCCCAGGGCGCGGCTGGCGCAACCCGGTGCCGATCATGGACGTCCTGCGCGCGGCCGTGGCCGAGGTGGAGGAGTACGAACGGGTCGAGGTGCTCCAGCCGCCGCCGGTCGCGCTGCTCGGCTCGGTGGTCACGGACGTGGCCCACCTGATGGCCGAGCTGGTCGAGAACGCCACCCTCTTCTCCCCACCCCAGACCAGGGTGGACGTACGCAGCACGAGCACGCCGCACGGCCTGCGGGTCGAGGTCGAGGACCGCGGACTCGGACTGCCGCGGACCGAGCTGGACGAGCTCAACGACCGGCTGTCGAAGCCGCCGGAGTTCGACCTGGCGCAGAGCGCGCGGCTCGGCCTGTTCGTCGTCGGGCGGCTCGCGGCCAGGCACGGCATCAAGGTCACCCTCGCGCCTTCACCGTACGGCGGGCTGACCGCGATGGTCGCCCTGCCGTCATCCCTCCTGGCCGGCCAGCCGGTCGCCGGCGGAAAGGCGTAGGAAGGGCTCGCTGAAGTGGGCGGTGGCGAGAATCGCTGACTCCGCCCTGAGCGCGCCGAGCGTCTCGGCCCTGGTGAGGGCGGCCGCCACCTGGTCGTCGTCGTACAGGTAGCGGACGGCCGGGTTGTCCAGCTGCACGGGATGGAGCACGAGATCGCCGGTCATGACCACGTCGCCGACCCTGGCGATCTGGTGACCGGGAGTGTGTCCTGGCGCGAAGTTGACGTGGACGCCCGGCGCGGCCTCGGCGTCGCCCTCGACGACGTGCAGCAGGTCTCTGATCCTCGAGACGACCTGGTCGAGCATGAGGCCGCCGGCCGCCTCCAGCTCGGCCCGCTGGAGCACGTGGCGGGCGTTCTCGAACACCGGCCTGCCGCCGGCCACCACGCCACTGGCGTGGTCGCTGTGCAGGTGGGTGAGGATGACGGTGCCGATCTCGGCGGGCGTCACGCCCACGGCGGCCAGCTCACCGGCCAGCGCGCCGGGCACCGGCGCCCAACTGGACGCCGGCGAGTCCGTGTCACCGACGCCGGTGTCGACCAGCGTCAGGTGACCTGACGCGGCGCGCAGCAGAAAACAGTGGAAGTGCAGGACCCACGGCTCGTCAGGAAGCCCGGAGCCCGGGAACAGCTCGGCGAGCGGGCGGCGGATCGCCGCTCCCATGGGTCCCACGGCGTCGCAGAGCGGTGTCACCTCGACGCCGGACACGGTCAGCGGTTCGTGCGGCACCTCGTAAGACTACGGGTGAGCCTACGGGTGCCGCTCACGCCGCGACGGGATGGCGCGGGACGTACTCGTTCTCGATGTCGGCGGCGAAGACGGCGCGGCGGCAGTGCGCGCACCTGTACATGATCGGGCCTTCGTCGAGCTCGTGGTGGCACCGCGGGCAACGGCTGACGGTCTTCATGATGCTCCCCCAAGGAGGTCGTTGGTCCTATGGAACCCTCATCGAGTTGCAGGGATCCTGCACGCCACTTGATACGACGACGCCGCACCGATGGGAGTTCGCACACCGAGCGAGTTAATTTTCCTCGCCGTACGGTGCTGCGAAGAACATTGTCACGCGCCCGCGCCCCTTCGCGGCCCAAGACACGAGAACCGCCCGGGAATAGCTCAACAGGGCTAGGCGTTTCATGGGGCAGAAGGTGTGGTATGTTCCCACCAAGCGTTGAGCTCCAGCTCCGCTGATCCTTCACCGAGCCCGGCCCGTCTTCACCGAGGGCCCCGGCTTTCTCTCGTTTCATTTTGCTCGCCGGCCGCCGCGCGTGGTCCGGCGCATTCCCCCAAAGGGGTTCACCATGTCTGTGCAAACCATTCCACGACAGCGTGCGGACACGCCTGTCCGGCAGGTCAGTGGCCTCCTGGACGTACGCGACAAGTCCGCCTTCATCCGAGCCGGACACCTGCCGGGCCCCGGCGACGTACGGCTGACTCCCGACAAGGTCCGCCAGTACGACCTGCGCCCCGGCGACCACGTCGTCGCGTCCTTCGCCGGGAACAAACTCGTCGGCGTCGAGTCGGTCAACGGCGCCGCCCAGTGGCGGCACCGGCCGAGATTCGCCGACCTGACGCCCGTCCACCCGACCGAGCGCCTCACCATAGAGACCGAGTCGCTCAGCACGCGCGTCATCGACCTGTTCGCGCCCATCGGCAAGGGCCAGCGCGGCCTCATCGTCGCACCGCCCAAGGCCGGCAAGACCATGGTCCTGCAGGCGCTGGCCGCCGGGATCAGCCGCAACCATCCCGAGGTGCATCTCATGGTCCTGCTCGTGGGCGAGCGGCCCGAGGAGGTCACCGAGATGCGCGCCACGATCGAGGGCGAGGTCTACTACTCGACCTTCGACCACCCCGACCGCGACCACACCACCATCGCCGAACTGGCCGTCGAACGGGCCAAGCGGCTCGTCGAGTCCGGCCAGGACGTCGTCATCCTGCTCGACTCGCTGACCCGGCTGGGGCGGGCGTACAACAACCTGGCGCCCGGCGGGGGGCGCGTACTCACCGGCGGCATCGACGCCTCCGCCATCTACCACCCCAAGCGCTTCTTCGGCGCCGCCCGCAACGTCGAGGGCGGCGGCTCCCTCACGATCCTCGCCACCGCGCTGGTGGACACGGGCTCGCGAATGGACAACAACCTGTACGAGGAGTTCAAGGGCACCGGCAACATGGAGTTGCACCTCACCCGCGAACTGGCCGAACGCCGCCTCTTCCCGGCCGTGGACCTGGACGCCTCCGGGACCAGGCGCGAGGAGATCCTGCTGCACGCCGAGGAGCGGCAGGTGGTCTGGCGGCTGCGCCGGATGCTCACCGCGCAGGAGAAGCAGCGCGGGCTCGAGATCCTCGTCGGCAAACTCCGCTCCACCCCTTCCAACGCCGCCTTCCTCCTCGAAGCCGGCGCCTGACCTCCGCCAACGGTGCTTCTTACGTTGCGCCAGAATGGCCGCATGCTGGCCGACATCGTCGAATACCTCATCTGCCCGGTCTGCCGCGAGGACGTGCGACTGGCGGCGGGCGCGCTGCGATGCGCGCGGGGGCACGCCTTCGACGTGGCCAGGCAGGGATACGTCAGCCTGCTCGTGGGATCGAAGCCGCCTGGCACGGCGGACAGCGCCCCGATGGTGGCCGCGCGGGCCGCGTTCCTCGACGCCGGCCACTACGCCCCGCTCGCCGCGGCGGTCGCGGAAACGGTACGCGCGCATGCGGCGGGGGAGATCGTTTCCGGAAAACATGAGTCCTCTACGGAAACGAATGACGGCGCGGGGTTGAGGGCGTACCGTGGGGCGGGAATGAAGGCCGGTTACGGTGTGGGGCCAGCAGGTGGGCCCGCGTCTGACCGGGACATCGTCGAGGGTCGTCGTCGCGCGGAGGGCAGGGCCGCGCCGGTGATCGTCGACGTCGGCGCGGGAACCGGGCACTACCTGGCGACCGCGCTCAATGCCGTTAACGATGGCATCGGAATGGCGTTCGATGTGTCCAAGCACGCTGTACGCAGGGCGGCGCGGGCGCATCCGAGGGCGGGAGCGTTCGTGGCCGACGTGTGGCGACCGCTGCCGATCCGGGGTGGGGTGGCCGATGTGGTGATCGATGTGTTCGCGCCCAGGAACGGGCCGGAGTTCAAGAGGGTCCTGCGGCCGGACGGGATCGCGGTCGTCGTCACGCCTGCCGCGACGCACCTGAGCCCGCTGGTCGAGGAGTTGGGTCTGCTCTCCGTCGACGAGGAGAAGGAGCGCAGGGTCGCGCGCAGCCTGGAGGGGTTCGCCGAGACCGGGCGGCGTTCGATCGAATTCGACCTGGAGCTGACGCAGGACGATGTCGCCGAGGTCGTCGGAATGGGCCCAAGCGCGTGGCACACCGACCCGGCCGAGCTTCAGCAGCGAATCGCCGGATATTTCTCCCGAAATGCCGCAAAAGGGAAGAAAAAAGTAGTTACGCATGCGGCATTTCATCTGTCTATCTTCGTGCCCGTACCTCGATCAAGGGTCGCTCCTTGACGGACATGTGCGACTGGTGTTACTGATGGGGCATTTAGTCCGAAATTCCCCCACATTTCCCGAGCATTTCCCCGGCACAGGCGCAATACTGGACGGCATCCCGCGCCCGGAGGCGCGGGACATGAAAGGGAGGGGGCGCACCGGATGAAGGCGGAGGAACGCTGGCAGGCCAGGTTCCGGGCGTCGCGCATGACGCTGCCGTCCTGGGCGCGTCAGGCCCCGAACCGCTCCATCTACCGCTCCAACGCCACCGGCACGTGGGAGGTGTACGCCTGGGACCGCGTCACGGGCGCCACCCGGCAGGTCACCGACCGGCCCAAGGGCACCGCGTACGCCGCCGTCGACCCCACCGGCCAGTGGATCTACTGGTTCGCCGACACCGACGGCGACGAGTTCGGCGTGTGGCTGCGCCAGCCGTTCACCGGCGGCCCCGACGAGCGGGTCGCGCCCGGCCTGCCGCCCGGCCAGCCCGGCGGCATCGCCCTGTCCGCGACGGGCGCCGCGGCGATCACCTTCGCGAGCGAGGGTTCGTTCCGCATCCACCTCGTACGCGACGGCGAGCCGGAAAAGCTGCTGTACGAGAACACCGAAGCCGCGTGGGTAGCCGACATGTCCCTCGATGGCTCCCTCATCGCCATAAATCACGGTGAGTACGGCGATTTCCGGCACCCAGCGCTCCGCGTCGTCAACCAGAACGGCGACACCGTCGGCGAACTGTACGACGGCGCCGGCAAGGGCGTGGTCGGCCTCAGCTTCGCCCCGGTCGTGGGCGACCGCCGCCTGCTCGCCCTGCACGAGCGCCGCCGGCGCCACGAGCCCCTGGTGTGGGACCCGGCGACCGGCGAACAGCGCGAGATCTGGCTGCGCGACGCCGGCGACCTCGACGCCGAATGGTACGACGACGGCCGCGGCCTGCTCATCCTGCGCGATGACCGGGCCCGCAGCTACCTGCACCGCTACGACCTCGCCGGCGGCGTACTGACGCTGATCGACACCCCGCACGGCGTGATCGACGAGGCGGCGCCGCGGCCGGGAGGCAACGTCGAATACCTGTGGTCCAACGCCTCACGCCCGCCGGTCATCCGTTCCAGCAACGGCCAAGTCGTGGTCAACCCCAGCGGCCCGCCCGCCCCGCCGAGCGTCCCCGTCGAGGACCTCGACGTCGAGGGCGAGGGCGGCCGCATCCACGCGCTGGTCTCCAAGCCCGAGATCGGCACCGCGCCCTACCCCACCGTCTTCCTGCTGCACGGCGGACCGGCCGCGCACGACCGCGACGTCTTCTCGCCCGAGGTCGCGGCCTGGGTGGACGCGGGCTTCGCGGTGGTGCGGGTCAACTACCGAGGCTCCACCGGCTACGGCTCGGCCTGGCGCGACGCGCTGCACGGCGACGTCGGCCACATCGAACTGGCCGACGTGGCCGCCGTCCGCCAGTGGGTGGCCGACCACGGCATCTCCGACCCGGACCGGATGGTGCTGGCGGGCTCGGCCTGGGGCGGCTACCTCACGCTGCTCGGCCTCGGCACCCAGACCGGCCTGTGGGCGGCCGGCATCGCGGCGGTGCCGATCGCCTGCCACCAGACCTCCTACGAGGACGAGGCGGAGAGCCTGCGCGCCTACCACCGCGCGTTGTTCGGCGGCTCACCCGACGACCAGCCCGAGCGCTACGCGGCCAGCTCCCCGATCACGTACGCCGACCAGGTGCAGAGCCCGCTGCTGATCCTCGCGGGCGAGAACGACACCCGCTGCCCGGTGCGCCAGATAGAGAAATACGTGGCCAAGCTCGCCGAGCACGGGCGTGAGCACGAGGTCTACACCTACGACGCCATTCGCGGGTCTCTCGTGGTCGCCGAGCGAATCGCGCAGATCGCCCTCCAACTCGAGTTCGCCAGAAAACACGTCGATCAACCATGACATTTCACAAGAAGCCGGACGGCGCGCGGTAGAAACCGGACGGCCGGCGGGCGCGCGGCGTCAGCGGGCGCGCGGTAGAAACCGGACGGCCCGCGGTCGCGCGGCGTCAGCGGGCGCGCAGGACCACGATGGCGAGGTCGTCCGCGCTCGGCTCCGAGGCGAACTCGGCCGCTCCCCTGCGGATGCGCTCCGCGACCGCCCTGGCCGACAGGCCCGCGCACTCGGCCAGCAGCTTGCTCAGGCCGCCGTCGTCGTCGAGCAGCCGCCCGCCCGAGCGCCGCTCGGTCACTCCGTCCGTCACGGCCAGCAGCACGTCGCCGTGATCCAGGCGGACGGTGTCGGCCTCGAACATGACCTCGTGGAACACGCCGAGCAGCGACTGCGGCGTGGTCACCGCCTCCACCTTGCCGCTCGGCTTGAGCCGCAGCGCCTCGGGATGCCCGGCCGAGACCAGGCGAACCTCGAGCCCGGTCTTCACGGGCGTGATGTCGCCGTGGAGCAGCGTGAGGAACCGGGCGCGCTCGCCCTCCTCCAAGATCGCCTGGTTGAGCCGCCCGAGCACGGCCGCGACGCCGTAGCCCTCCCTGGCCAGCAGCCGCAACGTGTGGCGGGCGAGGCCGGTCACGGCGGCGGCCTCCGGGCCGGTGCCGCAGACGTCGCCGATCGCGAACCGCCACGAGTCGTCGCCCGCCTTGAACAGGTCGTAGAAGTCGCCGCCGACCTCGTTGGCCTCGCCGGCGGGCTCGTAGATGACGCCGTAGTCGAGGCCGGGGACCTCGGGCTCGTTGGGCGGCAGCAGGCTGCGCTGGAGCGCGCGGTTGGCGGCGGCCTGCTGGGCGTAGAGCCTGGCGTTGTCCATGGCCAGCGCCGCGCGCCTGCCGATGTCCTCGGCGAACTGGATGACCTCGTCGGGGAAACGGTCGGGCCGGCCCAGGCACATCAGGCCGAGGGTGCGGCCGCGGGCCATCAGCGGCACCGCGAGGACCTGCGACTCCGGCAGGTGGATCGCGGAGGTGACCCTGGTGTCTGCGGCGTCGACGTCCATCTCCGTCAGCTGCTCGCGCAGGCCGTCGATCCTGGCCTCGTCGGCGTGCCAGAGGTAGACCAGCCGCAGCGGGCCGGAGTTGTCGGAGGTGTAGACGGCGCACCAGCTCGCCAGTCTCGGCACCACGACCTGGGCGATGATCGCGGGCACCATGTCGGGGTCGAGAGTGCCCGCGAGCAGGTCACTCGCGTCAGCCAGGAACCCCAGCCAATGTGGCCCTCTGGAGCTCTCCTCCAGCCACTCCGATGCGATTCTGTCCACAGAGCCGGGTAGCGTGAGCCTAGCCCAATGGACACGGGAATCGCCCGCGAAGGTGACTCCCCACTCTTCAACGTTAGCGGAGGGTGCTTTCGGTTCTGCCTGAGAGGAGCGTCGTTGCTTCAACTCCACTTGTACGGTGTCCCCAAAATGCTTCCAGATGACCTCGAACGGCTCGTCAGCGACCTGCTGGGCCAAGTCTCCCGCGACCTGCTCGGCGGTGTGGAGCACGCCGCCAGTGGCCCACGCGGTCATCACCTCACGCGTGAACCTCATCGCAGACGTCACAGCGGTCTCGCCTGGCGCGAACGTCGCAGCGAGCACCGCATGGGGAGAAGAAGTCATCCCAACGTGCCTACCACACTTCCCGTTGACTTGGGGTAAATCCAAGGACAGGACTACGAGCTACTCATCGTGACAGACTTGAATCACTCGCCGGAGCTCACAGCGAGTGAAGGAGGCCCCATGACCACGGCCAAGGTTGCGCCAAGCCCTGAGGAGAGGACGTACACCGAGGCGGATCTCGTTCCCATCCTGGAGACCCTCTTCTCCTGGCGTGACGGCGATTTCCGGCGCCGGGTCCCGCACGCGCCTCCCGGCATCATGAGCGAGGTCCGGCTGCTGCTCAACGAGGTGGCCGACCGTCGCGAGCACCTGTCCAACGAGCTGGTGCGCGTGCGTAAAGAAGTCGTCAAGGAAGGCCGGTTCGGCGAGCGGCTGACGCCGGGACCGGGTGTCGGCGCATGGTCGGAGAGCGTCGAGTCGGTCAACATACTGATCGACGCGCTGGTGAGCCCCGTGAGCGGCGCGGCGGACGTGATCGACGCGGTCGCCAAGGGTGATTTGTCGCGGCGGATCGACCTCGACAGGTCGGCCCGGGGTGAGGTGCGGCGCCTGGGCAAGGCCATCAACGGCATGGTCGACCAGCTCGCGTTGTTCAACTCCGAGGTCACCAGGGTGGCGCGCGAGGCCGGGACGGAGGGCCGCCTGGGTGGCAGCGCCAACCTGCGCGGCATGTCGGGGAGCTGGCGCGATCTCACCGAGGCGGTCAACACGATGTCGTCCCGCGTGGCCGCGCAGGTGCGCGACATCGCGGTCGTGACCACCGCGGTGGCCAAGGGCGACCTGAGCCGCAAGGTGACGGTCGATGCCGTGGGCGAGATGTTCGAGCTGAAGAACACCGTCAACACGATGGTCGACCAGTTGTCCGGCTTCGCCGAGGAGGTGACCCGAGTCGCCCGCGAGGTCGGCACCGAGGGGCAGCTCGGCGGCCAGGCACAGGTCACCGGCGTGTCGGGGGTCTGGAAGGACCTGACCGACAACGTCAACTTCATGGCCAACAACCTCACCTCCCAGGTGCGCAGCATCGCGACCGTGGCGACGGCGGTGGCCCAGGGCAACCTGTCGAAGAAGATCACCGTCGACGCCCAGGGCGAGATCCTGCAGCTCAAGGACACCCTCAACACGATGGTCGACCAGCTGTCGTCGTTCGCCGACGAGGTCACCCGAGTCGCCAGGGAAGTGGGCACCGAGGGCAAGCTGGGCGGGCGCGCCGAGGTGAAGGGCGTGTCGGGCGTCTGGAAGGACCTCACCGACAACGTCAACTCCATGGCCAACAACCTCACCTACCAGGTACGCAACATCGCCCAGGTGACGACGGCCGTGGCCAACGGCGACCTCACCCGCAAGATCGACGTGGACGCCCAGGGCGAGATCCTTGAGCTCAAGTCCACCATGAACACGATGGTCGAGCAGCTGTCCTCGTTCGCCTCCGAGGTGACCAGGGTCGCCCGCGAGGTCGGCACGGAGGGCCAGCTCGGCGGCCAGGCGCAGGTACGCGGCGTGTCCGGGGTCTGGAAGGACCTGACCGACAACGTCAACTCCATGGCCAACAACCTCACCTCGCAGGTACGCCAGATCGCGGCGGTCTCCTCCGCGGTGGCCCAGGGCAACCTGTCGAAGAAGATCACCGTCGACGCCCAGGGCGAGATCCTGCAGCTCAAGGACACCCTCAACACGATGGTCGACCAGCTGTCCTCCTTCGCGGACGAGGTGACCAGGGTCGCCCGCGAGGTCGGCACCCAGGGCCAGCTCGGCGGTCAGGCCAGGGTGAAGGGCGTGTCCGGGGTCTGGAAGGACCTGACCGACAACGTCAACTCCATGGCCAACAACCTGACGTACCAGGTGCGCAACATCGCCGAGGTGACCACCGCGGTCGCCAACGGCGACCTCACACGCAAGATCGACGTGAACGCCCAGGGCGAGATCCTGGCGCTCAAGACCACCGTCAACCGGATGGTCGACCAGCTCTCCTCGTTCGCCTCCGAGGTCACCCGAGTCGCCCGCGAGGTGGGCTCGGAAGGCCAGCTCGGCGGCCAGGCGCGGGTCGAGGGCGTCGAGGGCACGTGGAAGCGGCTCACCGAGAGCGTCAACGACCTGGCCGGCAGCCTCACCACGCAGATCCGTGCCATCGCGACCGTGACCAGCGCCGTGGCGCGCGGCGACCTGACCCGCTCGATCGCCGTCGAGGCGCAGGGTGAGCTGGCGGAGCTGAAGGACAACATCAACTCGATGGTGGGCAGCCTCCGCGAGACCACCCAGGCCAACCAGGAGCAGGACTGGCTCAAGTCCAACCTGGCCCGCATCTCCAGGCTCATGCAGGGCCACCGCGACCTGCTCGAAGTGGCCAAGCTGACGATGAGCGAGCTGACGCCGCTCGTGTCGGCCCGCTACGGCGCCTTCTACGGCATCGATCCCGAGGGCGACCACGAGCTGATGCTGATCGGCGGCTACGGCGTACGCCCAGACAGGGGGCCGCGCCAGCGCTTCGCGATCGGCGAGGGCATCATCGGGCAGGCGGCGGCCGAGGGCAGGCACATCATCCTCGACGACGTGCCGCCGCAGTTCATCACCATCGACAGCGGGCTCAGCCAGTCCACGCCCGCGCAGATCGTGGTGCTGCCGATCCTGTTCGAGAGCCGCGTGCTCGGCGTGCTGGAGCTGGCCTCGTTCACGCCGTTCGGCGAGGTGCACCTCGACTTCCTGCGGCAGCTCGTCGAGACCATCGGCGTCACGATGAACACGATCATCGCAAACTCCCGCACGGAAGACCTGCTGACGGAGTCGCAGCGGCTCACCAGGGAGCTGCAGGAGCGCTCGGACGAGCTGCAGCGCCAGCAGGAGGAGCTGCGCAGGTCCAACGCCGAACTGGAGGACAAGGCGGCGCTGCTGGCCAAGCAGAACCGCGCGATCGAGATCCAGAACTTCCAGATCGAGCAGGCCCGCCGCACGCTGGAGGAGCGCGCCGAGCAGCTCGCGGTGTCCTCGCGCTACAAGTCCGAGTTCCTCGCCAACATGTCACACGAGCTGCGCACGCCGCTCAACAGCCTGCTGGTGCTGGCCAAGCTGCTGACCGAGAACGCCGAGGGCAACCTGACCTCACAGCAGGTCGAGTTCGCCCGCACCATCCACAGCGCGGGCTCGGCGCTGCTCCAGCTCATCAACGACATGCTCGACCTGTCGAAGGTCGAGGCCGGTCGGATGGACATCCACCCGATCCAGGTGTCGCTGCCCAAGATGGTCGATCTGCTGGAGGCCGCGTTCGCGCCGCTGGCGCAGGACAAGGGCCTGTCACTCAGCGTCGAGGTCGACTCCGAGGTGCCCAGCGAGCTGCGGGCCGACGAGCAGCGCCTGCAGCAGGTGCTGCGCAACCTGCTGTCCAACGCGGTGAAGTTCACGCCGAAGGGCGAGGTGAAGCTACGCGTCACGCGGGCGCCCGCCGGGGTCCACTTCGACGACGACACCCTGCACGAGGCCGCCGACCTGCTGGCGTTCCAGGTGGTCGACACGGGCATCGGCATCGCGCCCGACAAGCGTGACGTCATCTTCGAGGCGTTCAGGCAGGCCGACGGCACCACGAGCAGGAAATACGGCGGCACCGGGCTCGGCCTGGCGATCTGCCGGGACATCGCCCGGCTGCTCGGCGGCGAGATCCACGTGGACAGCGAGCTGGGCAACGGCAGCACGTTCACGCTCTACCTGCCGGCCTCCTACACCGGGCCGCTGGCCGCGACCGACGGCGGGGCGGCGGCGAGGCGGCAGTTGATGACGCCGCCGGCGCAGGAGCAGTCTGCCGCCGCGCAGGCGCCCGAGCCGCCGATGCCGCTGGACCTTCCGATGCCTGAGCTGGTCGAGCCACCCGTCGAGACGCCTGTCCAGTGGCAGGGCGACGACCCGCTCAACGGCGCCAAGATCCTCATCGTGGACGACGACATCCGCAACGTCTTCGCGCTCACCAGCGTGCTGGAACGACATGGCTCGACGGTCGTCTACGCTGAAAACGGCCGGGAGGGGATCGAGCAGCTCGAACGGAACGAGGACGTCGCACTCGTGCTGATGGACATCATGATGCCGGAGATGGACGGGTGGGCCACGACCTCGGCCATCCGGCGAATGCCGCAGTTCGCCGATCTGCCGATCATCGCTCTGACCGCCAAGGTCATGCGGGGCGATCGTGAGAAGAGCATCGCCTCGGGCGCGTCCGACTACGTTCCGAAGCCGGTCGACGTGGACCGCCTGCTCGAACGCCTGCGCGGCTGGCTCAGCCGGGGGCGGGGATCCGGGTCCGACGCATCACCAGCCGAAGGGTCGTGATCAATGCCGGATCGTGCGAAGATCCTCCTGGTCGACGATCGCGAGGAGAACCTCATCGCGCTCGAAGCCATCCTCAGCTCACTCGACCTGGTGCCCGTACGCGCCAGGTCGGGTGAGGAGGCGCTCAAGGCCCTGCTCAACACCGAGTTCGCGCTCATCCTGCTCGACGTGCGGATGCCGGGCATGGACGGGTTCGAGACGGCGGCGCACATCAAGCGGCGCGAGCGGACCAGGAACATCCCGATCATCTTCCTGACCGTGGTCGACAGCGCTCCCGACTACGCCTTCCGCGGCTACGCGGCCGGCGCGGTCGACTACCTCACCAAGCCGTTCGACCCGTGGGTGCTGCGGGCGAAGGTGTCGGTGTTCGCCGAGCTGTACAACATGAACAAGCGGCTGGCCGAGCAGGCGTCCATGCTGCGTGACCGCGTTAGCGGCGAGCTGCCGCCGGGGGCCGGTGATCAGGCGTCGGTGTTGCCGGAGCTGTCGCGGCGGCTGACGGCGGTGGAGGATGAGCTGGCCCGGGTGCGTGAGCTGGCCCGCAAGTCGCAGGATCCGGCGCTGGCCGCGCCACTGGCCGATCTGACCGACCGGGTGACGAGCCTGCGCGCCGGCTTCGACGCGCTCACCTGAGCCTCGGTACTCGCCTGAGCGCCGGTACTCGCCTGAGCGCCGGCGCTCATCTCAGCCTCGGCGCGCCGGCGCTCGCTGAGCCGCGACGCTCAGTTCAGCCCCGGCGCGTCCTAGGTGGCGGGCGCGTCCTCAGTGGCGGGCGCGTTCCAATGCGTCCCAGAAGCCGCGCCGGAGGGCGTGGCGCACCTCGTCGTGCAGGAGGAAGTCGATCGGCAGGGACGACCCCTGCAGCAGCCGCGCCTCCAGGTCGGAGGGCATCCGCGGTTTGCGCGCCAGCACCGCCTCCAGCCACAGCGCCGGGGCGTCCCTGGCGACGGACTCGCCGAAGTCGTGGCCTTCCCTGTGGGCCGCCTTGACGGCGTCGGCCAGCGTGGTGGCGCCGGCGGTGGCCGCGGACGGCGGGTTGACCGGGGCCGGCTGTGGCCCGGTGTACGACCCCGGCTGCGACGGCTGGTAGGACGCGCTCGACGGCATGGAGAACTGCCCGGTGGTGGGCGACTGGGACGGGACGGGCCCGGTCGCCGGGGCCGACGGCGGCGGCGTGGCGGGAGGCGGCTGCTCCGGCTGGTAGGCCGAGTAGGAGGGCAGCACGTTCGGCGAGGAAGGCCCGTTGGACGACGGCCGGCTGTGCTGTGAGGAGGAGCCCGCGGCGTGGCTCCCGCCGGACGACGGCGACTGAGGCAGCGGCTGGGGC
>NZ_JADOGI010000093.1 GCF_015645445.1 Nonomuraea cypriaca | reverse complement strand
GTTGGGGGCCGCTGGGCGGGAGGTCCACGCAGTAGGGTCTGCTGCGTGAGCGAAACTTCCGCCGAGGACCGGATCTGGACGGTTCCCAACCTGCTGAGCTTCCTGCGCCTCCTGGGCGTGCCCGTGTTCCTCTGGTTGGTTCTCGGGCCCAAGGCGGACGGGTGGGCCATCGCGATCCTCGCGGCCGCCGGTTTCACCGACTGGCTCGACGGAAAGATCGCGCGGGCGTTCAACCAGACCAGCAGGCTCGGCCGGATCATCGATCCCGCGGCCGACAAGCTCTACGTGTTCGCCACCATTCTCGCGTTGCTGATCCGGGACGTCATCCCCTGGTGGCTGGTGGCCGTCATCCTGGGCCGGGAACTCTTCGTCGCGTGTTTCATCCCCGTACTTCGCAAACACGGCTATAAGGCACTTCAGGTGCATTTCCTGGGCAAGGCCGCCATGTTCAACCTCATGTACGCCTTCCCTCTCCTCTTCCTTGCCTCCCACTCCGGGTGGTATGCCGATATAGCCCGAATTGTCGGGTGGGCCTTCGCCCTTTGGGGAACGGGCCTGTACTGGTGGGCAGGCGTGTTGTATGTGATACAGGTGCGCCAACTCGTAACCGCGGCCAAAAAGGAGTGATCGGGTGAAGGCGGTCGTCATGGCGGGCGGGGAGGGCACTCGGCTGCGTCCGATGACCGCCAACCAGCCCAAGCCTCTGCTCCCCGTGGTCAACCGCCCGATCATGGAGCACGTGCTCCGGCTGCTCAAGCGGCACGGCGTCACCGAGACGGTGGTGACGCTCCAGTTCCTGGCGGCCCTCGTGCGCAACTACTTCGGTGACGGCGACGAGCTGGGCATGAGCCTCCAGTACGCCACGGAGGACCTCCCCCTCGGAACCGCGGGCAGCGTCAAGAACGCCGCCGACCGACTCCGCGACGACCGTTTCCTGGTCATCTCCGGCGATGCCCTCACAGATATCGACTTATCCGACATGGTCCGGTTTCATCGCGAAAATTCGGCTCTTGTCACTATCGGTCTGAAACGCGTACCCAACCCCCTCGAGTTCGGGATCATCATCGTCGACGAGGGCGGACGCGTTCAGCGCTTCCTGGAGAAGCCCACCTGGGGCCAGGTCTTCTCCGACACCGTCAACACCGGCATCTACGTCATGGAGCCCGAGGTCCTCGACTCCGTGGCCCCCGGCGAGCCGGTCGACTGGTCCTCCGACGTCTTCCCCGCCCTCCTCGACCGCGGCGCCCCCATCTACGGCTACGTGGCCGACGGCTACTGGGAGGACGTCGGCTCCCACGACAGCTACCTCAAGGCCCAGGCCGACGCCCTGTCAGGGAAGGTCGCCCTGGACATCGGCGGCTTCGAGCTCTCGCCCGGCGTCTGGGTCGCCGAGTCCGCCACGGTCGACTCCGACGCCGTGCTCAAGGGCCCGCTCCTCATCGGCGACTACGCCAAGGTCGAGGCGGGGGCCGAGCTGCGCGAGTACACCGTGCTGGGCAACAACGCCGTCGTCCGCGAGGGCGCCTTCCTGCACCGCGCCATCGTCCACGACAACGTCTACCTCGGCCCCGGCGCCCACCTGCGCGGCTGCGTCATCGGCAAGAGCACCGACGTGATGGCCGGCGCCCGCATCGAGGAGAACGCCGTCATCGGCGACGAATGCGTCATCGAAGCCGAGGCGTACGTCTCCAGCGGCGTCAAGGTTTACCCGTTCAAGACCATCGAGGCCGGCGCGGTCGTCAACACCAGCGTCATCTGGGAGTCGCGCGGGCAGCGCAACCTGTTCGGCCCCCGCGGCGTCAGCGGCCTGGTCAACGTCGAGATCACCGCCGAGCTGTGCGTCCGCCTGGCCAGCGCGTACGCCACCACGCTCAAGAAGGGCGAGTCCATCGTCACCTCGCGTGACTGCTCGCTGGCCGCCAGGGCGCTCAAGCGGGCCGTCATCGGCGCGCTCACCGCCAGCGCCATCAACGTGCTGGACCTGGAGGCCGCCCCGCTGCCAGTGGCCCGCTTCCACACCGCCAGGGAGTCTGCCGCGGGCGGCATCGCGCTGCGCACCACGCCGGGCGACCCCCAGAGCGTCGACATCGTCATCATGGACGACCGCGGCGCCGACCTGCCCCCGGCCGCCCAGCGCAAGCTGGAGCGGGTCTTCTCCCGCCAGGAGTTCCGCCGCGCCTTCCCCGGCGAGATCGCCGAGCTGGCCTACCCGGCCAGGGCCGTCGAGGACTACACCCACGAACTGCTGCGCCAGGTCGGCATGACCGGGGTCAGGGACATGAAGGTCGTCGTCGACTGCGCCGGCGGTACCTCGTCCCTGGTCCTGCCCACGCTGCTGGGCCGCGTCGGCGTGGACGTGCTGACCGTGAACGCCCGTCTCGACGACGTCTCGCCCACCGAGACGCTGGCCGAGCGCCGACGCGATCTGCAGCGCCTGTCCGAGCTCGTCAGCTCGTCGCGGGCGGCGTTCGGCGTGCGGTTCGACCCGGTCGGGGAGCGCATCGCCCTCGTGGACGAGATGGGCCAGCTCATCAACGAGGAACGCGCCCTGCTCGTCGTGCTCGACCTCGTCGCCGCCGAGCGCAGGGGCGGCCAGGTGGCGCTCCCCGTCACCACGACCCGGGTCGCCGAGCAGGTGTGCCGCTTCCACGGCGTACAGGTGCAGTGGACCTCCACCGCGCTCGACGCCCTCACCTCGGCCGCCGCGGGCCACGACATGATCTTCGCGGCTGACGGGCGCGGCGGGTTCGTGGTGCCGGAGTTCAGCCCGGCCATCGACGGGCTGGCCGCGTTCATGCGCCTGCTGGGGCTGGTGGCCCGCACCCGCCTGTCGCTCAGCCAGATCGACGCCAGGATCCCCGAGGTCAAGCTGCTCAAGCGCGGCATCCCCACGCCGTGGGCGGCCAAGGGCGCGGTCATGCGCTCGGTCATCGAAGCGGCCGAGTCCGAGCCCGAGGGCCACCGCATCGACACCACCGACGGGGTGCGCGTGGCCCGCGACGACGGGAGCTGGGTGCTGGTCCTGCCCGCCGCCACCGAGGCCGTCACCGACCTGTGGGCCGAGGCCTCCGACGTGGACGCCGCCCAGAGTCTGCTCGAACGCTGGGCGCGGATCGTCGAGCAGGCCGCCGGTTGATCGGCGCTCACGCAGCGTGTTCACCGCCGGCATGTCGCACAGAGCGCCGCAAGATCGTAATGTAGAAACGCGCGGCGGCATGGACCACGGGGCGGGAGCGGCGGTAACTTTGTCTGCGTCCAAACCCGAGTCCAGCGCCCCGCCTTGACCTTTGCCGCTGATCAGCGTAAGTTGCGGCATTCGCAAACTTGAAAAAGCGAAGCGAGGCGCGCCCCAAAGCACCGTCGCCGCGTCTTCGCGGTAGGAGGCCGAGCCGATCGATGCCGAGCGTCTACTGCACGCAGTGCGGGCACGCCAACCCCGAGGATGCCCGTTTCTGTTCCCGTTGTGGGTCGCCGCTGACCAGGCCCGAGGTCGCCGGGGATACCACCTCGACGATCTCCGTCGCGGGAATCGAGGCGTACGAGGCTGAGACAGGCGACATGCTCTTGGCCGAGCGGGCGCTGGTCGAGCAGCTGCCGCCGGGCGCGGCGTTGCTCACGGTGACCAGGGGCCCCAACCAGGGGAGTCGTTTCCGGCTCGACAAGGAGCTGACCACGACGGGGCGCCATCCGGAGAGCGACATCTTCCTCGACGACATCACGGTCTCCCGCCGCCACGTCGAGTTCTACCGCCACCGCGGCGGCCAGTTCTCCGTCCGCGACGTGGGCAGCCTCAACGGCACCTACGTCAACAGGGAGCGGATCGAGGAGGTTCCCCTGCACTCCGGAGACGAGGTGCAGATCGGCAAGTTCCGCCTGGTCTTCCTGATGCGAGGCAACGCCGGCGCATGAGCTCCCAGGCGGCACGCTCGCACATGAGCATCGGGGAGGTGCTCGCTCTGCTGCAGGGCGAGTTCCCCGATGTGACGATCTCCAAGATCCGGTTCTTGGAGGGCGAAGGGCTGATCGAGCCCGAGCGCAGCCCCTCCGGCTATCGCAAGTTCACGCACCTGCACGTCGAGCAGTTGCGTTTCATCCTGACCGAGCAGCGTGACCACTATCTGCCGCTGCGCGTGATCAAGGACAAGATGGCCGAGGGCTTCGGCCGCCCGCGTGCCCTGCAGGACAAGCAGGAGATCAGGCTCAGCCGGGCCGAGCTGCTCGAGGCCGCCGGGATCGACGAGGAGACGCTCGCCGAGCTGGAGGACTACGGCCTGCTCGAACCGGTGGCCAGGCGCTACGACGAGGAGGCGCTCAATGTCGCCCGCAGCGTCGGCGCCCTGGCCCGCTTCGGCCTGCGCGCCAGGCACCTGCGCGCGGTCAAGGCGGCGGCCGAACGCGAGTGCGGCCTCGTCGAGCAGACGGTCGCGCCCATACTGAAGCGGCGTGCCCCCGGCGCGATCGGCGAGGCCGACGAGGTGGCCAGGGAATTGTCCACACTTCTGCTCGACCTGCACGCATCCCTTGTGCGCACGGGCGTCCGGTCGGTCCTGGGCCGCTGAGACCGTGGCGAGCTGGGAGGCGGAGGCACATTACGGGCCCGCCGGGTGTTACGTTGAAATGCAGTAGCCATGTTCAGCAGAAGCGACGAGCGAACAGCTGTGCCGGGTGACCGGTCAGGAATACGGAGCAGCCCGTGTTGCAGATGGAGGTCGTGGGCGTACGAGTTGAAATGCCCACAAATCAGCCGATCGTCTTGCTCAAGGAGGCACACGGGGAGCGGTTCCTTCCTATATGGATCGGCATGACCGAGGCGACGGCCATAGCGCTGGCCCAGGCCGAGGAGCCGCCGCCGCGACCGCTCACGCATGACCTCTTCCGAGACGTGCTGAGCGCTCTGGGTGTCGGCTTGCAGGCGGTCAACATCGTCGCCTTGCGCGACGGCATCTTCTTCGCCGATCTGGTGTTCTCCAACGGCGTGGAGGTGAGCGCGCGGCCCTCGGACTCGATCGCGCTCGCCCTGCGCACAGGCGCGCGCATCTTCGCCAGCGAGGAGGTCGTCCAGGAGGCCGGCGTGGTCATCCCCGACGACCAGGAGGACGAGGTGGAGAAGTTCAGGGAGTTCCTTGACACGATCACGCCCGAAGACTTCGGCAGGGCGGGGTAGGTATTTCAGTGCATTTACGCTTCACGACGCGCCGAGCCGGATCGTTGACTGAGCATGGTCACGGTCCTACGGTGCAAGTGAAACCCGTGGCCGCCCTTTACGAACCCCCAGATCAGGCCGCGGGATGAGAGAAAGCCGGAGGTCCGCGTGGCGGTCAGCAGCGGCGAGGGAAAGACGGCCGGCCAGGAAGATCCGGTTCGGCGTGAGAGTGCGCGGCAGCGTGCCGGGGAGCAGGGTCTGCTCTTCGACGAGCAGCCGGCGGCGCTGCCGGGCGACATCGGATACCGCGGGCCGACGGCTTGCTCGGCGGCCGGCATCACCTACAGGCAGCTCGACTACTGGGCGCGCACGGGTCTCGTGGAGCCCACGATAAGAGCCGCGCAGGGCTCCGGCTCCCAGCGGCTCTACAGCTTCCGCGACATCCTGGTGCTCAAGGTCGTCAAGCGGCTCCTCGACACCGGGGTGTCCCTGCAGCAGATCCGCACCGCCGTGCAGCATCTGCGCGAGCGCGGGGTGGCCGACCTCGCCCACGTCACGCTCATGAGCGACGGCGTCAGCGTCTACGAGTGCACCTCGGCCGACGAGGTGATCGACCTGCTCCAGGGCGGCCAGGGCGTGTTCGGCATCGCGCTCGGCCGGGTCTGGCGCGAGGTCGAGGGCTCCCTCGCGGAGCTGCCGGGGGAACGCGCGGCGGTCGAGGACGACGTCCCGGCCGATCACCCCGCTGACGAACTCGCCCGCAGGCGACGGGCCCGCCGTATCGGATGACCGGCTCCCCGGCGTGGGGTGGACCGATGAACACGACGTACCGTAGTAATCTAGGACAGCAAGGCTGACGACCCCGTGCGGGAGAGTCCCCGGGCCGTAGGATCCGGGGCGCCGAAGGAGCAACCCTCCCCGGAATCTCTCAGGCATCCTGTACCGCTCGGGTGAGGCAACTCTGGAAAGCAGGCGCGCCCGCCAGGCGTGCCTCACCGACGGTGCAAGCCCCGCCAACCGGGGTGAAGCTCTCAGGTCGCGGCGACGCCGCGCTGACAGAGGGGGAGATCCGGTTTCGCCGCGCCCTGGCGCCGGTCTCCACAGCCTCGGGAGGCATTCTCCATGACCGACCTGTCCGCTCCGCCGTTCTCCTCCAGGCACATCGGCCCCTCGGAGCCGGAGCAGCAGCGCATGCTCCAGGCCGTGGGCTTCGAGTCCGTGGCGGACCTGGTGGCCGTGGCCGTACCGGAGGCCATCAGGGCCAAGGACCGGCTCAAACTGCCCGCCGCCGCCAGTGAGACCGAGGCCATCGCCGAGTTGCGCGGCCTGGCCGATCGCAACCAGGTGCTCACCTCCATGATCGGGCTGGGCTACCACGACACCGTCACGCCCGCCGTCATCCGGCGCAACCTGCTGGAGAACCCGGGCTGGTACACCGCCTACACGCCGTACCAGCCGGAGATCTCGCAGGGCCGCCTCGAGGCGCTGCTGAACTTCCAGACGGTCGTCTCCGACCTCACGGGCCTGCCTGTCGCCGGCGCGTCCCTCCTCGACGAGGCCACGGCCGCCGCCGAGGCCATGACGCTGGCCCGCCGCGCGGGCAAGTCCAAGAGCGACGTGTTCGTGGTCGACGCCGACACGCTGCCGCAGACCAAGGCCGTGCTCGCCACCAGGGCGGAGCCGCTGGGAATCACGCTGGTGGAGGACCCGCTCGACGGCGCGCCGCCCGAGTGCTTCGGCGTGCTCGTCCAGTACCCGGGCGCGTCCGGCCGGCTGCGCGACTTCCGCGCCGTCGCCGCCGCCGCGCACGAGGCGGGCGCGCTCGTCGTGGCCGCCGCCGACCTGCTGGCCCTGACCCTCGTGGCCGCGCCCGGCGAGTTCGGCGCCGACATCGCGGTCGGCTCCTCGCAGCGGTTCGGGGTGTCGTTCGGGTTCGGCGGGCCGCACGCCGCGTACATGTCCGTCCGCGAGGGCCTGCAGCGGCAGCTGCCGGGCCGTCTCGTGGGGGTCTCCGTGGACGCCGACGGCGGCCCCGCCTACCGGCTGGCCCTGCAGACCCGCGAGCAGCACATCCGCCGTGAGAAGGCCACCAGCAACATCTGCACCGCGCAGGTCCTGCTCGCGGTCATCGCCGGCATGTACGCGGTCTACCACGGCCCAGACGGCCTGCGCCGCATCGCCCACCGGGTGCACAGGCACGCCGTCGCCCTGGCCGGCGGGCTGCGCCGGGCGGGCCTGGAGGTCGTGCACGGCGAGTTCTTCGACACCGTGCTCGTACGCGTGCCAGGCCGGGCCGCCGCCGTGCTCGCCGCCGCCGCCGAGCGGGGCGTCAACCTCTGGCAGGTCGACGACGACCACGTCTCCGTCGCCTGCGACGAGAAGACGGGGGCCGCCGAGGTGGCCAAGGTGTGGGCGGCGTTCGGGGCCGAGGGCTCCGAGGTGACCCTGGACGCCGACGCGCTGCCCGCCTCGCTGCCGCGCGAGTCCGCGTACCTGACCCACCCGGTCTTCCACGCCCACCACTCCGAGACCGCGATGCTGCGCTACCTGCGCAGGCTGCAGGACAAGGACATCGCGCTCGACCGCTCCATGATCCCGCTCGGCTCCTGCACGATGAAGCTCAACGCGAGCACCGAGATGGAGCCGATCACCTGGCCCGAGTTCGCCGCGATCCACCCGTACGCGCCCGCCGAGCAGGCCGCGGGCTACCGCGAGCTGATCGGCACGCTGGAGGACTGGCTGGCCGAGGTGACCGGCTACGACACGGTCTCCATCCAGCCGAACGCCGGCTCCCAGGGCGAGTTCGCCGGGCTGCTGGCCATCCGCGCCTACCACCGTGCGAACGGCGAGAGCGGCCGCGACGTCTGCCTCATCCCGTCCTCCGCGCACGGCACGAACGCCGCCAGCGCCGTCATGGCCGGCATGCGGGTCGTGGTCGTCGCCTGCGACTCCGACGGGAACGTGGACCTGGCCGACCTCGACGCCAAGATCGAAAAGCACCGGGACACGCTGGCCGCGATCATGGTGACGTACCCGTCGACGCACGGCGTGTACGAGGAGACGATCACCGAGGTGTGCGCCAAGGTGCACGAGGCCGGCGGCCAGGTCTACGTCGACGGCGCCAACCTCAACGCGCTGGTCGGGCTGGCCAAGCCGGGCGAGTTCGGGGCCGACGTGTCCCACCTCAACCTGCACAAGACGTTCTGCATCCCGCACGGCGGCGGCGGTCCCGGCGTGGGTCCCGTGGCGGTGCGCGGCCACCTGGCCGGCTACCTGCCCGGTCACCCGCTGCACGACGGCACCCCGGTCGGTCCCGTCTCGGCGGCCCCGTACGGGTCTGCGGGGATCCTGCCGATCTCGTGGGCGTACATCAGGATGATGGGCTCGGAGGGGCTGACGGCGGCGACCGAGCAGGCGATCCTGTCGGCCAACTACCTGGCCAGGCGGCTCGCCCCCCACTACCCGGTCCTCTACACCGGGCGGGGCGGGCTGGTGGCGCACGAGTGCATCATCGACCTGCGCCAGATCACCAAGGAGACCGGGGTCACCGTGGACGACGTGGCCAAGCGGCTCATCGACTACGGCTTCCACGCCCCGACCATGTCGTTCCCGGTGGCGGGCACCCTGATGATCGAGCCGACCGAGAGCGAGGACCTCGGGGAGCTCGACCGGTTCGTGGAGGCGATGATCGCGATCCGCGGGGAGATCTCGCGGGTGGCGTCCGGCGACTACGACAAGACCGACAACCCGCTGCGAAACGCCCCGCACACGGCCGAGTCGGTCACCGCCGACGAGTGGCCCCACCCGTACGCGCGGAGCGAGGCGGCCTACCCGCTGCCGTCGCTGCGTGAGGGCAAGTACTGGGTGCCGGTGCGGCGTATCGACCAGGCGTACGGTGACAGGAACCTGGTGTGCTCGTGCCCTCCGCTGGAGGCGTACGAGGACTGAGCTCAGCAAGTCGTGGCGGCGGGCGCCAGTCCTTCGGTGTCAACCGGGCAGACATGATCGCGAGAAGTCGTTAGGCTTCGGTGCGACCGTCGCCACAAGGAGCTCTCGTGACGTCCTCAGAGCTGGAGACCCCGCCCCTCGACACCGCCCGCCGCCTGGCCGAGCGTGGCGACCTCGACGGCGCCGCGGCCATCCTCACCGAGCTGGCCGCCGACCCCGACGGCCCCGACCGCGCGCAGGCGGCCGTCGGGCTCGCCGTGGTCCTGGAGGAACGCGGCGACGTCGACGCCGCCAGGGCCGCCGCCCGCACGGCGCTGGCCACGGGGCACCCCGAATACGCCGCGCAGGCCGCCTGCCACCTGGCACAGGGGTTCGAGCGGGAGGGGCGGGACGAGCAGGCCAGGGCCGCCTGGCAGGCGGTGCTGGGGGTCGGGACGGCCGCGTACGTGCCGCTGGCCCACCTCGCGCTGGCCAGGCTCGCCGTGCGGGCGCAGGACCTGGACGAGGCGGACAAGGAGCTGCGCGCCGCCATGGCCGCGGGCGACGGCCCGGTCGCGGCGCACGCCGCACGGCAACTGGCCGACCTGCTGCTGGAGCACGGAGAGCCGGGAGAGGCCGCCGACGTCCTCATGGACGCCCTGGAGGTCGCCACCGCCGATGACGTGCCGGGGCTGCGGGTCCAGCTCGGCATCGCGCATCTGGAGCTGGCCTGCGCGGAGTTCGCGGAGACCGTGGAGGGCGGGGCTGATCCGCGGACCACCGCGCTCGCCATCGAGCTGCTGGCCCGCATCCTGCCGCTGCGGGGACGGGCGGACGACGCGGACCGGGTGTGGTCGTACGGGCTGGAGCACGACGACGAGACCGTGGCCGCCGAGGTCCGGCTCCGCTACGACCGCGACGCCTGACAACCTTGAACATGTCTTTACGGACCACGGCCTGATGGCGCGCGTTCTTGAGCAGGTTTTTACGGAACATGCCGCCTGATGCCGGCGGCGGTCTTGGGCATGTCTTTACGGACCGCGGCCTGGTGGCGCGGCGTCCTTGGGCATGCTTTTACGGACCGGCGCCTGACGTCGGCGGCGGTCCGGTGCCTCGCGCGGCAGGGCCGTCCGAGACGGGTGCCGGGGTCAGCGGCGGCGCATGGTCGCGCCGGCGGCGGCCACGTTGATGATCACGATGGCCAGCCAGGTGATCGTCAGGCCCACCAGCCCCGCGTTGCCCGCCGCGATGGCGGTCAGCGGGATGCCGATGCCCATCGACCCCAGCGCGATCGGGATCATCGGCGACCCCTGGGCGGGCCTCTTGTGCGGCGCGGGGTCGTGCTGGTCGAGCTCGGCCCGGACGCGGGCGGCGATCGTGGCGTCGAGACGCTCCACGAACGAGTCGACGAGTGCGGCTTCGTAATCGGGGCCGAGTTCGCGGCGCGCGTCGAGCGTGGCCTGCAGTTCGTCCCGGACCGAGCGATTGTCTGGCATGAGAGTCATCATGCATCCCTCGGGGCGCGCCGTCATCAGTCCTGAGGGCCAACCTGGAATCCTCCCCAGGTACGGTGCTGGCATGCAGGTGATGACGCCCCGAGGGCCCGCGCTGGTGGACGTCGACGAGGTCACGGACGCGCGGCTGCTGCTGGTGCTCACCCACGGGTCGGCCGGGGGAGTGGACGCCCCGGACCTGCTGGCCGTACGCGATGCGGCGCTCGGCGTGGGGGCGAGCGTGGCCCGGGTGACGCAGGCGTTCAGAGTGGCCGGGGCGCGGGCGCCGGGATCGGCGGTGAAGCAGGACGAGGCGTGGGAGATCGTCCTGGGCGAGCTGCGTGCGCGCTGGCCCGGGCTGCCGGTCGTGCAGGGCGGGCGGAGCAACGGGGCGCGGGTCGCGTGCCGTACGGCCCGGGAGGTCGGCGCGGCGGCGGTGGTGGCGCTGGCCTTTCCGCTGCACCTGCCGGGGAAGCCGGAACGCTCCAGGGCCGGCGAGCTACGCGACGCCGGCGTGGACGTGCTGGTGGTGAACGGGGATCGCGACCCGTTCGGCGTGCCGGACGCCGCGGACGCCGCCCGGCTGGTGGTGGTGCCCGGAGAGGGTCACGACCTGAAGAGGGACCCCGCCCGGGTGGGCGAGGTCGTGGCGGAGTGGATCATCCACTACGCGTAGCGCTCAGGCCGCGCCGACCAGCGGGTCGGGGCGGTGCGGGGCGATGACGGTGCCGCTGGGAAGCAGCTCCCCGGTGTCCTCGAACAGGACGACGCCGTTGCAGAGCAGGCTCCACCCCTGCTCGGGGTGGCAGGCGAGAGTGCGTGCCGCCTCGCGGTCGGGCGCCTCGGCATCCGGACAGGCCGGGTCGTGCGGGCACATCGGCGTGCCTCCGATATCTCGTGGGTGGCTCCCGTTTGGAGGGGCGGGAGCTGTTTTGTTCGTTCTGGCAAGTGTGCGACGCGTAACACATGTCCCGACATAGCCCGTTTGGACTGTTGCAGGAGGGTCCCTGGGACGTGTGACCTTCGACACAGCGTGCCTTATGCAGGATAACGGGCCAAGCGCGACACGCGCATCACGTTTGCAATCCCTTGAGGAGAGCGTCGAGGCCGCGCTCGAAGTCCACATCGGCTCTTTCGTCCCTCCTGACCCATTCGTCAACTTCGGGATCGGCCCAGCCTGACTGCTGCACCTCGACGGCCACGCTGCCGAACACGAAGGCCCGCAGCGCGCGTACGGCCTCGTGGGCGGCGGCCAGGCCGCCGTCGGCGAGTTGCTCCGTCTGCTCCCTGATGGCGAGGGCCGTGGCGCCCTTCGGTGGTTTGGTCAGGGCGAGCGCCAGGACGCCAGGATGCTCGCGCAGCAGCTCCCTGCCCGCCCGGCACCACGCCTTGGCCGTTTCCTGCCAGGTGGGACCCTGCTCGACGTGGACCGTGGTGACGTGCTCTGCCAGGGCGTCCATCAGCGCCTCCTTGCCCCTGGGCAGGTGGTGGTAGATGGCCATGGCCTCCACCTGCAGGGCGTCGCCGAGGCGGCGCATCGTGAGCCTGCGCAGGCCCTGGCTGTCGGCGATGTGCAGCGCGGCGTCGATGATGCGTTCGCGGGAGAGGGGGACGGGCGGTCTCTTCGCTGGCATGATGATCATCTTACTATGTAAAGGGGGCGTCCCAGGGCCGATTTCCGCACGTGTCGCGGGACGGCGTACTCTTGGCGCTTGAACGAACACCCACTGCTTGAAGGGGCCGGGTCGATGGCGTTTTTCCGTCCGCGGGTGAGCCGGGAGGCCGAGGTGCGCTACCACGCGGACCAGGAGATCTCCAGGAGCTTCCCCGAGTTGCTCGAGAAGGCTCGCCAGGCTGAGCAGACGTTGCGGGAGCTGCGGGCCGCCGCAGCCGACGAGATCGAGCTGCTGGCGGCCGGTCGGGCGTTCGACGAGACGCTGACGGAGGCGCTGCGGGCGGCCGAGGCGGGGCAGCGGGCCACGTTCGGGGTGAAGTCCTACGACGACAGGATCGCCCGCCGCAAGGCCAAGGCGACGCCCGCGGGGGCCATGTGGACCGCCGAGGTGGACCGCCTGCGCACACTGCGGGAGGAGAACCGGATGTGGGGCATCCCGAGGGTGCCGCGTCCGGTGCCCGCCACCCGCTGACCAGCCGGCTCCACTCGGCTGAAGGGGGAGCGGGTCAGCGGGGCCGGACCCGCTTCCAGAGGTCGTCGAAGGCCATGCTGTCGGAGAACGACGTGGTCTCGACGACCTTGCCTCCGCGCATCTTCATGAACCACGCATGGGTGTTCTCGTACGGCCGGCCGTCCCTTGCGGTGCCGCGGCCGTCCCACACCACGATCACCGTGTCGTTGTCGCAGTACATGGCACGCACCCTGGTCGGCCGGAACGGATCCGACTCGGTGAAGCGCGCCTCGAACGGCGTCAGGGCCTCCTCGAGGAACTGCCGTTTGCTCCTGTACTCCTTGGCCACCACCGAGCTGCCTTCAGTCCGCCACACCATGTCGGGGGCGAACATGTCGTGGATGGACCAGATACCGCGCCGCCACGCGATCAGCCCCTGGCGTACGTACGTCAGATTGTCCTCTGTGCAGTAGTGCCGCTCGTCACCGCCCACGGACGCGGTGGGGGACACGGCGGCGGACGGGGTGGTGGGCACGCCGCCGGGGGTCAGGACGACCACGGCGGCCACGGCTGCCACGCCGAGCCGCCCATGGTCCAGGACGCTGCGGCTTGTTCTCATGAGATTCCCCCGTCTACCCTCCCGTTCCTCTCATGTTGGACCACGTATGCCAGGGCGTGAATACGGCATGGAGCAGGCGCGCCCGCCCGGAATCACCTGCGGGCAAAGGAGGATCGGGCGCTCGGCCCGCCGGACGCTTTGCCGAAAAACGCCGACCGCATGGAGCGCTTTTTGCGGGTGTGCGCCATTTACGTGACAAGCCCCGGCACGTCCTGCGCCGGGGCTTACGGTCAGCGTAGGGTCAGCTGGCCCAGTCGAGCAGCGGGCGGGTGTTGCTCGGGTGGCGCAGCTTGGACAGCGACTCCTTCTCCAGCTGGCGGATCCGCTCCCTGGTGAGCCCCAGGTACTTGCCGATCTCGTCCAGGGTGTGCGGCTTGCCGTCCACCAGGCCGAAGCGCAGAGCCATGATCTTGGACTCGCGCGGCGAGAGGTTCTCGAGCACGCCGCGCAGCTGGTCGCCCAGCAGTTGGCGGTCGACGATCTCCGACGCCTCCGGCGAGTCGACGTCCTCGATGAGGTCGCCGATCGTGGTCTCCCCGTCCTCGCCGATCGTCGCGTTGAGCGAGATCGGCTGGCGGCTGGTGCGCAGCAGCTCCTCGATCTGGTCCGGCGTCTTGTCGAGCTCGACGGCCAGCTCCTCGGGCGTGGGCTCGCGCCCCAGGCGCTGGTGCATGTCACGCTCCACG
This sequence comes from Nonomuraea cypriaca, assembly GCF_015645445.1. GTDB lineage: Bacteria > Actinomycetota > Actinomycetes > Streptosporangiales > Streptosporangiaceae > Nonomuraea > Nonomuraea cypriaca. Next base: position 24,964 of record NZ_JADOGI010000093.1, on the reverse strand, counting down.
CGCGACAGCTTGGAGAGCAGCTCGAGCACGTGGACGGGCAGCCGGATCGTCCTGGCCGAGTCGGCGAAGCCGCGCTGGATGGCCTGCCTGATCCACCACATGGCGTACGTGGAAAACTTGAAACCCTTGGTGTAGTCGAACTTCTCCACCGCCCTGATCAGCCCCAGGTTGCCCTCCTGGACGACGTCCAGCAGGGACATGCCGCGGTCGGTGTACTTCTTGGCGACCGAGACCACCAGGCGGAGGTTGGCCTCCAGCATGTGGTCCTTGGCCTGCCGGCCGTCCTCGACGACCATGCGCAGGTCCTCCTGGGCGGAAGGCGTCAGGGCCGGCTCGGTCTCCAGTTTGTACTCGGCGTACAGGCCGGCCTCGATGCGCCTGGCCAGCTCGACCTCCTGAGCGGCGGTGAGCAGCGTGCGGCGGCCGATGGACTTGAGGTAGGTGTGCACGGAGTCGCCCATGACCGACTGCGTGTCGTCCAGGTCGCTCGACTCGGTCTCGGCGTCGTCCGCGCTGAGGGTGAGGTCGTCGGGGACGTCCTCCTCGTGCTCAGGCTTGGGCTCGGACGGTGTGACCGCCTTGACCTCGGGGCGGTCGGTCAGCGGCGTCCCGTCGGTTTTTGCCTCGGCGGCCTCGCGGCCGGTAGCCTTTCCACGCGAAGGCTTCTTCGGGGCGGCGGGCTTCTTCTGTGTGGTCTTCTTGGGGGCGGGAGCGCTGGGAGACGGTTCGTTCTCTGCGGCCAGGCTGACGCCGGCCTCGGACAGCTCACGCAGGATCGTGCGGCCTTCAGAGGGGCTGATGCCGGCCTTCGCGAACGCGTCGCGCAGCTCCGCGAGAGAAAGGTGACCCTGGACTCGCCCTCGTTCAATCAATTGGTCGAGAGTCGCGGGTGGGGTCGCCACGGCAGTTCTGGGCATGAGGACACCTCCTCCGTACGGAGTCGAAGCGATCAGGCAGGTTGTGGTGGGGCGGCTTCCTCGTCCGCACGGCACACCACCATCAATAACGTCATCGGCCGGTATTTGTTCCCGTACGGGGTGACGCGGTACGAAAAGGGGGCGGACCGCCCATAAGCGAACCGCCCCTCAGGTGGTTCTTATTCCGTCACCCCGTACTCACCGGGGGACTCACCGGGGGACTCGCCCGGGGACATCTCGCCCGGGGACATCTCGGGCATGGGCATGGGCTGGGCGTCTTCCAGGCGGCCGTCGGTCCAGTATTCGAGGACCTTGCCGGGATCGGGGTTGACCTCGGTGTACACCACGATGTCGTCGGTCGTCTCAGGATCAGGCTGCGGGCTGGATGGCGGCGCCTTCTCCACCACGGCTCTGGTCTCCTCGGCGACCTGATCGAGCTTGCCCGCCGAGGCGGCCGCCGCGACCGAGACGCCACCGGCGACGATCACGCCGACGACGGCCGCGGATGCCCACATCTTGCGGGTCTCGTCCATGAAGGTTCCCTCCTTCTCCCCACTATGACGCAGCCGCAACCCGTCAGGTTCCTGCCCTCAGGCGTACCAGGTCGGTCTTGCCGTTCGGCAGCAGCGGCAGGCCGGAGACCAGCCGCAGGCCACGTGGGGCCGCATGAAGGGGAAGCCTATCGCGGGAGTATGCCCGCAATTGGGCAAGCGTGGGTGGCGTGTCGGGGTCGGTGGGCACCACGACTGCGGTGACCAGCTCACCCCATTCGGGGTCGGGAACGCCGATCACGGCCACGTCGGCCACCTCGGGGTGCGTGCAGAGCGCCGCGACGACGGCGGCGGCCACGACCTTCTCGCCGCCGGTGTTGATGACGTCGTCGGCCCGGCCCAGGACCCGCAGGCGGCCGCCGGACAGTTCGCCGAGGTCGGAGGTGACGAACCAGCCGCCGTCGAACGTGCCCGCCGCCCCGCCCGCCGGGTCTCGGCCGATCGGGGTGGCCGGTTCGGTGAGGCGGTAGCCGGAGAACAGCACCGAGCCGGCGATCCTGATCAGCCCGTCGGCGCCGATTTTGAGATCTACACCGTAAAGGGGCCGGCCGTCGTACACGCAGCCGCCGCACGTCTCGCTCATCCCGTACGTCGTCACGACCCGGGCGCCGAGGTCACGGGCCTGCTCGACCAGCCCGGGGCGGGGGGCGGCGCCGCCGAGCACGATCGTGCGGAACACCGACAGGTCGGCCCCCAGCTCGACCAGCCGGTGCAGCTGGGTGGGGACGAGGGACACGTGGTCGGCGCCCGAGTCCAGGACCGCGGGCGGGTCGAATCCGGCGTGGATGATGGGTTCGCTCTCCGAGAGCAGCGCGCGTACGAGGACCTGGAGGCCGGAGACGTGTGAGACCGGCAGGCAGCACAGCCAGCGCTCGCCCTTGGACGCCTCCACGCGGCGCAGCGAGGCGGCCGCGGAGGCCCGCAGCGCGGTGGCGGAGAGCTGGACCCCCTTGGGAGCGCCGGTGCTGCCGCTGGTGGCGATGACGACCGCCACGCCGGGCGGCACGCCGAGGCCGCCAGGTCGCGGGACGCCGTCGACATGGGTGGGGCGCAGCGCCTCGAGGGCGGACCCCTCGTGGCCGGGGGACAGCGGGAGGACGGCGGGGCCGTCGCCGGCGAGAGCGTCACGGATCGCCGTGAACAGGGCGGGTCCCGGAGGCTGCACAATGGCATGCAGCGGGCGGTCCGGATGCGACGGGTTCCTCCACATGCTCGTAAGGTTAATGGCGACAAGGTCGGACACAGGTGCAGGAGGGTCGTGACGCGTTCTCCCGTGGTCTTCCGGATCCCGATGCGCACGCGATTTCGCGGGCAGACCCAGCGGGAAGGGGTGCTGCTGCATGGCCCGGCGGGATGGGGCGAGTTCTCCCCGTTTCCCGAGTACGGCCCGCGCGAATGCGCCCGGTGGCTCGCGTGCGCCCGTGAGGCGGCGTTCGAGGAATGGCCCGAGCCGGTGCGCGACAGCGTCCCCGTCAACGCCACCGTGCCGGCCGTGGATCCCGCGCGGGCTCACGACCTGGTGCGCCGGTCGGGGTGCGGCACGGCGAAGGTGAAGGTCGCCGAGCGGGGGCAGTCCTTCGACGACGACCTGGCCAGGGTGGAGGCCGTACGCGACGCGCTCGGCCCCGCCGGGCGGCTGCGGATCGACGCCAACGGCGCGTGGGACGTCGACGAGGCCGTGCGCAGGCTGAAGTGGCTCGACCGGTTCGACCTGGAATACGCCGAGCAGCCGTGCGCCACCCTGGAGGAGCTGGCTGCGGTGCGGCGCGCGTGCGACGTGCCGATCGCGGCCGACGAGTCGATCCGCAGGGCGGAGGATCCGCTGCGGGTGCGCGCGGCGGAGGCGGCCGACATCGCCGTGGTCAAGGTGCAGCCGCTGGGCGGGGTGCGCAACGCGCTGCGGGTCGTGGAGGCGTGCGGGTTGCCGGCCGTGGTGTCCAGCGCGGTCGAGACGTCGGTGGGGCTGGCTGCGGGGCTGGCGCTGGCCGCGGCGTTGCCGTCGCTGCCGTACGCGTGCGGGCTCGGCACGATGTCGCTGCTGTCGGGCGACGTCGTGGACGACTCGCTGGTGCCGGTGGACGGCCGGCTGACGGTCCGCCGTCCTACAGTGAATTTTCAACATCTGTCGGCATTCCAGATTGAATCCCCCCAGTGGCTTCGCCGGATGCAGGAGGCGTCACTTTGAACCCCGCGACCGCGCTGGCCACGGTCCTGATCGACGAGCTGGTGCGCTGCGGCCTGACCGACGTGGTGCTGGCGCCCGGCTCTCGGTCCGCCCCGCTGGCGCTGGCGCTGCACGCCGAGTCGCGGGTGCGGCTGCACGTGCGCGTCGACGAGCGCTCGGCGTCGTTCCTGGCGCTGGGGCTGGCCAAGCGCGCCGAGCGGCCGGTCGCGCTGATCTGCTCGTCCGGCACCGCCGCCGCCAACTTCCACCCCGCCGTGATCGAGGCGAGCGAGTCGGGCGTGCCGCTGCTGGTGCTGACCGCCGACCGCCCGCCGGAGCTGCGCGGCACCGGCGCCAACCAGACGATCGACCAGATCAAGCTGTACGGCACCGCGATCCGCTGGTTCGCCGAGGTGGGCGTGCCGGAGGACCGCCCCGGACAGGTGGCGTACTGGCGTTCGCTGGCCTGCCGCGCCTACCAGCGCGCCGCCGGCCCGGCCGGACCCGGCCCGGTGCACCTCAACCTGGCCTTCAGGGAGCCGCTGATCCCCGACGGCGACACCGGCTGGTGCGAGCCGCTCGACGGCGGGGCGAACGGCCCCTGGGTCCGCGCCCGCGTCGCGCCCCCGCCGATCGCCCTGCACATCCCGCCGACCAGGCGCGGCGTGCTCGTCGTCGGCGACGGCGCGGCCAACGTGCGCCGCTACGTGGCGGCGGCGGGCATGGCGGGCTGGCCGGTGCTCTCGGAGCCGAACGGCGGCGCCCGATACGGCGACCACGCCATCTCGGGCTACCACTACCTGCTGAGCACGCCGGAGTTCGCGGACGAGCACCGGCCCGACGTGGTGGTGACGCTCGGCCGCCCGGGATTGAGCAGGCCGTTGCTGTCGTGGCTGAAGCGCGCAGGTGAGCACATCGTGGTGGCGCCCGACCTCGACCGCTGGCCTGACCCGACCCGGTCGGCCACGCAGGTGGCGCAGGCGGTGGAGATCCCGGTCGCCTCGGGCGACGACACGTGGCTGCACACCTGGCGGCAGGCGGACCTGGCGGTCAGGGCGGCGACGGACGAGGTGCTCGACGCGTCGGGCACCAGCGAGCCGCGGCTGGCCAGGGATCTGGTGGACGCGCTGCCGAACGGCGCGCTGCTGTTCTGCGGGTCGTCGATGCCGATCAGGGACCTGGACCAGGCGATGCGGCCGCGCCGCGGCATCAGGCTGATGGCCAACCGGGGGGCCTCGGGCATCGACGGGCTGGTGTCCACCGCGATGGGGGCGGCGCTGGCGCACAACGGGCCGTCGTACGCGCTGATGGGCGACCTGTCGTTCCTGCACGACCAGAACGGGCTGATACTCGGCCCGCGTGAGCCGCGCCCCGACCTGTGCTTCGTGGTGGTGAACAACGACGGCGGCGGCATCTTCTCGCTGCTGCCCCAGGCGGCGGTCCGCGACCCGTTCGAGCGGGTCTTCGGTACGCCGCACGGGGTGGACCTCGGTTACCTGGCCGCCGCGACGGGGACGCCGTACCGGCTGGTCGAGGACGTCAGCGAGCTGCCGAAGGCGCTGCGCGGCGAGGGGCCGCGGGTGGTCGAGGTGCGTACCGACCGTGAGGAGAACGTGCTCGTGCACGGCCGTCTGCGCGACGCCGCGCAGGAGGCCGTGCGCGCGTTCCTGGCGGGTTGAAAGCGCCGGTCAGGAGTGCTGGTCAGGGGCCGTCAGCAGGCCGGTTCGGCGGGCCGGTCAGGCGGGCCGGTCGCCCAGGGCGTCGAGCAGGCGGTTGAGCGGGCTGTCCAGGCCGTAGCGGTCGGCGAGGAGCACGAGCGCCTCGGGGTCGCGCGGCTTGGCGGGCAGGGTGAGGTCGGCGGCGGGCAGCGGCGCGTCGGCGGCCACCTTGACGACGGCGGGCGCGGCGCGCAGGTAGTCGCGGGCGGCGGCGAGCCTGGTGCGGCCGCCGGCGGGGAAGCCGTCGGTGGCGCCCGCGTCCAGGGCGGTCAGCAGGGCTTCGAGCGAGCCGAAGCGGGTGATCAGGGCGGCGGCGGTCTTGTCGCCGACGCCGGCGACGCCGGGCAGCCCGTCGCTGGGGTCACCGCGCAGGGTGGCGAAGTCGGCGTACGAGCGGCCGGGGACGCCGTATTTGGCGGTGACGAACGCCTCGTCCACGACCTGCAGGTTGCGGATGCCGCGAGCGGTGTAGAGGACGCGCACCGGGCGGGCGTCGTCGACGAGCTGGAACAGATCGCGGTCGCCGGTGACGATGTCGACCGCGCCGGCGGCCTGGTGGGTCAGCGTGCCGATCACGTCGTCGGCCTCGTAGCCCGGCGACTCCAGGCGGGCGATGCCGACGGCGTCGAGCACCTGCTCGATGACGGCGATCTGCGGCACGAGCGCGTCGGGCACCACCTCGGTGTTCCCGTGGGCGACGCGGTGCGCCTTGTACGTGGGGATCGCCGCCACGCGGAAGGCGGGCCGCCAGTCGGCGTCCATGGTGGCCGCCAGCGCGGTGGGGGAGTGGCCGCGGACCAGGGTGGCGATCATGTCGATGAGGCCGCGTACCGCGTTGACCGGCGACCCGTCTGGAGCCTTGATCGACTCCGGGATGCCGAAGAAGGCGCGGAAGTAGAGGGACGGGGTGTCGAGAAGCATCAGCACCAGTCCATGGTGACACCGCTCGGGGGGTGCCCGGCGGTTACGCGTCGCCCTGGGCCGGGATGGCCACGGCCGGCCCGGCGGTCACGCGTCGCCCTGGACCGGGCCCTGGGTGGGGATGGCCACGGCCAGCAGGCACGCGTCGTCCTCCGGGTTGGGGCCGCCGATGCCGGCGAGGAGGCGGTCGAGCCCGGCGTCCAGATCGGGGCCCGGCACGTCGCGGGCGGCGGCCAGGGCCAGGTCGAGGCCGGCGTCGATGTCGCGGGTCCGCCGCTCGACGAGCCCGTCGGTGAACATCAGCAGCACGTCGCCCGGCAGCAGCCGGGTGGTGGCCAGCTCGTACGGGCGGCCGGCGGCGGCGCCGAGCAGCACGCCCCTGGGCTGGGCGAGCTGGGTGGCGACGCCGTCGCGGACCAGGATGGGCGCGAGGTTGCCGGCCTGGCTCCAGGCCAGGACGCGGGTCTCCGGGTCCAGGTGGCCGATGATCGCGGTGGCGGTCACGTCCTTGAACTGGTGCGCGACGAGCTCGTTCAGCCAGGCCAGCAACTGGTTGGCGGGGCGGCCGGTCATGGTGAGGCCGACGAGGGCGTGGCGGAGCTGGGCCATGTGGGCGATCGCGGGCAGTCCGTGGCCGGAGACGTCGCCGATGGCCAGCAGCAGGCGGCCGTCGGGGCTGGGGGCCGCCTCGAACCAGTCGCCGCCCAGGTTGGCGGTCTTCTCGGCGGGGACGTACCGCACCGCGATCGTGGTGTGGGGCAGGACGGGACGGCCGGCGGGCTCGGGCAGGATGGCCTCGCGCAGGGCGAGCATGACGTGGCGTTCCTCGGCGGCCTGCTCGCGGGCTTCGAGCAGCTGGCGGCGCGACTCGCAGACCATGCGCTCGGCGCGGCGGCGGCCGGTGATGTCCTGGATGACGCCGTGCAGGCCGACCGGGTCGCCGGAGGCCATCAGCGGGGCGAGCACGACGCGCAGATCGCGCAGCTCCCCGGCGCCCACGCCGCGGCGGATGCGGAACTCGGCCTGTACGGGCTCCAGCCCCCGCGTGGCGGTACGCAGCAGCCGGTCGAGGGCGCCGACGTCGGAGGGGTCGACGTGCCCGGCCAGTTCGGGCAGCGGGATGGGACCCGCGGCCGGGTCGCGGCCGAAGATCGTGTACACCTGGTCGGACCAGACCGTCTCGCCGGTGTGGTGGTGCCACTCCGCCCATCCCATGTTGCCGAGCCGCTGGGCGTGCGCCAGCCGCACGGCCAGCATCTCCTCGTCGCTCTCGGGTCCGAGCAGCTCGGCCGCGCCGATGACGTCGACCATGGACTCACCTCGAAGTCAGGTGGAACAGGACAATTGACCCCACACTACGTGATCGGAGTGGAACGGAGTGTAGGGATGGGTTGCCGCGTTGTGAGAGCTTTTCGCGGATTTTAGGAGGCGGGGTCCGAGTAGATTATGGGCTGTGACGTCCTCAGACTTGTATCCCGTGTCCCGACTGGCCGCCGTGCAGGAGGCCACCGCCAAGGCCGGCCTTGACGCCCTGCTGCTCACGCCCGGCCCCGATCTGCGTTACGTGAGCGGCTACGAGGCCAAGCCGTCGGAGCGGCTGACGTGTCTCGTGGTGCCCGCCTCGGGGGAGCCGTACCTGATGGTGCCGCGCCTGGAGGTGCCGGGGGCGCAGGCCTCGCCGGCCGCGCGGCTCGGGCTGGAGTTCGCGGGGTGGGACGAGACCGACGACCCGTACGCGATCGCGGCGGCGCGGCTCGGGCGGGTCGGCCGGGTCGGGCTGGCCGACCGGATGTGGGCCATGTCGTCCCTGCGGTTCCGCGAGGTGCTGCCGGACGCCGAGCAGGTGCTGGCCGGCAGTGTGCTGGGGGAGCTGCGGATGCGCAAGTCCCCGGCCGAGGTGGCTGCCCTGCGCGCGGCGGGGGAGGCGATCGACTCCGTGCACCGGCGGGTGCCGGAGTTCCTGCGGGCCGGGCGCACCGAGCGCGAGGTGGGCAGGGACATCGCCGAGGCGATCCTGGCGTCCGGGCACGAGACGGTCGACTTCGTGATCGTCGCCTCCGGTCCCAACGGCGCCAGCCCGCACCACGGCGTGTCCGACCGGGTGATCCAGGCGGGCGAGCCGGTCGTCGTCGACATCGGCGGCCGGCTGCCCACCGGCTACTGCTCCGACTCCACGCGCACGTACAGCGTGGGGGAGCCGCCCGCCGAGTTCGCGGCCTCCTACGAGGTGCTGCGCCGCGCGCAGGAGGCCGCGTGCGCGGCGGTGCGGCCGGGTGTGCCGTGCGAGTCGATCGACGCGACCGCGCGCGACATCATCGCCGAGGCGGGCCACGGCGACCACTTCATCCATAGGACCGGGCACGGGATCGGGCTCGAGACGCACGAGGAGCCCTACATCGTCTCGGGCAACGGTGCGCCGATGGAGCCCGGGTTCGCCTTCTCCGTGGAGCCGGGCATCTACCTGCCTGGGCGGCACGGCGCCAGGATCGAGGACATCCTGGTGTGCACGGACAGCGGCGGCGAGCGGCTCAACGACACCCCACGCGAGCTGGTGATCGTCTAAGGCGCGCGGGCCTGGCACGGTCATGTTCGCGCAGATCACGTACGCCACCGAGGCCGGGTCCGAGCGGCCCAACGAGGACCTGGTGATCGCCGGGCCCTCGTGGGCCGTCGTGCTCGACGGGGCCACGCCGGCGGCCGGCGTGGACAGCGGGTGCGCGCACGACGTGCCGTGGCTGGTGGGGCGGCTCGGGGGTGAGCTGGCGGCCAGGCTGTCCCGCGACGACCGCACGCCGCTGGCGGGCGTCCTCGAGGCGGCCATCTCGGCGACGGCGGCGGCGCATGCGGACACCTGCGATCTGGCCAATCCGGACTCGCCGTCCTCGACCGTGGCGCTCGTCCGCGGCGCGCGCGGGCGCGTGGAGTATCTCGTGCTCGGGGACTCGCCGGTCGTGTTCGCGCTGGCCGGGGGCGGGGTGGAGGTCGTCTCCGACGATCGGCTCGAACGCCTGCCCGGCGGGCGTCCTTACGCACTGGAGCTGGTCCGGCGGACGCGCAACACGCCCGGCGGGTTCTGGGTGGCCGCGGCGCGGCCCGAGGCGGCGGGTCAGGCGGTGTGCGGGGCGGTGGAGGCCCGGCGCGTGCGCGCGGTCGCGCCGGTCACCGACGGGGTGGCGCGGCTCGTCGACTGGTACGCCTGGAGCTGGGCCGACGTCGTCGCGGCGCTGGACGCGTACGGGCCGGTCCACGTGATCAGGGCGGTCAGGGAGCTGGAGAAGGAACGGGGGCCGGTGCGCGGGAAGCGGCACGACGACGCCACGGCCGTCTGGTGCCTGCTGCGCTGAGGCGCGGATTCGCAGCTGTGTTGTAGCCGGGTTGTATCAGACGTACCCTCCCGCGCTCTTGTGAGGTGAGGGGCGGCGATCCGCGGTTCACGCCGGGCTCGCCCCACCGTGCGTGGCCGCGCCGGAGCACGTCCTCAGCGGGGGCGACGTGATCCGTGCGGCCGAGCTCGCGGGCGGGTCAGATCCGGATCCAGGAGGTCACCACCGGTGCCCTGTGCTCCGGGCTGACCCGCAGCCGCAGCGGCCCGGGAGACAGCTCGCCCGTGGTGAACCGGCCCAGCTCGTCCGCGCGCAACCGGGTCCCGCCGTCGCGCCGCTGGACCTCGATCGCGGCAGGCCCGCCGGACAGCCGCCCCACCAGCCGCCGGTCGGCGACCTCCAGCTCCACCACCAGCTCGCCCGCGGTGAACGTGAGCAGCCGCGCCCGCCCGCCCCGCACCCGGGTGGCCGTCGCCTCGTCCCACGAGTCGAACGTCAGCTCGGCCAGCTCCGCGTCCAGCGTCCTGAGCGAGTACGCCAGCATCGCCTCGTCGAACAACCCGGCCGGGACCGGATCGAGCTGCTCCGCGATCGCACGGAGCCTCTCCTCCAGCTCCATGCCCTCGTCGTCATGGTCGCCATGGTGATCCATGTCCGTCACCGCCCATCACCCCCGGATGCCGCTGACCCCGCGCCGGTCGATCAGGTCGCCCAGCCTTTTCAGGCATCGCCCCCGGTTGGGGCCGATGCTGCCGACCGGCATGTCCAGCCCGTCCGCGATCTCCTGGTAGCTCGGCCGCGGCGAGGCGATGAGGATACGCAGCAGCCGCCTGCACCGGTCGGGCAGCTCCTGGAACGCCTCCCACACCGCCTGCTCGCGCTTCGCCCGCTCCTCGGCCTCCTCCGACTGCAGCAGGAGCAGCTCGGGCGAGCGTTCGTCGATGTCCAGGCCGAGCAGTTCGATGTCGCCGACGGGCACCGACCTGCCGCTGGTGCGCAGGACCCGCAACGCCTCGTGCCTGGCCGTGCTGGCCAGCCACGCGCCCGCCTTACCCGGGTCCCTGAGCGTGGTCAGGTGCTCGGAGAAGCGGAACCACGTCGTCTGGCACACGTCCTGGGCGTCGGAGGCGTTCATCAGATGGCTCCGCGCCACGGACCACACCAGGCCGCTGAAGCGCTGGTAGAGCTGCTTCCACGCACCCCAGTCCCCGTCCGCGGCCGCCGCGACGAGGGCAGCGGTGTCGTCCACGGATGTCTCTTCCTCTTGTCGGGCGGGAAGGACATGATATTTCGTGAACCGCGCCCAGGCACCGAAGTCGACATCATCCGAGGAAACCGCTCAAATCCGGAACCGCCAGCAGCCCCGACATCAGCTGCGCGGCGGCCACGCGGGAGGACACCTGCTCCTGCGACATGCGGGCCGCGACCAGTCCGGCGACGATCGGCGTGGCGAACGACGTGCCGCTCCACGTCGCCAGGCCGGTGAAGGTCGCCTTGTCGCCGTCCTGCAGCGACGCCACGCACGTGCAGGCCGGGTAGAGGGGCGGGTCGGAGAAGCGGCAGGTGGTGCGGTGCGGGTAGCCGTACTGGTACGGGCCGGAGGTGAAGGCGTTGACCAGCCGCTCGCCCGGGGCGTACACCTTCACCCAGTCGCCGTGGTTGCTGAAGCAGGCCCGGCCCTGGCCGTCCTCGCGCAGCGCGCCCACCGAGACCACCACGTCGCCGGAGGCGTTGACCGGCTCCGCGGCGTACGCGGCCGGCCAGAACGGCAGCGTCTCGCCGTCGTTGCCGGCCGCCGCCACCAGCAGCGTCTCCGGGTGCGCGGCCAGCTCGTCCATGAAGTCGGCCAGGCCGAGCAGCACGCCGGCGTCGTTGCTCCTGGTGCCGGCCGACAGGGAGATGATGTCCGGCCAGCCGTGCTCCTCCATGGCCTGGAGCAGGATCAGGCCCAGCTCGTCCTCCATGGCGGCGCCGCCGTACGGGAAGGCGTTGTGGACGCGTACGGTGGCGGCCGGGGCCACGCAGCGCAGGACGCCGGCGATGAACGTGCCGTGGCCGACGTACGGCTTGATGAGGCCGTCGGCGTCGAGTTCGTCGCCGGGAGCGGTGACGTCGCCCTGGACCATCGGGATGTTCGGGATGCCCGAGTTCGCGGCCAGCCACTGGTGGTCGAGGTAGTCGTGGACGAGGCCGGTGTCGAGGACGGCGACGGTCGTGTTCGAGCCCCGGTCGCGGCCGGACACCGGCGGGATGAGCGGCCCGGAGCTCGGGACCGGCTCGTCGCCCGGGCACAGGTTGACGCCGGCGACCGTGAGGAAGTGGACCAGGCTCGCCTTGATGTTCTCGCCGGTCAGGAGCTCGACGGTCTGGCAGACGTCCCTGGAGCCGACGGAGAGCCTGCGTACGGAGACGCGCTCCCTGTCCGCGGCCGGCGGCCAGGCCACGGTGACCGCGCCGGCGCCGGGCTGGAGGCGCTCGACCGCGGCGACGGCCCGCTCAGCGTCCCGCGCGCTCACCAGGATGTGGCCGTCGAGGTAGGCGAACCTCGGCTGCACCTCCGAGGAGAGCTCGGCGGCGCCATTGGGGCCCGCCGCTGCCCGGGTGCCGTCCGGCAGGGCCTCGTTGAGTATCTCCAGCTGTTCCCAGAAGCGGGCGTCCGGTGCGGTCATGCTTCCGTCCCTCCTCGCGGTTACGTGTGTATGAGCGGCCAGAGGGCCGGCTGATACAGCATGGACGCCCGGAGTGCGCGGCTTCTACCATCGACTCGTGTCCGGGGAAGATCCGCATGACCTCCTCGCCCTGGTCTTCGCCAGGCCCCAGGAGGCGCTGAGCGCGGCCAGAGCCGTGCTCGCCGACGGCCCCGGCCCCTACGAGTCGTCGATCGCCAGGCAGGCGCTCGGCATCCTGCATCGGGAGTTCGGGGACCTCGGGACCGCCATCGGCGAGCTGCGCCAGGCCGTACGCCTGGCGCGCCGGGCCGGTTCGGCCGACCGCGAGTCCGACGTGCTGGCCACGCTCGGCATCGCGCTGCTGCACGACGGCAGGACCCGCTCGGGGCTGACCGCCCTCGACTCCGCCGCGGCGCGGGCCAACGGCACGACGCGGGCGCGGGTGCTGTTCAGGCGGGCCGGGGCGCACTGGATCCTGGGGCGGCACCAGGAGGCGCTCGGCGACCTGCGGCGTTCGGTGCCCACCCTGCTGGCGGCCCATGACACCGTGTGGGCGGCGCGGGCGCTCACCCTGCGCGGGCATGTCAACCTCGCGCTGGGGGCGGTGGCGCTGGGGGAGGCCGACTTCCGTACGGCGGAGCGCATGCTGGGCACCACCCGGCAGGAGCACGACCTGGCGGTGGCCGTGCAGAACCGGGGGCTCGCGGCCTTCAGGACCGGTGACCTGCCGGCCTCCCTGGACCTGCTCGACGAGGCTGAGAGGCGCTTTCGCGAGCTGGGGACGCCGATGTTCGACCTGGTGGCCGACCGGTGCTCGGTGCTGCTCGCGGCGGGCCTCGCCCGGGACGCGCTGGAGCAGGCCGACGGGGCGCTGCGGTTGCTGGCCCGGCTGCGCGGGCAGTCCACGCGGCGGGCCGAGCTGCTGCTCATCGCCGCCAGGGCCGCCCTGCTCGCCGCCGACCCGGTCACGGCGCGCGCCCGCGCCGCCGAGGCCCGCCGCCTGTTCGCCGGGCAGCGCCGCGTCTGGTGGGCCGAGCACGCCCGCCTGATCCTCCTCCAAGCCGAGCACGCCACCCTGCCGCCACCCGTCACGTCCGGGCCTGCGGGCGGCGTGCCCGCGTGGGACGGGGACGGGCCGGACGGGAAGGACGCGGTGGCCGCGTGCCGCAAGGTGCTGGCGGAGGCGCAGCGGCTGGCCGGGCGGTTGAGCGAGCTGGGTTCGCCCGAGGTGTGGCAGGCGCATCTGCTGGCCGGGCGTACCGCGCTGACCCTGGGCCGGGCGGCCGTGGCCGAGCGGCACCTGTCCAGGGCGGCGGCGGCCAGGCGCAAGGGGCCGGCCACGTCCAGGGCGGGCGGGTGGCTGGCCGAGGCGCTCAGGGCCGAGGCCGCGGGACAGCCGCGGCGGCTGCTGCGGGCGTGCGACGCCGGGCTGGCGCTGCTCGAGGAGCACCGGCTCACGTTCGGCTCGTCGGAGCTGCGCGCCCTGGCCACCGCGCAGGGCGCCGAGCTGGCGAGCCTGGCCCAGCGCCACCTCCTGCGCTCGGGCCGTCCCCGCCGCCTGCTGGCGTGGACGGAGCGGTGGCGGGCCACGGCGCTCGCCGTGCCCGCCGTACGCCCGCCGGAGGACGAGGAACTGCTGGCCCGGCTGGCGGCCCTGCGCCAGGCCGAGCACCTGCTGTCCGAGGCCCGCTCGGACGGCGCCGCCGCGGCGGCCGCGCTCGAACGCGACAGAAGCCGCCTGGAGTCGCAGGTACGCGCCAAGACGCTGCGCATGCGCGGCCAGGGTGAGAGCGGGGAGCGCGACGACCGCGTGGAGCGGCTGCTGGCGGCGCTCGGCGGCGGGCGGCTGGCCGAGCTGGTGGTGATCGACGGCACGCTGCACATCCTGCTCTGCGGCGACGGCACGGTGCGCCGTCATCGGGCCGGCCCGGTCGCGAACGCCGCGGCGGAGGTCGAGTTCGCCCGCTCCAGGCTCCGCCGCCTGGCCTACGAACGCCACCCCGACCAGCGCGAGCTGCGCGAACTCGGCGCCCGGCTCGAAGCCGCCGTCCTCGGCCCCGTCGCCGCCAGGCTCGGCGATGGACCGCTCGTGGTGGTGCCCCCGAGCACCCTGCACACCACCCCCTGGGGTCTGCTGCCCGCCCTGCGCCGCAGGCCGTTCACCGTCGCGCCGTCCGCCGGTGCCTGGCTGCGCGCCCGTGCCGCGCCCCGTCCCGGGAGCGACCGCGTCGTCCTCGTACGCGGCCCCGGCGTCGCCAACGCCGACACCGAGATCCGCGACATCGCCCGCCTGTACGACCCCCCGCGGGGGCAGGAGGAGCGGGCCGTGGTGTTCTCCGGTGGGCGGGCCACCGCGGCCGGCGTGCTGGCGGCGATCGACGGTTGCCTGCTCGCCCATCTGGCCGCGCACGGCACGTTCAGGGCCGACAGCCCGCTGTTCTCCTCGCTGCACCTCGACGACGGCCCCCTGACCGGATACGACCTGGAACGCCTGCGCCACGCCCCCTACCGGCTCGTCCTGTCCAGCTGCGACTCCGGCCAGATGGCCGCCGTCGGCGCCGACGAGCTGCTGGGCCTGGCCACCGCCCTGCTGCACCTCGGCACCGCCGGCATCGTCGCGAGCGTCGTCCCCGTGAACGACGAGACGGCCGTGCCGGTGATGGTCCGGTTGCACGACGGGCTGCGCAGGGGGCTGACGCTGGCCGAGGCGTTGTGCGAGGCGAGGGGGGACGACGTGTCGTTCATAGCCATCGGAGCGGGCTGATCGGCCACGCTGCTGATGCCTTGATCGATAGCACGCGATCATGAAACAATTCGGCTAACAGGTGCATATGTCGGGGTACTGGGGGTCGTCGCCCATGATCCGCGAGCCCATCGAGCGGCCCTAGGATGCCGGACGCCGAGCTGGCCGAGGCCTTCGAGCTCGGCAGGACGTGCGCGCTGGCCGCCGAGTGCGGCAGGGATCTGCGGCGCTGCGCCCAGATGTACGGCGGACTGTTCCCGCAGGCGGCGTTCGACGGGGAGTTCTACAACGCCCTGACCCTGAGCATGGCCTTCAGCGCCCCCTGGGCCACCGCCGACCGGCTGAAGGTCGTCAACCGCGCCGCCCTGTGGGTCATGGCCGTCGACCGGCTGGTCGACCACACCGCCACCACCCGCGAGCAGGTGAACCGCCTGACCCGCGAATGCCTGTCCGTCGCCGACGGCGCCGTGCCCCAGTCGGCGGCCACCCGCTTCCTGGCCGACCTGCGCGACGAGCTGGCCACCGTCGAGGAGTTCCGCGACCTGCGGTGGCTGTGGCGCGACCAGCTCGCCAGGATGCTCGCCGGCATGGCCAGGGCGTGGGTGTGGCGGGACACGCAGGCCGCGCCCACCCTGGCCCGCTACCTCGACAACGCCGACAGCCGCGGCTCCTGCTTCGTGGACCTGTCGCACTGGATCTACACGGCCGACGACTGGTCGAAGGCCCACCTGCGGGACCTGCGCGCCGTGAGCGGGCTGGTGCAGCGGTACCTGCATCTGCTCGGTGACGTGGCGTCGTACCGCAGGGACATGAGCTGGGGAGACCTGAACGTGCTCGCGCTCGGCGTCAGCCGCGCCGAGGTGAGGGACGCGATGGCGGAGCTGGCGGGCGAGGCGTCCCGCCTGATCGAGCCGGTACGCGCGCGCAGCCCCCGCACCGCCACCTACCTGCGAAGACAGATCGGATTCAGCGCCGGCATCAATGGCATTTCGGCCTATGGACCGGCGACTTAAAGTGCCAGTCGGATATCATGACAAGCTCGCTTGACTCTTCCACGTGAGATCGGCGAATTGAGGGGTTTGAGACCACAAACCGTGACATTTTGATTCTTGTAAAAGATTGCGGCTTGAGTGGAAAATGTGGCGTTGCTATGGTGTCTCGATGCCAGGCATGTGGATCGGCCATATCAATTCGCCTTGACAGGTACCACTGACCACGGCACCTCAGGGGTGGGGCCGCGCATGCGCGGGAGATGTACAGGCGGTGCTGGATGGAATTCGGTCGTGCTGACCGCTGGCGGCTGCCGACAGCGATCAAGATCTTGATCGCCGGGGGATTCGGCGCCGGCAAGACCACCATGGTGGGCGCCGTCTCCGAGACCCGGCCACTGCGTACGGAAGAGGCGCTCACTCAGGTCGGAAGCCACGTCGACGACCTGTCGGGCGTCGAGAGAAAGCTCACCACCACCGTGGCCATGGACTTCGGCCGCATCACGATCCGTGACGACTACATGCTCTACCTGTTCGGCACCCCGGGCCAGGAGCGGTTCTGGTTCGTGTGGGACGAGTTGGCCATGGGCGCGCTCGGCGCGGTCGTGCTGGCCGACACCCGCCGCCTGGAGGACTCCTTCCCGTCCGTCGACTACTTCGAGAAGCGCGAGCAGCCCTTCATCGTGGCGCTCAACTGCTTCGACGGCACCACGCCCTTCACGGTCGGCGAGGTGCGCTCGGCGATCGGGCTGGAACCGGACATCCCCATCGTGCGCTGCGACGCCCGCCGGCGGGACTCCGGCCGCGAGGTGCTCATCACGCTGGTGGAGCACGCGATGCGCCGGGGAGTCACCCCGGTCGGGACCATGTCGTGACCATCTACGGCTACCTTTGACCGATGGAGGAGATCGACCGCCGGATCGTCACGTTGCTGGCCCGCGACGGCCGCATGAGCTTCACCGACCTGGCCAGGGAGACCGGGCTGTCGGTCTCGGCGGTGCACCAGCGGGTGCGCCGTCTGGAAAAGCGCGGCGTCGTGCGCGGATACGCCGCGATCATCGACCACGACGCGGTGGGGCTGCCGCTGACCGCGTTCGTGTCGATCAAGCCGATCGACCCCGCCGCGCCCGACGACGCTCCTGAGCGGCTGGCCCACCTGACCGCCATCGAGGCCTGCCACAGCGTGGCCGGCGACGAGAGCTACATCCTCAAGGTACGCGTGGCCTCGCCGGTGGCCCTGGAGGACCTGCTGCAGCAGATCCGCGCCGCGGCCAACGTCTCGACCCGCACCACGGTCGTCCTCAGCACGCCGTACGAACACCGCGCCCCGGAGGTGGCCGCCGAGCCCGTCGCCGACTCCAACGGCCAGGGCTGACCTCTTACGAAGTGCGGACGTCATGCGCCGTCGCCGCCTGACACGCGTGCGGCGGTGCGACGCTGCACAGCATGAACCGCCGCACCCTCTGCGCCGCCGCCCTGATCGCCGCCCAGGTGGCCGTCCTCGCCGCCGTCTTCCTCGCGGCCCCGGCGCGGAGCGGCGCTCCGGCGGACCTGCCCTGGTGGTACGCCGCCGCCTGGGCCCTGTTCGGCGGCGCGGTGTGGGCGCTGCGCGGCGTTCCAGGGCCGGTGGCGGGGCGGCTGGTGCTGGCCGGCGGCCTGGCCGTGATCGCCACGGGACTGCTCGGCCCGCCCAGCACCAGCACCGACTCCTACCGGTACGCCTGGGACGGACGGGTCCAGTCGGCCGGCCTGTCCCCCTACGATCACGCGCCGGCCGATCCCGCCCTCGCGTCCCTGCGCGATCCCTGGCTCTTCCCCGGCTGCTCGGAAGGCCATCTCTACCCGATCGAGGGCGGGTGCACGAGGATCAACAGGCCCACCGTGCACACGATCTACCCGCCGCTGGCGGAGGCGTACTTCTGGCTGGTGGACCGGCTCTCGCCGGACGGGGCGCGGCACCGGCCGCTGCAGGTCGCGGGCGCGCTGCTGGCGGTGGGGGTCATGATCGCGCTGCTGGTCGCGTCGCGCGGGCGCGACGTGCGGGCGGCCGCGTACTGGGCGTGGTGCCCGGCCGTCCCGATGGAGGCGGTCAACAACGCCCACGTCGACATGCTCGCCGTCGCCGCCGTGGTGCTCGCGTTCACCGCCGTCAGGAACCCGCCGGCGGGTCGGGGGGCGTTGCTCGGGGCGGCGGTCGCGGTGAAGCTGGTGCCGGCGGTGGTGGTGCCCGGCGCGGTCTCCGGCGCCCTGGCGAGCGGGCGGGCGGCCCGGCGGGCGCTCTGGACGCTGCTGCCCGCCGCCCTGGTGGTGGCGCTCGCGTACGTGCCCTACGTCGTCACGTCCCGCGCCTCCGTGCTCGGCTACCTGTTCGGTTACGTGGCCGAGGAAGGCTACGACGAGGCCGGGGCGCGCGAGCGTTACGCCGTGCTGCGGCTGGTCCTGCCCGACTCCTGGGCGCCCCCGGCCGCCCTGGCCGTCCTGGCGGTGCTGCTGTTCCACGTGCTCAGGAAGGGCGACCCCGAGCGCCCGTGGCGCGGCGCGCTGCTGCTCACCGGCGCGGCGCTCCTCGTGCTCACCCCCGGTTACTCCTGGTACGCGCTGCTGGTCGTCGCCCTGGTGGCCGTGGACGGCCGGTGGGAGTGGCTCGGCGTCCCCCTGGCGGGCGCGGCGGCCTACCTCACCCCGCTGGGCACCCCTGCCTACGCCGCGGCCGCCGCGATCGTCATCTGGTGCGCGGTTGTACGACAACGTACGGTGTCATCATGATGACTTCGGCCGATCGAATCTCCCGGGTACGGCTCTCCTCCGTCTATCTCCCTCTCGGCACCCCGGTCAGCGACGCCAAGGTGCTCACCGGCAGGCAGCGGCCGATGACCGAGATCGCGTTCCTGTTCGCCGAGATCGGCACGGAGCAGGGGCACGAGGGCATCGGCTTCGGCTACTCCAAGCGCGCGGGCGGCCCGGGCCAGTACGCGCACGCCAAGGAGATCGCCGGGGACCTCCTCGGCGAGGACCCCAACGACATCGCCCGGCTGTGGGAGAAGCTGGCCTGGGCGGGCGCCTCGGTGGGCCGCAGCGGCCTGGCGGTGCAGGCCATCGCCGCCGTCGACATCGCCCTGTGGGACATGAAGGCCAAGCGGGCCGGCCTGCCGCTGGCCAAGCTGCTCGGCGCCCACCGCGACTCCGTACGCTGCTACAACACCTCGGGGGGCTTCCTGCACACCCCCGTCGAGCAGGTCATGGAGAACGCGACCGCGTCGCTGGAACGCGGCATCGCGGGCATCAAGATCAAGGTCGGCCAGCCGGACACGCGGGCGGACCTGGCCCGGGTCGAGGCGGCGCGCGAGCACCTCGGCGACGGCGTCCCGCTGATGGTCGACGCCAACCAGCAGTGGGACCGGGCGACCGCGCACCGGATGGGGCGGGCGCTGGAGGCGTACGACCTGGTGTGGATCGAGGAGCCGCTGGACGCCTACGACCACGCCGGGCACGCGGCGCTGGCGGCCGCGCTCGACACGCCGGTCGCCACCGGCGAGATGCTCACCAGCGTCGGCGAGCACGCCGAGCTGATCAGGGCGCGCGGCGCGGACGTCATCCAGCCCGACGCGCCCAGGATCGGCGGCATCACCCCGTTCCTGCGGCTGGCCGCGCTGGCGGAGCACGAGCGGCTGCAACTCGCCCCGCACTTCGCCATGGAGATCCACCTCCACCTGGCCGCCGCCTACCAGGCCGAGCCGTGGGTGGAGCACTTCGAGTGGCTGGAGCCGCTGTTCAACGAGCGGCTGGAGATCCGTGACGGCCGGATGATCGTGCCCGACCGGCCGGGGATCGGCGTGACGCTGAGCGAGCAGGCGGGCAAGTGGACCGCCGAGCGGTACACCACGTGACCAGCCGGACCCAGCGGCTCGTCGACACCCTGACGGCCCGCATCCAGGAAGGCGTGATCAGGCCGGGCGAGCGGCTGCCGACGGAGAGCGGCCTGGTGGAGACGTACGGAGTGAGCAGGACCGTCGTCCGCGAGGCCATCGCCCGGCTGAAGGCGGCCGGCCTGATCGAGACCCAGCACGGGCGCGGCAGCTTCGTGCTGGCCAGGCCGAGCACGACCGGGTTCGACCCGGCGCCGGGCACCGGGCTGCCGGACGTGCTCGACCTGCTCGACTTCCGCATGGGGGTCGAGGTGGAGGCGGCAGGGCTGGCCGCCGGGCGGCGTACGGAGGCGGCGCTGGCCGGGCTGCGTGAGGCGCTGGACCGCTTCGCGGGCGCGGCCGGGCACCCGGGCGCGGCGGTCGGCGCCGACTTCCTGTTCCACCTGCGCGTCGCGCTGGCCACCGGGAACCGGTACTTCGGCGACCTGCTCGGCTCGCTCGGCCCGGCGATGATCATCATGCCGCGTGAGCGGTTGCGCCCGGATCGGCCGGACTTCGCCAGGATCGTCACTGAGCACGAGAACATCTACGCCGCCATCGAGCGCGGGGACGCCGCAGGGGCCCGCGCCGCCGTACGCGTCCACCTGGCCAACAGCCGCGCCCGCCTGACCACGAGCCCCTCAGGAGGCCCTCAGGACGTCGCCGGCGGCTCGTAGTGCGCGCGCAGGCGGGCCGCGGCCACCGTGGAGCTGAAGACCTCCTCGCGCACGATGCCGAGGGCGAGGTGCAGCGCCCCGGCCAGCACGGGGTTGCCCGACACGGTCGACAGGCGCACGCGGGGCCGGGGGATGGTCAGCGCGTGCAGCTCGTGCTCGACCAGTTCGCGCAGGGTTTCGCCGCCCGGCAGCACGACGCCGCCGCTCAGCACGATCAGCCCGGGATCGACGACCGAGGTGATGGCGGCCAGGCCCACCGCCAGGCGGGCGGCGACATCGCGCAGCCCGGCTCTGGCGTCGCCGGCCCGCCGCCCGGTGCCGCCGGCCACGCGGACGGCGTTGGCGACGGCCTGGCGGAAGTCGGCGCCGCGCACGCCGTAGGAGCGCAGCAGCCTGAGCACGGCCGGGCCGCCGGTGAGCGCCTGCAAGCCGTGGTCGGCGTAGCGGCCGGACTCGCGGGCCGTCGGCGCGCCGGGGGCCGGCATGTAACCCACCTCGCCCGCGCCGCCCGTCGCGCCCCGGTGGAAGCGGCCGCCCAGCACCACGGCCGAGCCGATGCCCCGGTCCGCCCACAGCAGCACGAAGTCCTGGGTGCCCTGGGCGGCCCCGTGCGCCTGCTCGGCCAGGGCGACGAGGTTGACGTTGTTCTCCACGTCCACGGGCACGCCGAGCCCGGCGCTGAGGGTGGGCGCCAGGTCGGGGATCCGCCAGCCGGGTACGTCCTTGGCGGCGGCGTACCCGAGGCTGCCGGTGGAGGGGTCGATCGCGGCCTGCACCCCGATCACGACCCGCCGCAGCCCGGCCGGCGGGCCCGCGCCCCGCAGGGCGGCGCTGAGCCGGTCCACCAGCGGGCCGGCCGGGCCGCGCGGCGTGGGAAGCGTGTGCTCGCCCACGACCGTGCCGGTGATGTCGGCCACCTGGACCTCGATCCTGGCGGGGGTGACGTCGAGCGCGCCGACGTACGCCGCCGCCGGGTTGACCCGGTAGACCTCCGCCGTACGGCCGGGCGAGCCGGCCCGGACGCCGTCGAGCACCACCAGGCCGGCCTCCCGCAGCCGGACGAGGAGCTGGGACGCGGTCGGCTTGGACAGCCCGGTGAGGGCGCCGATCTCGGGACGGGTGAGCGGGCCGCGTTCGAGGAGGGCGCGCAGGGCCGCGCGATCGTTGATGGCGCGTAGCAGACTGGGGGTCCCCGGCACCGGACCGGTCACGGCGGCTCCGTCCACTGCGGTTAGGAAAGTTTCTTAACCGGTGACCATAAGAACGCGCGCGAGCGGCGGTCAAGGGCCGAAGCCAAGACGTAACCGGAGGGGTGGAACGGGGAAAGAGACGGGAGTGCCTCAACAGGCATGCTAATGTCGTCGTTTGTCGCAACAACAAGCAGAATGGCCCGGAGTGTCTCATTAACCACAATAATGGTCAGGCGGCAACGCGTCAAACCGAGCTCGCCAGGGAGCAGGCGTACGTCACCCGCCTCTACGACCGCCTCGACGCGCTGCGCGAGCGAACCCAGCGTCAGCTCAAGGAGGTGCTGGCCGCAGGCGCCGTCGGCACGATGCAGAACAGGTCTGAGCGCGACACGTTCGCCGACATGTACGCCGCCAAGCTCGCCCGCCTGTGGGCCGTGGAGCGCGGCCTGGTTTTCGGCCGGCTGGATCACGCCGACGAGGGCCGGCTCTACATCGGCAAGCTCGGCCTCAGCGACGACGACCAGCACCGCCTGCTGATCGACTGGCGCGCGCCCGTGGCGCAACCGTTCTACCGCGCCACCCCGGCCGCCCCGATGGGCGTGACCAGGCGCCGCCACCTGCAGACCAAGGGCCGCACGGTGGCCGGCGTCGACGACGACCTGCTCGACCTCGACTCGCTCAGCGACGACGACCGCGCCACACTCAACGGCGAGGCCGCGCTCCTGGCCGCGCTCGACGAGCGGCGCACCGGCCGCATGCGCGACATCGTCGCCACCATCCAGTCCGAGCAGGACCGTGTCATCCGCGGCGACCTGAACGGCGTCCTGGTCGTCCAGGGCGGCCCAGGCACCGGCAAGACCGTCGTGGCGCTGCACCGGGCCGCGTACCTGCTCTACACGCACCGGGAGCGGCTGGAGCGGCGCGGCGTGCTCATCCTCGGGCCCAACCTCACGTTTTTGCGTTACATCGAGCAGGTCCTGCCCTCGCTCGGCGAGACCGACGTGCTGCTGTCCACGGTCGGCGAGCTCTATCCCGGCGTGACCGCCACGGAACGGGACCGCCCCGAGGTGGCCGCGCTCAAGGGCGACGCGCGGATGGCCGAGGTGATCGCCAGGGCCGTACGCGACCGGCAGAAGGTGCCGCGCCAGCCCGTCGAGCTCACCGTCGGCCGCATCGGGCTCACCATCGACCGATCCATGCTGGAGTCTGCCAGGAACAAGGCCACCCGCTCGCGCCGCCCGCACAACCAGGCCCGCGCCGTGTTCGTCAGGTCGCTGCTCAACGCCCTGGCCAGGCAGCAGGCACGCAAGATCGGCAAAGGGCTCATCGACGAGGAGGAGCTGGCCGACCTGCGCGAGGAGCTGCGCACCGAGCCGGCCGTCAGGTCCGCGCTCAACCGGCTGTGGCCCTACCTGACGCCGCAGCGCCTCCTGCTCGGCCTGTACGGCTCCCAGGAGCGCCTGGCCCACGCCGCCTCTCACCTGACCCCGCGGGAGCGCGCCCTGCTGCGCCGCGACGGCGGCCCGTGGACCGAGTCCGACGTGCCACTGCTCGATGAGGCCGCCGAACTACTCGGCGAGATCGACGAGCAGGTGCTGCGCGCCAGCGCGCTGCAGGCCGAGGAGGAGCTCGCCGCCGCCAGGCAGGCGGAGGAACGCGAGCGTGAGAGCGAGCTGGCCTACGCCCGCGAGGTGCTGGAGCTGACGGGCCTGTCCGACGTCATGGAGGCCGAACGTCTCGCGGAACGCCAGCGCGGCGAGGGCCCCTACCTCACCACCGCCGAGCGCGCGGCCGCCGACCGCACCTGGGCGTACGGGCACGTGATCGTGGACGAGGCCCAGGAGCTTTCGCCGATGGCGTGGCGGGCGGTGATGCGGCGGTGCCCGACGCGGTCGATGACGATCGTCGGCGACATCGCGCAGACCGGCTCGGCGGCCGGGGCGCGCTCGTGGGAAGAGGTGCTCGACCCGTACGTCGCCGGGCGCTGGCGGCAGGCGAGGCTGACCGTCAACTACCGCACGCCGGTCGAGCTCATGGCGGTCGCCGCCCGTGTCCTGGCCACCGTCGACCCGGCCCTTGAGGCGCCGGCCTCGGTCCGTGAGCTGGGCGTGGAGCCCTGGTCGGCGCCGCTGCCCGCGCTGCCCGAGCTGGTCAAGGCCGAGGTCGGGGAGGGTGGCAAGGTCGCCGTGGTGGTGCCGGACGCGCTGCTCGGGCCGCTGGGCTCCGAGGTCGCCGCGGCCGTGGACGGCGCGGTCGTGGTCGCGCCGGGAGCCGGCCGGGCCGGGGGAGCGGCGGCCCTGGACGCGCCGGTGGCCGTGATGGGGGTGGCCGACGCGAAGGGGCTGGAGTTCGACTCGGTGATCGTGGCCGAACCCGATCTCATCGCCGCCCAGTCGCCACGAGGGCCGAGCGACCTGTACGTTGCTCTCACTCGTGCCACGCAACGGCTCGGAGTGGTCCACGACAGGCCGCTTTCTGAGGCTCTGCGGGGCTTGCCAAGCCGCTCCTCAGCCCCGGCTAATGGGCTTTGACCGGCTTTACGGCAGCCACCCGAACATGTCCTACCTGCGAAAACTTGATGTTTCTGCTGATCGGGACACGGTTGACATCTGAGGTGGAGTCGGTAGTTTGCTGCGCAGTCCAGCACGGGACTTGGCCGGTTGGCCGTCTCTGACATCGCCGGATCCTGCGTCCGTGACGGAGCGTGGCTTCGTCCACACAGCCAGGTGCAGGGCCGTCGGTCCGTCGAGTCGGGGCACCCCAACCGGGCGGGGGGTTGGACCCGGGACGGGTCCGGGAGCCCAGTAGACAACGGAATTCCGAGCTCGCCGCCGACGAGACGGGTCCGGTCCGAAGGGTTTCCGGGCCCTCTTCCCGCTCTCGTGCGCAGGACCGCCGTGCGCCGGGTGGTCCCGCCCTGTTCGCGGGATCACCCTGCCGCTTCCCGCGGTCACGCCACGTTCTTCCGCTGCGAATCCCAATTCTTCGATCTTCCTGTGCCGCGCTGGACTGAGCGCGGCCAGGGGGCGGTAGCGTTTTGCGCAAGCAGGCGTGCGATTTTCGGCGAGGAGACCCGGAGTGGTTCAGGACAGAGCGAGCCTACCGCCCACCACCGGGCGCGGTTCGGCCTCCCACACGAGCGCCCAGCCCGGCGAGAGCACCGCGCCCGACCCCACCCGACCCCTCTCACCCGACAC
>NZ_JADOGI010000092.1 GCF_015645445.1 Nonomuraea cypriaca | reverse complement strand
CGCCCACCCCCTCCGCCTCCCCGGACACGCTCGTCGTCGCCGGGTACGGCGGCTCGTACGAGGAGGCGTTCAAGCAGACCGTCATCCCCGAGTTCGAGAAGTCCTGCGCCTGCAAGGTCACCTACATCGCGGGCAGCTCCACCGACACCGTCGCCAAGCTCAAGGCGCAGCAGGCCGCCCCGCAGATCGACGTCGCCCTCATCGACGACGGCGTGCAGAACCAGGCGGTCGAGGCCGGCCTGCTGACCGCGCTCGACCCGAAGACGGTCACCCACCTGCCCCAGGTGATCGACCTCGCCCGCCTCCCCGGCGACGTCGGCGTGGGCTTCTCGCTGAACGCCACCGGCATCGCCTACAACACCGACTACTACGAGAAGAACGGCCTGCCCGCACCCAGACGGCTGGCCGACCTGGCCGATCCGAAGCTCAAGGGCAAGCTCGTCATGCCGTCGATCACCCAGACGTACGGCCTGGGCGCCCTGGTGATCGCCGCCAAGGTCGGCGGCGGCTCGGAGCAGAACATCGACCCCGGCTTCGAGGGCGTGAAGAAGGTGGCGGCCAACGCCGTGACCTTCGACACCACCGCGGACGTGTCGAACTACTTCCTGCAGGGCCAGGCGGTCGCCAGCATCTGGGGCAACTCGCGGGTGCAGGTGCTGGCCGACAAGGACTACCCGATCGAGTTCGTCTACCCGGAGGAGGGCGCGCTGCCGCTGATCGCCACCGTCAACGTGGTGAACAAGGCGCCGCACCCCGACCTGGCGCAGAAGTTCGTCAACGCGCTGCTGGAGCCGTCGACGCAGGTGACGATGGCCAAGTCCAACTTCAACGGGCCCGTCGTCGAGGGCGTCACGCTCGACCCCGCGCTCGCGCGGCGGGTCGTCAGCCAGGAACGCGCCGCCGAGCTGCGCAAGCTCGACTGGAACGTGATCAACAAGAACCGCTCGGCGTGGACGGAGCGGTGGAACAAGGAGATCGAGACCTCTTGACCTCTCCCTCAGCTGAAGCAGAGGGATTCAACCCTCGCGGATTGAGCTTTCTGCTTCACAACCCGTTGCCGACCCGAATCAACGGCGAGGGTTGGTGTGCCAACCATCGGTCTTACACAAGCTCCACAGACCTGACTTCCCACCAGCCCGGCGGTAGGCCCTGCCAGCGTGGTCATCGCCAGCCGGGCATCACGACTGTACCACCTGGTCGGCCGCATGTCCGGGGATTCGCCCTGGCGGCGAGTCCCCGTCACCTGACCTGCTCCGCAGGCGATTCGCAGCAGGCCGCGCCGCAGATCGACGTGGCGCTCATCGACGACGGCCCGCAGGCCCAGGCCGCGACGGCGGGCCTGCTGGCCGCGCTCGACCCGAAGGTCGTCACCCGCCTAGGCAAGGTGGAGAAGGTGGCCAGGTTGCCCGGCGACGTCGGCGTCGGCTTCGCGCTGACCGCGACCGGGCTGGCCTACAACAGCGAGTGGTACGAGAAGAACGGCCTGCCCGCCCCGAAGCGGTTGTCCGACCTGGCCGACCCGAAGCTCAAGGGCAAGGTCGTGCTGCCGTCGATCAGCAACACGTACGGCGTGGGCGCCCTCATGCTCGCGGCCCGCGCGGGCGGCGGCTCGGAGAAGGCCGTCGACCCCGGCTTCGAGGGGATCGGGAAGGTGGCGGCCAACGCCTTCACCTTCGACACCACGGCCGACGTGTCCAACTACTTCCTGCAGGGGCAGGCGGTGGCCTCGGTCTGGGGCGGCTCACGCGTGGAGACGCTGGCCGACAAGGACTTCCCGATCAGGTTCGTCTACCCGGAGGAGGGCGCCATCCCGCTGCTGGCCACCGCGAACGTGGTGAACAAGGCGCCGCACCCTGACCTGGCGCAGAAGTTCGTCAACGCCCTGCTGGAGCCGGGCATCCAGGAGAAGCTCGCCGCCGAGGGCTACGACGGGCCGACCGTCTCCGACGCCGAGCTCGACCCGGCGCTGGCCGGGCGGGTGGTCGGCCCCGAGCAGGCGGCCGGGATGACGCCGCTGGACTGGACCACGGTCAACGCCGCGCGGGCCGCGTGGACCGACCGGTGGACGAAGGAGGTCGAGCGGTGATGAGTACCCGAACCGCGGAGCAAGGAGGGGTGCGGATGGGCACGGGCGGCACCACGGACGCACCCGCGCGGCGTGGGCGGCTGCGCCTGGACGGCGTGCGCAAGGTGCTGGGCGGCAAGGAGGTCGTCTCCGCCGTGGACCTGGAGACCGAGCCGGGGGAGTTCCTCACCCTGCTCGGCCCCTCGGGCTGCGGTAAGACGACCACGCTCAACATGGTCGCGGGTCACCTCACCGCCGACGGCGGCCTGATCGAGGTGGATGGCAGGGACGTCACCGGCGTCCCGCCGCACCGCCGCTCGATGGGCATGGTCTTCCAGTCGTACGCGCTGTTCCCGCACATGACGGTCGCCGAGAACGTCGCGTTCGGTCTGCGCATGCGCAAGGTCGCGGCGGCGGAGCGCAGGAGGCAGGTGGACGAGGTGCTGGAGATGGTGGGCCTGGCGGGCATGGCGGGCCGGCACCCGCGCCAGCTGTCGGGCGGCCAGCAGCAGCGCGCCGCGCTGGCCAGGGCCCTGGTCATCCAGCCCGACCTGCTGCTGCTCGACGAGCCGTTCTCCAACCTCGACGCCCAGCTGCGGGTACGGCTGCGCGAGGAGGTCGTCGCCCTGCAGCGGCGCATCGGCACCACCACCATCCTCGTCACCCACGACCAGGAGGAGGCGCTGGCCGTCTCCGACCGGATCGCGGTCATGGCCGACGGCGTCATCCACCAGCTCGACCGGCCACGGGAGATCTACCTGCGCCCGGCCACGGACTTCGTGGCCCAGTTCATCGGCGAGGTGAACACCCTCGACGGCACGGCCGCGGGACCCGCCGCGGACGGCTACGCCTGCCGGGTGGCGGGCGCCACCGTGGCCGCCACCCCGGCGGGCGACCCGCCGGCCGAGGGTACGGACGTGCGGCTCTACGTACGGCCCGAGGTGGTGCGGATCGAAGCGGCCAGTGGTGGGCCCGGCGGTCTCGGCGGAACCGTGCGGGAGACGCGCTTCCTCGGCTCGCGCATCCGCTGCGTCGTCGCCACCCCGGCGGGCGACGTGACGGCGGCGCTGCCGTTCGACGCGCGGGTGCCCGCGGAGGGGGAGGAGGTGACCTGCGCATGGCGGCCGTCGGACGCGTCGCTCGCGGCCCGCTGAACCGCCGCCGCTGGCGTACGGGGCTGCTCCTGGCGCTGCCGGCCATCGCGATCTTCGCGCTGCTGTTCGTGGCGCCGCTGTTCACGCTGGTGGCCAACAGCTTCAGGACCCAGACGGGCGCGTTCACGCTCGGCAACTACGAGCGCTTCCTCGGCGACCCGTTCTACCGGAGCGTGCTGTGGAACACGCTCAAGGTCGCCGCCCTGACCACGATCGGCTGCCTGCTCGTCGGCTACCCGTTCGCGCTCTACATGCGCGGCCGCTCACCACGTGCGCGCAACTGGCTGGCGTTGCTGCTGCTGTCGCCGCTGCTGATCAGCATGGTCATCCGCGCGTACGGGTGGCTGGTCGTCCTCGGGCCGAACGGGCCGGTCGCGGCCGTGTTCACGTGGCTCGGCGTGACCCCGCCGCAGCTGCTGTACAACGACACGGCCGTGCTCATCGGCATGGTGCACGTGATGCTGGCGTACATGGTGCTGCCGCTGATGGGCAGCCTGGACCGGATCGACCCGACGCTGGTGCCGGCCGCGAAGGGGCTCGGCGCGCCTGGCTGGACCTGCTTCTGGCGGATCACGCTGCCGCTGTCGGCGCCCGGCATGCTGGCCGGCGCCATGATCGTGTTCAGCCTGACCGCGTCCAGCTTCGTCACCCCGGCGATTCTCGGCGGACCGAAGGTGAAGCTCATGCCGTACTTCGTCTACACGCAGGCGACCACCACGCTCGACTGGCCGTACGCGGCCGCGATCGGGTTCGTCCTGGTGGTCGTGACGACCGGGCTGCTGCTCGGCTACGCCCGGCTGCTGCGCCGGGGCGGCGGGGAGGTGGCGTTCGGATGACCCGGATGACGCGTGTGCTCGGGACCGCGTTCGCGGTGCTCGTCGGGGTGTTCCTGATCGCGCCGGTCGCGGTCACGGTGGCGTCCTCGCTCACCACGACGTCGTACGTGACGTTCCCGCCGCAGGGGATCACGCTGCGCTGGTACGCGGAGGTGTTCCAGAAGCCGGAGTTCCTGTCGTCGTTCGTGCTCAGCGTCGGTGTGGCGGTGGCGGCGGCGGCCGTCTCCGCGGTGGTGGGGCTGGCCGGCGGGCTGGCCATCCACCGCTACCGTTTCCCCGGCTGGGCCGCGCTTGAGGCCGTGCTGTCCAGCGCGTTCGCGGTGCCCACGATCGTGCTGGGCATCGGGCTGCTGCAGTGGTTCGCGCAGATGGGGCTGGCGTCGAGCCCGTTCACGTTGCTGCTGGCCCACCTCGTGCTGACCGTGCCGTACGCGGTCCGGCTCGTGCTCGCCGGGCTGGCCGGTCTCGACCGGTCGGCGGAGAAGGCGGCGGCCGGGCTGGGCGCCTCGCCGTTCCTGGTGTTCTGGCACGTGACGCTGCCCGCTGTGCGGGGGGCGCTGGTGGGGGGCGCGTTCTTCGCCTTCATCACCTCTTTCGACGATCTGACGGTGGCGCTGTTCGTGGTCACGACCGACCTGCAGACGCTGCCCGTACGCATCTTCAACTACATGCAGTACGACTACGACCCCACGGTCACCGCGATCGGCACCCTGATGGTGCTGTTCGCCGGCGTCGCGGTCGTCGTCATCGAACGTTTCGTCGGCGTGGCCAGGCTGTTCGGCGCCGACACCGACAAGCAGTGAAGAGAGGAGCGAGTGTGCGAGTCGTCGTCATCGGCGCTGGGGTGGTGGGGTCCGCGGTCGCGGCCGGACTGGTCCGGCGCGGGGCCCGGGTCACCGTTCTGGAGGCGCGTACCCCAGGAGCCGGTACGAGCTCCACCTCGGTCGCGTGGGTCAACGCCAACAACAAGACCCCCAAGGAGTACTTCGACCTCAACCAGGCCGCGGTCTGGGCGCACCACCAGTTGCCCGGCGACTGGTTCTTCCCCACGGGAAACCTCGAATGCGCGGTCACCGACGAGCACAAGGAGCTGCTCGACGCCCGCGTACGGCGGCTGGTCGGCATGGGCTACCCGGTCGAGCGGGTGACCGCCGGGCGGGCCCTGGCACTGGAGCCGGACCTGTTCCCGCCGCCGCCCGGCACCGAGTACGTGTTCTTCCCCGTCGAGGCGTACGTCCAGCCGCTGCGCCTGCTCGGACGGCTGCTGGGCGAGGCCCGCGACGGCGGGGCGGCGGTGGAGTGCGGGGCCGAGGTCGCCGCGATCGACACCTCGGCGTCGGGCGCGAAGGTGACCGTGGCCGACGGCCGTACGTTCGCCGCGGACGTGGTCGTCACCTGCGCAGGGCGGTGGACCGAGCGGGTCGGGGGCTTGGCGGGCGTGGCGATCCCGATGCTCGACCCGGCCGTGTCCGGGAAGGTCACCAACGGCTTCCTGGTCACTACCACGCCGGTGCCGGCGCGGCTGTCGCGGGTGCTCACCACCGCCGGGCTCAACCTGCGTCCCGACGGGGGCGGGCGGCTGCTGCTGCAGTCCCTGCCGCTGGACGGGCGGGCCGACCCGGCGCTCCCGGTGCCCGGCGACGTGCTCGACGAGATCATGGGCCTGCTGCCCGGGGTGCTGCGCGCCACCGAGGGCGCCGCCGTCGAGCGGGCGGTCGTGGGGCAGCGCGCCATGCCCGGCGACGGGCTGACCGTGGCCGGGTTCACCGGCGCGGACCGGCGGGTGTACACCGTGGCCACGCACAGCGGGGTGACGCTGGCGCCGCTGCTGATGGGCGAGGTGGCGGGGGAGGTGTTCGGGGAGGAGTCGCCGTTGCTGACGCCGTTCCGGCCCGCGCGCTTCGCCGACGGGACGGCGGGTCCCGCGCCGGTGCCCGCCCGCCGTCCCGGCCAGCAGTGACGGGCGAGACCGGCGGGGACATGCTCGTCCTCCGTGTGAGAAGTGACGGGCGAGACCGGCGGGGACACGCTCGTCCTCCGTGAGAAGTGACGCGCGAGGTTCCAGGACCGCGCAGGCGGGTACGCGTACCTCGTCTGTGAGAAAGGCCTGGTGCGCGCATGATCGGAAGGTTGGTCGAGTGGGGCGGGTTCGGGGTGGAGGCCGTCGCCGCGCTCACCCGTAACGGGCTGCTGCGGCCGGTGCCGCCGGCCGCGCTGGCGCGGGTGGTGGAGGCGTACCGGCACTTTCACCTCACACCCGCTGCCGGGGTGGCCATCGGCGCGGTGCGCTGGCCGGACCGGGCGGCCGTGGTGGATGAGAAGGGGTCGCTGACCTTCGCCGAGCTCGACGCGCGGGCGGCCGCGCTCGCCGCCGGCCTGAGCCGCCGCTTCGGCGTGGGGCCGGGCCGGACGGTCGCGGTCATGTGGCCCAACGACCGCGGCTTCGTCGAGGCGATCACGGCGGTGTCCCGGCTGGGCGCCGACCTGCTGCCGCTCAACACCGGGCTGGCCGGGCCGCGGCTGCGGGACCTGCTGGAGCGCGAGGAGGTGGACACGCTGATCGCGGCGCCGGACCTGCCGCCGGTCGACTTCGCCGGCCCGCGCGCCGGCGACCTCGACGAGCTGGTACGCGCCGGAGGCGTTCCGCCGGACCCGCCGCGGCGGCCGGGCCGGCTGGTGCTGCTGACCTCGGGCACGACGGGCGCGCCCAAGGGGGCGCCGCGGCGGCTGTCGGTGGCGGGGCTGGCCGAGCCGTTCATCTCGATGCTGTCCACCGTCCCACTGCGCAGCGGCGAGCCGATGCTCATCGCCCCGCCGCTGTTCCACGGTCTCGGCCTGCTCTGGTACGGCGCGGCGCTGCTGCTCGGCTGCCCGGTCGTGCTGATGCGCCGCTTCGACCCCGACGCCGTGCTCGACGCGCTCGCCGCCCACCGGGTGGGGGCGCTGGTGGCCGTGCCGATCATGCTGTCGCGGCTGCTGGAGCAGCCGGCCCGGCTGCTGCCGGACCTGCGCGTCGTCGTCTGCGGCGGCGCGGCGCTGCGGCCGGACCTGGCCACCGGTTTCATGGACGCGTACGGCGACGTTCTCTACAACCTCTACGGCTCCACCGAGGCCGGCTGGGCCGCACTGGCGACGCCCGAAGAGCTGCGCGCCGCCCCAGACACCGTCGGCCGCCCGCCGCGCGGCGCCACGGTGCGCATCGCGGGCCCCGGCGGCGGGGAGCAGCCGACCGGCGAGGTGGGCCGGGTGCTGGTCGGCGGCGGCCTGACCTTCGGCGGCGGGGCGAACGGGCTGCTGAGCACCGGCGACCTCGGTCACCGGGACGCGCGGGGCCTGCTGTTCATCGACGGCCGCGACGATGACATGATCGTCTCCGGTGGCGAGAACGTCTTCCCGCAGGAGGTCGAGAACTTCCTGGCCCGCCACCCTGGCGTCGCCGACGTGGCCGTGCTCGGCGTGCCGGACGAGGAGTACGGCCAGCGTCTGGCCGCCTACGTCGTGCAGGAGGAGGACGCCGCGCTGTCGGCGGAGGAGCTGAAGCGGGCGGTCAAGGCGGAGCTGGCCGGGTTCAAGGTGCCGCGCGACGTCGAGTTCGTGACCTCGGTGCCCCGCAACCCGACCGGCAAGGTGGACCGCGGCCGGCTCACCAACGAATCTACAAAGTAAAGGCGTCGCGCCGGGTATTTGTCTGCCGCCCCGCCCACGAGAGCAGGGCGGCAGCAACGTCAGGCGGTTCCGTGGGGGTTGTCGATGACGTACCGCCACCGGCCGTCGGCGCCGCGGCGGGCGACGTCGGTGGCGGTCCCGCTCAGGTCGACGGCGGTGCCGTCGGGTGCGGTGCCGCGCATCGACCAGTCCACGATGAGCAGCGCGATGTCGTCCGCGACGTACACGTGGCGGGGGCTGGCCTCGATGGGCAGGCCGAAGCTCTGCATGTGCTGGTTGGCGGCGAGCCGGGCGGTGCCGGTGACGGGGTGGCCGGGGACCGGGACGAGGACGGCGCCGTCCTCGTAGGCGTGGTCGAGGGCGTCGGGATCGCCGGAGTTCATGGCCGCGACGAACTGGGCGGCGGGGCTGTCGGGATCACCGGCGAGGATCACGCGAGGCTGCGGAGTGTCATGATGCGTCATGACAAAATGATCTTATCACATGTACGAGCGGCCGGATCAGGGATCGCCGGCTTCGTGGAGGCGGGCGGCGAGGAACTCCCGCTCTGCCTCGTTGCCGGCGAGGTCCAGCGCCGCGCGGTAGGCGGTGGCGGCCTCGCGGTGGCGGCCGAGCCGGCGCAGCAGGTCGGCGCGGATGGCCGGAAGGTAGTGGTAGGCGGCGAGCCGGTCGTCTTGTGCCAGGGCGTCGATCTCATCGAGGGCGGCCTCGGGACCGTGCACCATCGAGGTCGCGACAGCCCGGTTGAGCGCGACGACGGGGGAGGGCCAGACCTTCAGGAGTTCGTTGTAGAGCCACAGGATCTGGCGCCAGTCGGTCGCGGCGTAGTCGGGCGCGGTGGCGTGCAGGCAGGCGATGCCGGCCTGCAGGGCGTACCGGCCGGTCCCGCCGGTCCGGAACGCGCGCTCGACCAGGCGGCGTCCTTCGTCGATGGCGGCCAGGTCCCAGGCGGAGCGGTCCTGTTCTTCCAGCAGCAGGAGCCGGCCCTGGGCGTCGGTACGGGTGGCCCTGCGGGCATCGGTGAGCAGGAGTAGCGCGAGCAGCCCGCGTACCTCCGCCTCGTCGGGCATCAGGGCGGTGAGCATGTGGGCCAGGGCCAGCGCGCGCTCCACCAGATCGGCGCGGATCAGATCGGCGCCTATGGAGGCGGTGTGCCCGGTGGTGTAGAGCAGGTGGATGACGGTCAGCACCGCGTCCAGCCGCTCGGGCAGCTCGCCGGCGTCAGGTACGCGGTAGGGGATCGCCGCCGCGGAGATCTTCTTCTTGGCGCGGGTGACGCGTGCGGCCATGGCCGGCTCAGCGACCAGGAACGCGTTGGCGATGTCGGCGGTGCCGACCCCGCACACCAGGCGCAGGGTCAGCGCCACCTGGGCCTCCCTGGCGAGCGCGGGGTGGCAGCAGGTGAAGATCAGCCGCAGGCGGTCGTCGGGGATCGCCTCGTCGTAGGGCTCGTCCATGTCGGCCTCGTCCGGTTCTGCGAGCAGCGGCATTTTCGCCCGGAACACCTGGTCCCTGCGCAGGACGTCCAGCGCTTTGCGTTTGGCGGTGGTGGTGAGCCAGGCGCCGGGCTTGCGGGGCACGCCGTCGCGGGCCCAGACCTCCAGCGCGGTGAGGTAGGCGTCCTGGACGCACTCCTCGGCGAGGTCGAGGTCGCCGGCGACGCGTGCCGTCGCGGCGAGCACGAAGGCCCACTCGCGACGGTGCGCGTCGGCCACGGCGTGTTCGGCCGCGGCCCTGGTGTCGTCGCTCACTCCGCCGGTGGGGCGAACAGCGGCCGGATCTCCACACCGCCGCCGTCCAGGTACACCGGATTGAGCTTGGCGATCTTCAGGGCGACGTCCAGGTCGGGCGCCTCCAGGATGAAGAACCCGGCGATGACCTCCTTGGCCTCGGTGAACGGGCCGTCGGTGACGATGTCGCCACCGCGCACGGAGGTGGCCGTGCTGCTGGGCTGCAGCGCATAGCCGGCGACACCGCGACCTCCCAGTTCCTCGACCTGGGCCGGGTACCGTTCGAGCGCCGCTTCGTACTCGGGCGAGATCTTCATCGGGTCGCCGGGCGCCGGCAGGTAGACCAGGACTCCGTACTGGGGCATCAGGCCCTCCTCTTTTCTCGGTGGTCGTCCTCTCTATCACCCGACGAACGGGAGCGGCCGGTTTCGACAGCGCGCGGAGAAATCTCTCCGGCCGTGCCGGTATGGGTTCGGGCCATCGGCGGGCTGAGGCCACGTCGGTCAGGCGGCGGCGCCTCCGGTGACCGGCAGCACCACGCCTGTCACGTACGATGCGCGATCGCTCAGCAGCCAGGCGGCCGATTCGGCGATTTCCGATGCCGCGGCTGGCTCCGGTGACGAGTGCGATCTTGTCGGACAGCATTCCGGTATAGGTCATGACTCCACCGTGCACCCGCGCCGCAAGGCCGTGGCAGGCCCTGACGGTACCTGGCTGGTCCGCCGCGCCCGGTGCATCCTTGTGCGCCCGGTGCATCCTTGGCGGGTGGACAAGTACGAACTCGGCCGTTTCCTGGGGCTGCTGCCGGCGATCGGCCTTCGGCAGATGCTGGCCGCGGAAGGGGACCGGTGATTGTACCGATGCGGAGTGGCCTTTCGTCGTGGATCATGCCGGTGTGTGTGAGGTCCGCTGAGGGGAGATCTGACGGCATGGTCTTATTCGTGAGAATGGTCCGGGTCATGGTGGCGGGCATGGTGGCCCTGGGGCTCGTGGCGGGGCCGGTGTACGCTGATGAGCGATCGCCTGTTCCCGTACCGGCTGTCGAAGGGCCTGTGCCGGGGTCGGTGCCCGGGGATCCGTCCGCGCCTGATGTGCGGGACACGTATCCGTGGCTGTCCACGAACGTGGATCTGGCCGCGCGTGGTTATGTGGAGCAGGAGTTCTACCTTTCCGGTGCCGCCGATGCCTACAGTGCGGCGGGTCAGGTGCTGGCTACCGATGTGGCTTACCGGACGCGGGTCATCGTGCGCCGGCCCGTTCATCAGGCGAGGTTCAACGGGACCGTGCTGGCCGAGTGGCAGAACGTGACGGCCGGGTATGACCTGGACGCGTTGTGGAGTGCCGAGCAGATCATGCGGGCCGGGTATGCGTGGGTGGGTGTCTCGGCGCAGCGGGTCGGGGTGGATCAGTTGCGTGGGTGGAGTCCGGCGCGTTACGACGATCTGGATGTCACCGGTGGGGGCCGGTTCGTCGCGGACGAGTTGTCGTACGACATTTTTTCGCAGGCGGCGAAGGCTTTGCGGGTGCATGGCGGGGGTGCCGTGCTGGGCCGGTTGGATGTGGACACGGTGCTGGCGATCGGGGCTTCGCAGTCGGCGGGCCGGATGACGGTGTATTACGATGCCGTGCTGCCGCAGATCGAGAGTGTTTTCGATGGGTTCGCGAACATTGTGGGGACCGCGCCGACGCGTGCCGGTGCGGAGCCGGTGTTCCAGGTGCTGTCGGAGACGGATGTGCGTTCGCCGGTGCGGCCTGCCGACACGGATCGGTTCCGGCGGTGGGAGGTGGCCGGGGCGGCTCACTCCGGTTGGGCGGGGCAGGAGTATCGGCGTCCGTTGCTCACGCGTGATCTCGGTGCCGCTCCGTCGTATGAGTGTGATCGGCCGCCGTACAGCCGGGTGCCGCTGAGTCATGTGCTCGCCGCCGCTTATGATCATCTGACGCGGTGGGTGGAGCGGGGGAAGGTGCCGCCGTCGGCTCCTTCGTTGTCGTTCAACGCTGACGGTACGAAGGTTCGCGACGAGCTGGGTCTGGCCCAGGGTGGCATCCGGCTTTCGCAGGTGGCGGCTCCTACGGCGGTGAACACCGGGGACAACTCGGGTGAGGGTTTCTGCCGGTTGTTCGGCTCGTACGTGCCTTTCGACGAGGCTCGGTTGAGGGAGCTCTATCGGGTGGAGGGCCGGTACGTGGCCGCGGTCGCCAGGGCTGACGCGGTCAATCTGGGCAAGGGGTTCGTGTTGCCGGGGGACGCGGCGCAGAACGTGAGGGACGCGGTGGCGTTCGACTTCGGCGGCCGCTGAGGATCGGTCTCAGCCGGGTGGCCCGCAGGTTTCTGGGCAGCAGGCGGGCCCGTGCCTGGAGCAGCGGGGTCCAGTCGCCATGGCGTATTCGGCGTGGGCGGCTTCGACGGTGTCGGGGTGGCGCTGGGCCTTCTCGTGTTCTGCGAGGGCGCGGTAGACGCTGGCGAGGGAGGGGTTGTGACCCTTGCGCTTGCCCGGTGGGGGTGATCAGGTGCTTGCGGATCTTCTCGATGGGTTCGCCGGCCACGCGGCGGCTTCAGCATCCGGATCGAGGACGGATCGTTTGCGCCGGCGCTCAGCAGGCCCGGTGGGCGAGGCCGGGCTAGAGCCGCCCGTCATCAGGGTTCGATGTGGTGCGGCAGCTTCGCCTGATCTGCCCTGCGACGTGTAGTCGCGTACCTGCCACCGGCCGGGACGCTATGCGCCGCCGTTGTCTCACCAGATGGGGCTGGTGACGAGATGGGTGTCGTAACGATCTTGTTCGGTGAGCAGGCTCTCGCGGCTGGCTTCGCCGCGGCGGATTCGGGCGACCTGCCGAAGGTAGTCGAACCGCTCGACGACGGGAGTGATCACGATCAGGGTGTCCGCGGTGCTTTCGGGGTGGGCGCGGAAGGCGTGGTCACAACACGGCGGGACGACCAGGAAGTCGCCGGAGCGGGCGGTGATGATCTCCGATCCCGCGAGCACGTCGAGCGCTCCGTCGACGACGAAGAACAGTGTCGAGGGTCGGTTCCTTGTGCCGCCGTTCGATGAGCACGAACACCGCCAGCAGAGCCGCCCCGCCGATCAGGCAGCCGATCTGCGTGGCGTCCAGTGGCTGTGCGGCGAGTTCGGTCATCGCCCACAGCACACCGCACAGCCCCAGTCCCAGGGTGATCATGCCCCATGGGTCGAGCCGTCGGCGTACCCGTTCGCCGAGCGAGGGCTCAGGCCGGCGTCGGCGGGATCACTGCGCTGAGCGCGGCGGCGCCTTCCAGCAGGGCTCTGGATCGGGCGTTGATGCCGGCGTCCCGGGCGGCCAGGGTGGTCATCAGCTCGTCCCGGTGGTGAGCGCGTCCCAGGTGCGGCATCAGGGCTTTGAGCGTGGTGATGCGGTAGCCGGCCAGGCGGAGCTGGTGGACGATGCGGGCGTCGCGGACCTGGTCGGGTGGGTAGCGTCGTGGTTCTCGTACGGAGTCCCGGCGGGGAACGACGAGACCTTCCGCGTCCCAGTGCCGCAAGGTCGACGGGCGTACGCCGAGTGCGGTGGCGAGTTCGGTGATGGTCATCGAGTCCGAGGGGCGTACACCGGTGATGGGCTCCGCGGCGATGGCCTGGGCGGCTTCCTTGGCGAGTGCGAGCTCCCGGCGTTCGGTGTGGAGCCGGGCGTGTGCCGCGTCCAGGAGGGCGAGCGCGTCCGAGGCCGGGTGTTCGTGGGCGGCGCGCAGGATCTTCTTGGCCTCGACGGGCCCCGTACCGGCGGCGAGCGCGCGGTAGGCGAGCGCGGAGTGCAGGTGCGGCTCTGCGTAGATCCGGTAGCCGGTCGGGGTGCGTGCCGCGCGGGGGAGTACGCCGTCTTGCTCGAGGTTGCGTATCTGCTGGACGGAGTAGCCGGTCTGTCGTGCGATGTCGGCAGTCCTCATTCCTCCGTATTTGCGACTTCTCACCCTGCTACCTCGGCTTTTTCGCGACAAGTCTCTATAAGCACTTCAATGGAATGCTAGAACACATGGACGTTGACGAGATCATCAAGTACCTCGACGGCCTCGGTGGGGTCCTGACCCTCAGACCGGCACCCGGCGACGGTTCACCCGAGGTCAGTTGGGGCGACGTGTTCTTCTACCACGCACCCGATGGCGTCGTTCCGAAGACGACCCAGCCCTTCGCGACGATCGTGACCAAGGACTACCCCGGCGACGAACGGTCACGTCTGAACCGGCCGGACACCTTCCGCCTGAACGTCTTCGCAGGGAAGGACGCCTTCATCAGCTGGACCGGCCACGAGCCGCGCGAGGCTGCCACGCGTGACGCCGACCCGAGCGTGGCCGACACCGTGTTCGCGCACCCGGTCTACGGCGGTCAGGGGTGGCTCGCCGTCGTGAACCCGGGCCCGCGAACCGAGACGGCGGTCCGTGAGCTGCTCGGCACCGCCCACCGCCTCGCGCGCGTTCGCTACGAGCGACGTGCAGGACCGGCGACGGGCTGACTCGTCGAACGCCGTCAAGCTGGGAGTATATATCAATATGGATTGATGCATCGAGCAAGTTTGATGTATAGTCGTGATCATGGCGTCCGCTCGAACCGTCCCACCGTCGTTCGTCCGGCTGGCCGCCCACGAGGTGCGCTGGCGGCTGCTGAGCGAACTGGCGCGCAGCGATCTGCGCGTACGAGAACTGGTGGAACTGGTCGGCCAGCCGCAGAACCTGGTCTCCTACCACCTGCGGCTGCTGCGTTCGGGCGGGCTGGTCGCGGCCCGCCGGAGCAGCTTCGACGGCCGCGACAGCTACTACCACCTGGACCTGGAGTGCTGCGCGGACGCGCTGGCCGCCGCCGGCGCCTGCCTGCATCCCGCGCTGCGTCTGGCTCCGGCCCAGCCGGTGCTCGCGGCTGAGGACTCGGCGGCACCCTCCGTGCTGTTCGTGTGCACCGGCAACAGCGCCCGTTCACCCATCGCGGAGGCCCTGCTGCGTCACCGCACCGGCGGCCGCGCCGAGGCGACCAGCGCAGGCAGCCATCCCAAGCCGCGCCTGCACCCAGGCGCCGTGCGTGTGCTGCGCCGGCGATACGGGATCGACTTCGCAGGCCGGCGTCCGCGGCATCTGGACACGATGACCGGCCGCCGCTTCGACTACGTGATCAGCCTGTGCGACAAGGTCCGCGAGGTCTGCCCCGAGTTCGTCGACCGCCAGCGACGCCTGCATTGGAGCATCCCCGACCCGGCCGCCGACGGCGACGACACCGCCGGGGCCGGTGGCCCCGCATTCGACCGTACCGCCGCCGAGATCGACACCCGCATCAGGTACCTGCTGCCCATGCTCGCCCACACCCCACACCGGGAGGTCCAGCCATGACACCACCTGACCAACTCGCCGGCGTCCGTTACATCGTCGACGACGTCCAAGCGGCCATCGACTTCTACACCACGCACCTCGGATTCGCCGTGCACACCAGCGCCGCGCCCGCCTTCGCCGATGTCGTCCGCGGCCCGCTGCGGCTGTTGCTGTCGGGACCGGCCAGTTCCGGCGCCCGTGCCACGCCCGATGACGCCACCGGCGGGGGCCGTAATCGCATCCATCTCATCGTCGGCGACCTCGACGCCGAGATCGGCCGGCTTCGTACCGCGGGGCTCGCCTTCCGCGGCGACGTGGTCGCCGGCCCCGGCGGACGCCAGATCCTGCTCACCGACCCCGCCGGCAACCTCATCGAACTCTTCCAACCCGCCGGCCGCCGCGATGGGTGAGGCGGCCCACCGCTGACGGCGCCCGGCCGGCGCGTCCGAACGCACGGTCAGGTCCGCCCCGGCCGGCGGCCACGGAAGGCCTGGACCGCGGAACGTCGGCGCAGCCCTTTCATGGGCGGTCACACAACCTGGCCGTCCGGCGGGGACTTGACGAAGGCGCCGGCGGATGCGGCGAGGACGGCGGTCCTGGCCGTCTGGTCGGGAAGGTCCGGGTCGGGTGGCGTACGGAGAAGCACCAGTTGGTGGTACAGCGGCGCTGTGGCGGCGACGAGCAGGCGCCGCGCGTCGGTGTGCGGCGGAAGCTCGCCGCGCCGAACGGCTCGGTCCACGATGACCTCACAGCGGGCGTATCGGTCCTCCCAGAGCCGCCGCACGCCGCGGGCGGCTTCTTCGGAGCGGAACGAGGCGGCGATCAGGGCCGCGGCGATCGAGGGCCGCGCGGTCAGGGCCGCCTGGCTCTCGTGGTTCAGTGCCGCCAGGTCGCCCCGCAGGGAGCCGGTGTCCTGGGGCTGCCAGTCATCGTCACCCGTCGCCTCGAAGACGTCGGCGAGCAGGCCGCCGACATTCCGCCAGCGCCGGTACACCGTTGCGCGGTGGACGCCCGCACGGGCCGCGACACCGTCCAGGGTGAGCTCGTCGTAGCCGCGCTCCCCGAGCTCGGCGCGGACCGCGCCGAGAACCTGCGTACGGATGCGGCTGGTACGGCCACCCGGGCGGCGCCGAGCCGGTGGGCCGCCCTGCGAGGGTGGAACCGCGGAAGTCGTCGCTCCGTCTCCGGTTTGCTCGGCGGGCAGTGTCATGACACCATCTTAATATAGAAGTTGTCGCATTAGTGGCGGCATCAATGCTCTTCGGAAGGGCGCCTTTGAACCCTCGGGATCACCGGCGAGAGATCGTCAACGGAGCCCTGAGCGGCAGGAACCCGAGAGGAAACGATCCATGAAGCCCCATGTTCCCGCCGACCCGACCGTGGTGCATCCCATGCCCGGGCAGTCGCGGGTGGTGCTGCTCCGGCCGCTGGTCAAGTCCCCGTTGATCGAGGTGGGGGAGTATTCGTACTACGACGACCCGGACGATCCGACCGCGTTCGAGACACGCAACGTGCTCTACCACTACGGGCCGGAGAAACTGGTCATCGGTAAGTTCTGTGCGCTGGGCACGGGGGTGCGGTTCATCATGAACGGCGCCAACCACCGCATGGACGGCCCCTCGACCTTCCCCTTTCCCACCATGGGCGGCTCGTGGTCCGAACATTTCGACCTGCTCACCGGCCTGCCGAACCGGGGGGACACCGTCGTCGGCAACGACGTCTGGTTCGGCTACGGCGTGACGGTGATGCCAGGCGTACGGATCGGGCACGGCGTGATCATCGGTTCCGGCGCGGTGGTCACCTCGGACGTGCCCGACTACGGGATCGCCGGCGGCAACCCGGCCCGTCTCATCCGCACCCGCTACAGCGAGGAGGACGTCGCCCGGCTGCTGGCGGTGGCTTGGTGGGACTGGCCCGCGGAGCACATCACCGAGCACGTGCGGACGATCATGTCGGGCGGCATCGCCGACCTGGAAGCCGCCGCCCCGGACAGCCGTCGCTTTTCTCCACCCGCCGCGGGCCCCCGTCCGGTCTAGGATCCCAGCCGCGGGATCTCCGGGCCGGCCGCGAAACGAATGATCGCGGCCGCCCGGGAGGCCTCCATCCGGTTCGAGGGGGCGTTCCTGACACCCAGACAGGCTCAGGCGCTGCTGGACGAGCCGCAGTTCACCGTCTAAGACAACCCTGACGCGTTCCTGACCGGCAACTACGACCCATCCAAGGCGTTGTGCCACTCTGAGCGGGCCGACGCCCTTGCGGGCTGAACGCGACGACTACGAACGAGCCGGAACAGGGCTGACGGTTGAGTGGGTCAGCGGCGTCCCGCTCGGGTCAGCGCGTCATCGGCCTGGGCGGCCATCGCGGCGACCAGGTCCTCCGCCGACGGCAGGTCGGTGATGAGGTCGACGGCCTCGCCCGCCCAAACCGGCAGCGGGGGGATCGCGCCGCGTGCCACGTCGTCCTGGTAGTCCTGAAGGGCTTGGAGATCGGCGGCGAGCTCGGCCTCCCGGCCGCGCCAGCGGTCGAGGTAGGGGTGGCCGAGGGTGCGGGCGGGGTACTTCGACGGCCACCGGGAGCCTCTCGCGATGTCCAGCACGGTGCTGCGCTCGGTGTCCTGGCCCTGCCCCTCGAGGATCGCCTTGGTGATCAAGGGATCGACCAGGGCCTCGGTGGTGGCCTGGAAGCGGGTGCCGATGAGCGCTCCGGCAGCGCCCAGCACGAGAGCCGCCGCCACCCCGCGTCCATCGGCGATCCCACCCGCTGCCAGCACCGGTACCGGAGCTACGAGATCCACTACCGCGGGCACGAACGGCAAAGTGGACCGCCCGCGCACGGCTCCGTGCCCACCGCTCTCGGTTCCCTGAGCCACGATCACATCGGCGCCCAGGTCCTCGGCCCGCTTGGCCTCCTCCAGATCGGTGACCTGGAGGATCAACAGAGCCCCTGCCCGGCGGACATGCTCCGCGTATGGGCTCGGATCGCCGAAGGACAGCATCACGGCGCTGGGGCCGTAGCTCAGCGCCAGCTCCACCGCGGCGAGATCGATCCCCCAGGTCAGGAATCCGACACCCCACGGCCTTTCAGTGCCCGCGACGATCGGCACCTCACGTGCCAGCCACTCCGAGTCCCCGTACGCGCCGCCCAGAATCCCGAACCCGCCAGCGCGGGAGACAGCTGCGGCCAGTGCGCCACCGGCCGACCCACCCATCGGCGCCAGCGCGATGGGGTACCGCAGGCCGAGCATCTCCGTGAACACCGTCGACAACGTCATGCCCGCATCATGCCGTCTCGTCCGACAGGCAGGAACCTTCGCGGCGCGACAAGGCGAAGTTGCAGCCGGGCGAGCGCCTGCTCGTACGCGGCGGCAGCGCCGGCGTGGGCGTCGTGGCGGTGCAGCTCGGCAGGGCACTCGGCGCCCACGTCACCGCCCTCG
This sequence comes from Nonomuraea cypriaca, assembly GCF_015645445.1. Taxonomy (GTDB): domain Bacteria; phylum Actinomycetota; class Actinomycetes; order Streptosporangiales; family Streptosporangiaceae; genus Nonomuraea; species Nonomuraea cypriaca. The sequence goes on along the minus strand of NZ_JADOGI010000092.1, from coordinate 20,981 downwards.
CCGGGGCACGCAACCTCGACTTCGTCGGCGACCTCGGCACCCACGAGGCCTATGACTACGCCATCACGCGGCCCGCGGATCTACCGCGGTTCGACGTGGTCATGGACACCGTCGGCACCGAGCACCCCGCCTACCGGCGTCTCCTGACCCCGTCGGGCCGCATGGTGACGATCGCCTTCGACGTCGACCGGGCCGCCGCGTCCCTGTCGTACATCGCCGCCTCCACCATGTACGGCCGGCGTCGCGTGTGCTCCTTCAGCGGCCGGCCCACCCACCGCCTTCTCGCCGACCTCACCCGATATGTGGAGGCCGGCGCCGTCCGCCCAGTCGTGGACACCGTGTTTCCCCTGGAAAAGATCGCCAAGGCACACCGGGCCCTGGAGGCGGGCGGCGTGCGCGGCAAGATCATCGTCCGCATCGTCTGAGATCCAGGGTCGTAGTCATATTCGGAATTCCCGCCACCGGCTGTCTCCGCAGGCCAGCAGCTTCCGAGAACAAGCGGCCGGACCGCAAGCGGGAGATCTCAGCCGGATATGATCAGCGCCCGATCAGCCACGTCATCCGCCGATTCGGCAACGCCCTCTTCGCCCCTCGTCCGGCCCGGAACCGCCCCGGCTCCGGCTTGCATCGCCGGGCATCAGGACGTTGGCTCCGTACGCGCGGCCACCTGGCCGGGCCGGAGGCCACGAGGAGTGGGGCGGCGGAAGGGAGGTCAGGTGGTGGGCTCGGGGGTCAGGAGCGTCTCGCTGCGCTCCCACAGCAGTCGCGCGGCATCGGGGTCGTCGGCGAGCCGGTGCGTGGGCGCGGGGCGCCGCTTCTCGTAGTGGCCGCCGGGGACCCAGTCGGAGCCCGGCGTCGAGGTCGCCAGCCAGACCAGGGTGTCGGCGCCCTTCTCCGGCGAGAGCAGCAGCCGCTTCAGCGGCGAGTGGTAAACCACCCGCGCCATGCTGTCGGTCCCGCCGGCGAAGTTCGTCGCGACCGCGCCGGGGTGGAAGGAGACCGCGTTCAGGCCGTCCGGGCCGTGGCGCCGCTGCAGTTCGCGGGTGAACAGGATGTTGGCGAGCTTGGCATTGGAGTACGCCAGCGCGCCCGAATAGTGGCGCTCCATGTCGAGGTCGTCGAAATCCAGCCGGGCGCGCTGGTTGAGCATGCTCGACGTCATGATGACCGTGGCACGGCCGGCGCTCAGCCGGGGGAGCAGCAGCGTGGTCAGCAGGAACGGCGCCAGGTGGTTGACCTGGAACGTCGCCTCGTGCCCGTCGGCCGTCACGGTGCGCGAGCCCATGATGCCGCCGGCGTTGTTGACCAGCACGTCGATGACGGGATGGCGGTCGAGTAGCGTCGCCGCGAGCGCGCGAACCCCCGCCAGGCTCGCGAAGTCGGTCACGTGATGCTCGGTGTCCAGTTCTCCGGCCACCGCCTCGGTCTTGGCGGCCGATCGCCCGACGACGACGACGTCGTGGCCGCGCTGGGTGAGGATGCGCGCCGCCGCGCGGCCGATGCCGTCGCTGGCGCCGGTCAGGACTATGGTCTTTCCCGCCATACTCCCGGCCCTTTCGTCCCGGTTTCGCATGAACGCGTGTGACCATCGTACTGACCGGCCGTCCGGAGCGCGCGGTCCCGTGCTCCCGTCTCCGGCAGGCGGTAGAGCTGCTCCAGTACGGCGCGCGCGGCAGCGTCGTCGCTCACCGCCGCGTCCCACAGCACCTGGTCGCCGTCGGTGGTGACGGCGAAGGCGAAGAAGGCGCAGCACGCCTGCTCCCGCGCGGCCAGGTCGTGCGCCCACGCCGCCACGCCGGGCGCGGCCCGCAGGCGGAAGCGGATGCCCTCGGCGGTCCGCTCCTTGCTGATGAGGGCATGGGCGAACAGCCGGCGGTATTCCTCCAGCCGCTCGCCCAGGGCGTCGGGGGCGCCGGTCATGTCGCACACGACGGGGGTGGAAGCGGGCGGGATGTCCATGTCCTGACTCCTTCGCGGCAGGTCTTGCGGCCTCGTCACGAGAACCCTAAAGTCTGGACCCAGGTCCAGAGTCAAGGGGTTCGGCGTGAAGATCGGAGAGGTCGCCAGGGAGGCCGGGGTCAGCGTCGATACGGTCCGCTTCTACGAGCGGCGCGGCGTGCTGCCCGCCGCCGGGCGCCGGCCGTCGGGCTACCGGATCTTCAGTGCCGCGGCGGTGGAGCGCATCCGCATGGCCAAGGCGCTGCAGGAGCTCGGCTTCACCCTGGACGAGGTCGCCGGCATTCTGGCCGCCCACGACGGGGGCGGGGCAACGTGCGCGAGCGAGCGCTGGCGGCTGGAAGCGGTGGTGGACCGGATCGACGCCAGGATCGCCGAGCTGGGCCGGGTCCGGCGCAACGCCGCCGAGGCCCTGGAGTGCTGCCGGGCCGGCCGGTGCCGCCTCGTGCCCGGCGCGGACCCGGGCGGGCCCGGGACGCCGGCCTCCTAGGTCGCTCGCCTCCAGGATCGGCGTAGCGTCATCGGCTGCCACGGGTGAGCCGGGGCGCGTGCATGCGACGAGAGCAGACGCTGGAACACGACGTCGCTCGTTGCCGGCGGGGCCTGAGGGTTGCTAGCGGGGCCTGAGCGTCTTGGCCACGTCGAGCCAGAGGGTGACGTCGGAGGCGGGGAAGTGCCGGATGGCCCAGTCGACCATGCGCAGGCTCATGTGCGCCCAGTAGAGGAGCGCCACCCTGTCCGGGACGTCCACGTGCAGGCCGGGGGCGCGCCGGGCCAGGTCGAAGCGGAGCGTGAACAGGTCGAAGTCGGCGTCACCGCGGGTGGCGCCATCCCAGTCGATCACGCCGGTGACCCTTCCCGCCGCGTCCACCAGCACGTTCTCCGGGTGGAAGTCGGTGTGGACGAGATCGTCGCCCTCCAGGGTGTCGGGAAAGGCCCGCCCGATCTCCTCCACCTCCGCCAGCAGTCGCCGCGTCCGGCTGTCGTAGGCGCGCAGCGAGCCGTGCAGGCAGAAGCCGGGCCCGTCCTCGCGCAGGTGCAACCGCATGCCCGGCAGGTCGGTGCGCCCCGCGAGCAGCCCGCGGCACCGCCGGTTGATCTCGATCATGGATTGTACGGTCGCCGCCGTGGGCTCCCGCGCGGTCACTCCGGGAAGCAGTTCCTGGACGATCACCGGCGGATGGACGAGTTCGTACGCCGGCACCGGGATGCCCGCCGCCCGCGCCACCGACAGCAACTCGCTCACGTCGGGACCGCCGGTCAGCACCGAGCGGTGGCCGTCCGGCCAGCGAACGTAGGCGGCGCCGACCTGGCCGCCGGGACAGGGACCTTCGTAGGTGAGGGGGACGGGCAGCTCGTCCAGGTACTGATGGACGTCGAGCCGGGGGACGGGAGACAGCGACACGGGCATACCTCCGGGGGTCGGGTGCAGTCGGGAGCGGCGCCGCCAAGGACCGGACAGGAGCGCCAGGAGCCGAAGGGGGCCGCCCAGCGCCGCCGCGGCGCTGCTCGCTGGATCTGCCCGGTCTCCGCTTGATCGTCGCGGACGACGACTCCCCGGACGGCACCGGCGCGCTCGCCGACGACCTCGCCAAGCGCGCGAACGAAGATCACCCCGACCGGATGGTGGTGCTCCACCGCAAGGTCAAGGAGGGCATCGGGCGGGCCCACATCGCCGGGATGCGGGAGGCGCTCGCGCGCGGCGACGAGTACGTCGCGGCCGCTGCCGGGACCGGCGCGGGATCGGCGGGGGTCAGGCGGCGGCGGTGATCTTGGCCGGGTTCATCATCCACAGCACCTGGTCGATGCCCTGGTCGGAGGCGTTGACCGTGAGCACCGCGAACACCTCGCCGTCGCGGCACAGCAGCGCGGACGCCTGCCCGTTCACGGGGCCCCATCTCACCTCGACCCCGGCCCAGAACCGGTCCGCGAACGCCCTGACGTACTTCGACACCCGGAACGCCCCCACCACGGGGATGCGAGAGGCTCGGACGGCGCCGCCGCCGTCGGAGTAACTGACCACGTCCGCCGCCAGCAGCTCCTCCAGCGCGGCCAGGTCGCCGGCACGGGCGGCGGCGACGAACGCGGTCAGCAGCCTGCGCTGCTCGGCGCCGCTCACCGGCGCGCGGCGCCCGCCGAGCACGTGCTTGCGCGCCCTGCTGACCAGCTGACGGACCGCCACCTCGCTGACCTGGATGACGTCCGCGATCTTCCGGTACGGATAGTCGAACGCCTCCCGCAGCACGTACGCCGCCCGCTCGGTGGGCGAGAGCCGCTCGAGCAGCAGCAGAACCGCGTACCCCAGAGCCTCGCCCCGTTCGGCGCCCAGGTGCGGATCCGCAGTGGTGTCGACCGGTTCGGGCAGCCACGGGCCGACGTAGGTCTCGCGGCGGACCCGCGCCGACCGTACGGCGTTGATGGCCAGCCGCGTGGTCACCGTCGCCAGGAACGCCCCCGGGTCGGCCACCGTGGCGCGGTCATAGGTCTGCCAGCGCAGCCAGACGTCCTGCACCAGGTCCTCGGCCTCGGTGGAGCTGCCCAGCATCCGGTACGCGATCCCGAACAGGCGCGGCCGCACCCCGGCGAAGACCGCCGCGGCCTGGTCGAGATCTTCCCGCGCCCCCATGTCGATCCCCTCTGTTCCCCCTGGCCAGTGAACCCATCCGGCCTTGTGACCATCATCTGCCACCCGTGGGGCGGCCCGGTCAGGAGGGGTGCGCGATTGATGACAATCTAGGAAGATTCCCCGGGCAGCCGGTCGATGCCCGCCGCCGTTCGTCTCCGCGGAAAAGCCGTGGCCGGTGGCGCCGGCCTCGGGGTAGCTTGCTCCGCATGCTGGCGTACCCTGACAAGCCGAAGCCCGGTGAGAAGGTGGCGATCCTGTCACCGGGCGCCGCCCTGCCCGCGATCTTCCCGGCGCCGTACGAGCTGGGCCTCACCCGCCTCAGGGAGGACTTCGGGCTCGTGCCGGTCGAATTCCCGACCACCCGCGAGCTCGGGTCGTCGCCGGCCGCGCGGGCCGCGGACGTCAACGCCGCGTTCGCCGATCCGTCGATCACAGCCGTTCTGGCCTCCATCGGCGGCGAGGACCAGATCAAGGTGCTGCGTCACCTCGACCGGGACATCCTCGCCGCCCATCCGAAGCCGTTCTTCGGCATCAGCGACAACACCAACCTGTGCAACTTCCTGTGGAACCTCGGCGTCGTGTCGTACTACGGCGGCCTGATCATGACGGTCTTCGGTCGTGGCGGCGCGATGAACGCGCAGGCAGCCGAGGCGGTGCGGGCCGCGCTGTTCACCCACGACACCTATGACCTGCGCCCCGCGGAGACGTACACCGACATCGACCGGGACTGGAAGGATCCGGCGTCGCTGGAGAGCGAGCCGGACATGCTCCCCGGCGGCGGCTGGCAATGGCACGGCCCGCGCCGTACGGTGACCGGCCCGTCATGGGGCGGCTGTCTGGAGATCGTCGACTGGAACCTGCGCGTCGGCACCCACATCCAGGACCCCGACGCCTACGACGGCTGCGTGCTGTTCCTCGAGACCTCGGAGGAGCTCCCCGACGCCAGGTACGTGTATCACGTGCTGATGTGCATGGGTGAGCGCGGCTTGCTGCAGCGGTTCGGCGCCGCGGTCATCGGGCGGCCCAAGGCGTGGTCGCTGGACGATCCTCTCCCGCCGGATCGCAAGGCCGAGTTCATCGCCGCCCAGCGGGATGCCGTGCTCAGGGCCTTCGCCGAGTACAACCCGGAGATCCCGCTCGTCCTCAACGTGGACATCGGGCACACGGACCCGCAACTGGTCGTCCCGTACGGTGGCACGGTCACCGTCGACGCCGTCACCGGTCGCATCACCGTACGGTACTGATGCCGCGAACGTGCCCTGATCCGGACACTTCGCCTGACACAGGAAGGGTCGCGCCATGACGATCTTCGGTTCAGCCATCGATGTCCGCCCCCTCTTCCCGCGTGAACGGCGGGCCATGCTCGACCTGCTCCGCGCCCTGAGCCCGGCGGACTGGGCCAAGCCGACGGTCTGCCCGGGCTGGAACGTGCACGACGTCACCGGACACGTACTCAACGACTACATGCGGCGCCTGTCAGGCAGCCGCGACGGATACGGCGGCGCGATCTTCGCCGACGACGAGACGCTTCCCGCGTATCTCACGCGCACCAACGAGGAGTTCGTCCGGGCGACCCGCCAGCTCAGCCCGCGGCTGCTGATCGAACTGCTGGACGACCTCGGAGTGCGGCTGGACGCCGTCTGGGGGGCACGCGATCTGGCCGCGCCCGCCGACCTGAACGTGTCCTGGGCCGCCACGGACGTCGACAGCCCCGCCTGGCTCGACCTCGGCCGCGAGTACACCGAGTTCTGGGTCCACCAGCAGCAGGTACGCGACGCCGTCTCCCGCCCCGGAGCCACACAGCCCGACCTCATGGCGCCGGTGGTGGACGTCTTCGCGCGCGCCCTGCCGTACACCTTGAGGGCGCTCGAACGCCCGGAGGGCACGGTGGTTCAGCTGGAGGTGACCGGGCCGGCCGGCGGCCGATGGGGCGCGGTGCGGCGGGACGGCCGATGGCGGATGGCGGTGCCCGGCGCAGAGCCGGCCGCGCGCGTCTCGATGGACCAGGACGCCTTCTGGCGGCTGGCGACCAGAGGCATCACCGTCGAGCAGGCACGCGCCCGCTCCGAGCCGGGCGGCGACCCGGAGCTCACCGCCGCCATGACGACGCTGCTCGCGATCGTCGCCTAGCACGCCGGACGCTCAGTGTGCGTGGGCCTCCTGGAGTGACCGGCCGGCCAGGCGGGCGGCGACGAGGCCGCCGAAATCGGGGCAGCGGTCACGGGCGTCCCTCGTCGTCCTCTCCTGAAGGGGCGGGGCGTCCGACGTAGCGGATCACTTCGACCTCGTCCAGGATGACCAGCCCTTCGGTGACCAGCTCGTCCAGCTGGGGCAGGAAGGCGCGGATCTTGTCGGAGGCGTCGACGATGATGATCGCCAGCGGCAGGTCCTCCGACAGTGACAGGATGCGGGCGGTGTGGATGCGGCTGGAGGCGCCGTAGCCTTCGATGCCGTGCAGCACGCTCGCGCCGGCCAGCCCCTGCTGGTGGGCGCGGTGCACGATCTCGTGGTAGAGCGGCCTGCGGTGCCAGGTGTCATGCTCGCCCACGAAGATGGTCAGCCGAAGCGCCGAGCCCTGCAATCTCATCAGACGTCCTCCCGTCGGCGGACCAGCGGTGACAGCAGCAGCCTGCCCAGCAATCGGCCGAGTAAGACCGCGGCCGGCTTCCGGCCGGCCGGACCGTGGTCAGCGGCAGCGACGGACCGGGGGCCGGGACGCGGCGGACGCGCGCGCCGCCGTCTGATCGGCGGCGCGATGACGACGAGCACGTGCGGGATTTACAGGTCCCGCTCCCAGTTCTGGCCGACCAGATCATGGCCGAAGCTGTGGTGCTTCTCCTGATCGGCCAGTACGAAGCCGTGGCCCTCGTAGATCCGCCTGGCCGAGGCGAGGACGTCGTTGGTCCACAGCGTGATGCGGCGGTAGCCGGCGCGGCGGGCGAAGTCCAGGCAGGTCGAGACCAGCCGGTCCCCGGCGCCGCGGCCGCGCGCCTTGGGGTGAACCAGCAGGATCCGCAGCTTGGCCAGTTCTTCGTCCGCGCGGACCAAGAACACGCAGCCCACCCGCTCGCCGTCCAGCTCGGCGATCCAGGCCGCTTCACGCGCCCTGTCGTGATCGCCTGCGTAGTCGGCGACGATCTTGGCTACGAGCGCCTCGAACGAGGTGTCCCAGCCGAACTCGTCGGCGTAGATCTCGCCGTGCGCCTGGACCACCCAGCCCAGATCGCCGGGCTGTCCGAGCGGGCGAATCACCAGCCCTCCGCCGCCGGCCGTGGTCTCGCTGCCGCGCGTAGTGGTCATGATCTCTTTCCCCATTCCGCTGAAACGACTGTTTCAGTGATGTCATAATGCATCCATGTCCCAGTCGTCGGCAAGTCCGTCCGCGCGGCAGGTCGAGCTGATCGAGGCCGCCTACCGATACGTGCTCACCCACGGGCTGGCGGAGCTGTCACTGCGGCCGTTGGCGAAGGAGATCGGGTCCAGCCCGCGCGTGCTGCTGTACCTGTTCGGCACCAAGGAAGGGCTGGTGCGCGCGCTGCTCGCCCGCGCCCGCGCCAGCGAGCTCGAATTCCTCGCCGGCCTCGGATCGGAGGCGCCGGTCGCCTCGGAGATCGGCGACGACCGGCTGACGCATGTCGCGGGGCGGCTGTGGACCTGGCTCTCGGCCCCCGAGCACCGCCCGCTGCTCAACCTGTGGCTGGAGGGCTACGCCCGCTCGCTCGTCGAGCGCGACGGCCCGTGGAGAGGGTTCGCGCGCGCGACCGTCGAGGACTGGCTGCAGGTGCTGGCCGCCGCCCAGCCCGAGCACGTCCGGCACACCGAAGACGGGCGGGCGCGGCGCACGCAGGTGCTGGCCCTGCTACGGGGTGCGCTCATCGATCTGCTCGCCACCGGCGACGCCGACCGCACCAGCGCCGCCGTACGACGTCAACTCGGCGCCCCGCGATGAGCCGGCCCTCGCCTGGCTCGCCCGGAACACGACGCCATCGAGAAGCTCATTTCCGCTCACGGTTGGCGCGCACGAGGTACGGCTTTCAGCAGTGAGCGCAGCAGTTGTGCGGCGGTGTCGGCGGACACTTCGCCGGGCGTGTTCATGAGCTGGGAGGCGAGTCCGTCGACGAACGTGTGCAGGAGCGCCGCCCAGAGCTCGACCTGGGGATCAGGGTGCGGGAGCATGGCCTGGCTCAGATCGCCGGCCAGCTCGTGTCCGCGCAGGGCTGCGACGCAGTGACGGTGTAGCGCCCGTTGGTCGTTCCACGACGCGGAGCCTCCCTCTGGAGGGTGCTGACGTTCCCATTCCACGACAGCTGACCACAGCGCGTATTCCTCGCGCCGCTCGGCATCGAGCGGCAGCATCTCCTCCACGACCGAGGCGATCTGCTCGACCATCGAACCTTGAGCGCGGGACCGCTGCATGCGCGGGAGGACCCGTCCGCGGAGGGTGTCGGTGGTGGCCTGCGCGACATAGGCCTGCAATTCGTACTGATTCCTGAAGTAATGCCGCAGGGACCCGGTGGACCAGCCTGCTTCGGCGGCGACGCCGCGGACGGTCACGCCGGCAAGGCCTTCGCGCAGGATCACTCGGATGGCGGCCTCGCCGATCTCGGCCCGTCGCTGGTCGTGATCGACGAGTCGTGGCACCCGCACATGCTAACACGGGTGTGCTAGTTTAACTAAACAGGGTGTGTTAATTACGGCTCGCCGGCTCCCGGAAGGGGGACAGCTTTGTCGATCGAGACGATCGGGGCGGTGCTCGGACTGGCCCTGCTCGATACGCTGAGTCCCACAGTGATCGGGATAACTCTCTATCTGCTGCTCGCCAGGCCACAGCGCATGGGCGTGCTGCTGGGCGTGTACCTCGGATCGGTCGCGATCGCGTACTTCGCCTTGGGCGTCCTGCTCATGCTCGGCCTGGGCGCTGTCGTGCCACTGGTCGATGACACCGCGTGGGCTTGGGGACAGGCCGTCCTCGGCGTAGCGCTCATCGTGGGGAGCTACTTCATCCCCGGCAAGAACGCCGAACGCGCTCCCATCCGGGCCAGGTCCTTCACCATGCGCGCGATGCTGCTGTTAGGGCTGGGGACCTGGCTGTTCGAGTTCTCCACCGCCGTGCCGTACTTCGGCGCGATCGGCATCATGACCTCGGCCGACCTGCCCGCCGTCCAATGGTCGCCGCTCCTCGGCGTGTACGTGACCATCATGGTGCTCCCAGGCATCCTGCTCTTGGCAGCATGGGCCGCCCTCGGCGAGCGGCTGCGTGAACGGTTCGAACGGTGGCAGAACAAGCTCTCCTCCGGGTCCCGCACAGTAGTGAGCTGGATCGTCTGGATAGCAGGATGCGTGATCATCCTGGAGGCGATGGACACGCTGTTCACGGAGGTAACCGTCATCACTCCATGGGATCTGGGAGACATCCGCTGACTCAATGCGTGGCCGACGTCCCGCTCGTCGCCGCGCGCTCGGCGGCGCGAGCAAGGGCATCGGCCGAGATGCCGGCCGCAGTGGCGTGCCGACCGTGCCAGCTCAAGCCGGCCGCCGGAGACACTGTCGAGGGTGGCGGCCATGTTGGCCAGCACGGCCGGATGCCGGTAGTGGACGCTGGTGACCAGGGTGCCCAGGCGGATGCGCCGTGTCGCCTGGGCGAGGGCGGCCAAGGTGATCCAGCCTTCGAGGCGTGACGCGGCCGGCCCGGCGCCGTGGACGGGGTGGAAGTGGTCTGAGGTCCAGGCCGACTCGAAGACGTCCATCCCGTCGACGGCCTGCCACATGGCGAGCATGTCGGGCCACGTGGTGTTCTGCGGCGAAGTCTTGATCGCGAAGCGCATCTCGCGAAAGTAGCCGAGGATTTCAGCGGCCGCTAGACATCCCCGGTCAGCAGGAAGTCCGGTGGTGAGCCGTCCCAGCCGGGAACGTTCAGCGCGTTGAGGGCTGCGACGATCTTCCGCTCCTCGTAGGTGAAGTGGGATTCCAGCAACGCGGCCAGGCCGTCCAGTTCGGCTCGTACATGCTGCGGCTGGGCCGCGCCGGCGTCGTCGAGCAGTTCACGCAGCCTGCGCAGGATGTCATCGACCAGCCGATGGTCGCGTGTCAGCTCCTGGAGTACGGGCTCCAGCCGGGGGAACCGCCCGGCGAGAGCGGGAAACGCCCCACCGTCCTCGCCGGTGTGATGACGTTGTAGAGCGGAGCAGAAGGACAGGCAGTGTGCCCGCAGCTCGCGGGGGCGCTCGGCGCGGCCCTCCAGGTGGGCATCGACGTCCTCGCGGAGCCGGGCCAGCTCCTCGCGGAGCCAGAGGTGCACGCTGACCAGTTGGTGGCCGAACGCGGTCAGCCGGTCGTCCGGCGTGGTGGGTGTTTCCATGGGCATCCCATGTTTCGCGCGCCTCCATGGCCTCGGCGATCTGCTTGCCGGGTACACCGCGACGCTGACCAGGGATCCCATCACGCTTGCGACGACCCGTCAAACGGGCCGGCCCCCGCATGGGCGAGGGCTGTCGCCGGCCGGGGCACGCGCAGGGCCGAGTCCGCTCTGCGATCCGAGGGGACCCCGGGGGGACGGGGTCCCCTCGGATCGCGCCAACCCAGCGCTACCCCCGCTGCAGCGCCTTGAAGGCGTCGAGCCAGAAGCCGGGGGCGGACATCCCGGTGCCGCGCGGCTTGACGGTGTAGGGGGCGTAGACGCTGTTGAGCAGCCACGGGGTCTTGGTGGGACCGAAGTCGGTCACCATCAGGTCGTCCTGCTTGAAGCCGTACGTGGCGACCGCGAGGCGGCCGGTGCTCCGGTACAGCCGCAACTGGTCCTGCAGGAAGCCGGCCTGGCTGGTGAACCAGGGGCTGCTGGTCAGGAAGTCGTTCCACTTCCGCTGTCCGAACGGCTCGTCGATGGCGGCCTTGATCACCTGCCAGGCCTTGGTGCCGGGGGCGAATCCGTATCGTTGCGCGAAGTCGGGGGAGACGGTGTCTTCGAGGTGCTGCTTCCAGTACCACACGAGGGAGAACTCGGTGACGAGGAACGTCTGGTCGGCGCGCATGCGCGGCAGGATGTAGTCGAGGAACGGCTGCGTGTCCTCCGGCGTGGGGATGTGGGGATGGATGTCCACGCCCTCGATCTCCGGAGTCTCGCGGACGAAGGTCATCCAGCGCTCGGCGGCCGGGGTGTGCCGGTCGGGCAGGTCGAGCCGGTTGAGCGCGCCCATGTACAGCGTGGTACGGCAGTCCGCGCCGCAGTGCTCGCGCCGGTAGTCGATCACGTGCCGGGCGACGGTCTCGTAGAAGGCGTTGAGCCGGGCGTCGCGCTCGGCGGGCAGGCTCTCGATGAACGGCTCGTTGCCGATCGTGACGATGTCGACCTTGCCCAGCACGGCCGGCAGCACCCGGTCCAGGCGGGCCAGTTCCGCGGCCAGCTCAGGGCTGCCGGGCTCGGGGAAGGAGGCCCGGTCGTAGGGGAACTTCAGGCTCAGGATGGTCCGGTAGCCGCGGGCGGCCGTCTCGGTGATGGTGCGGATGGCGAAGTGCTCGGCCGGATCGCCCTGGTCGGTGGCGGGCATCGGGAAGAACCCGCGGACCCACCGGGCACGGGCCTCCTGGAGCTCGCGGTAGTTCAGCGAGTCGAGGTTCTGGTTGAAGTTCGCGCCCAGGGCGCCGTAGGCGGGGGCCGACGGCTGGTCGTCCATGGGGGTGCCTTTCTCAGCGATGGCGGGCGCGGCGCCCGAGACGGCCAGAGCCACGGTCAGTGAAATGATCGATAGTCGGCGCAACATGGCATTGCTCCCTGGTGCTCGAGGATGGGTGCTCGAGGGTGATCGATGGTCGTCGACGCACTCGCGGCCATGTTTGCGCTAACTCGATCAACCTGTCAATGGCTCTTCAGTGACTGTGAGGGCGGGGGGTGAGGGCGCCGTCAGCGGTTCGGCGGCGCGGTGGAGGCGCGGATCACCAGCTCAGGGCGGACGAGCCGCCCGGCGGTGGCGACGGCCGGTGGCTTCTCGATCTGGGTGATGAGGTGATCCAGGCAGCGGCGTCCCACCGCGGCCAGGTCTTGGCGGACGGTGGTCAGCGGCGGGCTCAGGAAGGGTGTGAAGTCGAGGTCGTCGAATCCCACGACGCTGAGGTCGTCGGGCACTCGGAGGCCTGCCTCGGCCGCGGCGCGCAGGACGCCGACGGCCATCTGGTCGTTGGCGGCGAAGATCGCGGTGACACCGTCACCGGTGAGCAGGCGGCGGGCCGCGGTGTATCCCGAGTGCGGGGACCAGTCGCCGGTGGCCGCCGGAGGAACGGGACATCCCGCTCGTTTCAGCAGCCGTTGCCAGGCGGCCCGGCGTCGTTGCGCGGCGTTGGAGCCGGTCGGTCCGGCCACGTGGTGGACGGTGGCGTGGCCCAGGCCGAGCAGGTGCCCGACGGCGGCGCGGGCGCCGGCGGCCTCGTCCATGCCGAAGGAGGGGTGCGGGTACGTGGTCTTGCTGTCGGCGATGACGAGCGGCACCTCGTCGGGGAGCCGCAGGTGCGGGGTGTCCAGCACCCTGGCCTCGATGACGATGACGCCGTCGACCGCCCGGTCGGTGAGGCCGCGGACCGCGGCGCGCACGTCCTTGGCGGTGGGGGCGTCGACCACCGCGACGCTCACGGAGTAGCCGCGCGCCCGGGCGCCGGCCAGCACCGCGTCGAGGATCTGGACGTTGCCGACGGTGGTGAGGTTGAACATGACGACGCCGATGGTGCCGAACCGGCCGGTGGCTAGCGCCCGGGCGGCGACGTTGGCACGGTAGCCGAGCTGCTTCATGGCCGTCTCGACCTTGGTCCGCGTCTCGGCGGTCACCCGGTCGTTGCCGTTGACGACGCGGGACACGGTCTGCCCCGAGACCCCCGCGAGCTTGGCGACGTCGGCCATGGACGGCCCTCCGGACGCCCCCGTCCCTGGTAGTCGAGCCACGCCGGGCCGTCTCCCTTCGTCGTCGCAGCAGCGGGCACACGCGCATCAAGGCGGTCGGCGAGGCCCCGGTGATCGGCACCTTCGAAGTCGCTCAAGGACGTGTCGTCGTCCTAGCCGCCGCCAGAGTACATCCGCGCATCCCACGGCGGAAATCGTCGATCGAGGCCGGAAACCGCTGGTGCGGCCCCATCCGTGGGCTCGGCCACAGCGGTGTCGTGCCGCGGTCCGAGCGCCGTTCCGATTGTTTGCGCAACCATCAATAGCATGACACGGCCCGGCAGTGTACGCAGCCCACAGCCTCGTGGCGATCGATCGGAAACCTCTCCGTCACAGCCTTGACGCTGCCTGGTAACGGTCGTAAGTTTGCGCAAACATAGATCCGCTCGGCCGAGGTCCTTGGCATCAGAGATGAGCGGGACAGGTCCCTGACGAGCCGACGAAGAGGAGTCGCCATGGGGCGGCATCACCACATTTTCGGAACCGAACCCGGCATGACCAGGCGCGCGCTCATCGGCGGCACGGGCGCCGGCGCCCTCGCGGCACTGCTCACCGCGTGTACCGGCGGCGGGCAGATGAGCCGGCAGAGCGCGGCCGGGGGCAGCGGATCCCTTCAGTGGTGGGACCAGTTCCGGCCGCTGACGAAGATGTTGCAGAACGATCTCTTCGCTCCGTACATGTCGGGACACCAGGGCGTGAAGATCGAGCGGCGGCAGATGGACGCGCCCGACCTCGGTCAGGCCCTGCAGGTCGCCCGGCGCAGCAACCAGATGCCGGACGTGCATTCGCTGGCCGGTCTGGGCGGGATCTCCCCGGCCGCGCTGGTGAGCGAGGGGTGGTTCCAGCCGATCGGGAAGCTCGCCGACGTCGCGGGCAGCCCCGTCGGCGAGATGCTCTACGACGGCGTCCACCGGTTCGACGGCGAGATCTACTCCTTTCCCCCGTTCTCGGGCCGCTGGCACGACGCGGTGCCGTGGTTCAACACCGCCCTGGTCAAGGGCGCCGGCGTCGATCCCGAGGAGGAGCCGGCCACCTGGGACGGGTTACGCGAGGTCGCGCGCCGCATCACGAGGGGCAACGACAGCGGCGCCTACGGGATCGTGGTGCCGAGCAAGGACACCGAATACCTGCAGTTCCTGGTGCACCGGCTGGCCATGGCCGCGGGCGCGCCGGGACCCGGCGCCATCGACTGGAAGACCGGCGACTACGTCTACGACTCCCAGGAGTACGTTGAGGCGATCGAGTTCCTGGTCGCGCTGCAGACCGACAAGGTCGTGCACCCCGCGTCCCCGTCGATGGGCGCCCGCGACGCCCGGGCCCGATGGGCGGCCGGGCAGGCGGGCGTCTACCTGTGGGGCGCCTGGTTCGTCGGCGGCCTGCTCGTGGACGAGCCGGAGGCGGTCGAGCGCGGCGTCGGCGTGTGGCACATCCCCTGTCCGGAGAAGACCAGGAACTTCGTCTACAACCCGCCGCAGCCCGGCACGTTCTGGGTGTCGAGCCAGTCGAAGCAGGCCAAGACCGCCGCCGACGTCATGCTCCAGATGACGACTCCGGAGTTCCAGGCCAAGCTGGCCGCCGCCATGGACCAGCCGCCCGCGCTGGCCGAGGTCGTGGCGGAGGCGGACGTGCACGCGGCCTACAAGCAGTGCGTCGCCAACTTCCAGGACGACGTGCGGATCGGCCCGCTGCCCGAGGTCGGGACCCCCGGTGTCTGGCAGGTGCTCGCCGAGATGCGCGACATCCACCCGAACCTCGGCGACATCGTCCAGTCGGTGCTGACGGGCTCGACCACGGACATCGCCGGCGAGTTGCGCCGCTACAACGAGAAGCTCACCGCCGAGCGAGAGCGCGCGATCAAGGTCGTGAGCGAGGAGAAGGGGGTCCAGGTCGGGCTCGACGCCTGGGTGTTCGCCAACTGGGACCCGAAGGCGGACTACGACCAGCAGGCCTACGCTGCGCGCTGAGGCGGCGAGCGCGGCTGGACAGGAGCGAGATGACGACAACTCACGAGCGGGCCCGCCGGATGGGGTGGCCGCGACGCGTGCGGAAAGACTGGTGGATCTACCTCTTCCTGCTCCCGACCATCCTCGGGTACGGCGCCTACACCATCTACCCCCTGCTGGCCTCGTGGTGGTTCGCGTTCCTCGACTGGCCGGGCTTCGCCGTCGGGGGGACGTTCATCGGCGTCGAGAACTTCGAGCGGCTGCTGGGAGACGACCTTTTCTGGAACGCGTTCTGGAACTCGATCGTGTTCCTGGTGATCGCGGTCCCCCTCCGGGTCGGGGTGGCGCTCCTCCTGGCGATCGTGCTGAACCGGAAGAAGACACCGTTCAAGGGGTTCTTCCGCACATTGTTCTTCCTGCCGGTCGTCACCACGGGCGCCATCGTCGGCGTCGTCTTCACCCTGCTGCTCGACGCGAGCGGCCCGGTGAGCCTGTCCATGGTGTGGGCGGGGCTGATCGACTCGCCGGCGAACTTCGCGGCGGAGGCGGGCACCTCGCTGTTCGCCGGGATCGCCGTGTGGGTGTGGAAGTGGCTCGGCATCACCCTCATCTACTGGCTGGCCGCGCTGCAGACGATCCCGCAGGGCGTGCACGAGGCCGCGATGATCGACGGCGCGGGCGCCTGGGCGGAGTTCAGGCACGTGACGATGCCGCTGCTGGTGCCGTTCCTGGTCATCATCACGCTGATCGACACCGTGGCGGCGCTCAACGTCTTCGACCTGCTGCAGACCCTCACCGGCGGGGGCCCGTCCTTCTCATCCGAGGTGATCGAGATCTACATCTTCCGTACGGCCTTCCAGGCCACCGTCCCCCAACTCGGCTACGCCTCGGCCGCGGCGGTGCTGTTCGGGCTGCTGACCATGCTCATCGCGATCACCCAGGCAGTGGGGGTCCGCTGGGCCCGCGGCCGGATCGGCCCGGCATGACGGCCCCCGCGCAGGCCGGCGCGACGTCGCCGGCCCGTCGTCGCCGGCGGCCCAGTCCAGGTCAGGTCGTGACCGTCGCCGGGCTGGCCGTGCTCGGCGGCCTGTGGGTCTACCCGTTCGTCTGGCTGGTGTCGGCGTCGCTGAAGACCTCTCCCGAGATCTTCGGCCGGGGCCTGAACCTGCTGCCCGGCGAGCCGGTCTGGGAGAACTACGCCCGGGCGTGGACGGAGGTGGGCTTCGCCAGCTACTTCGTCAACACGCTGGTCATCACCGCCGGGACGGTGCTGCTCGTCGTCGTACGCAGCGCCCTCGCGGGATACGTGCTCGGCCGCTACGACTTCGTCGGCAAGAAGCTCCTCATTGGGCTCTTCCTGGTCACCTTCTTCCTGCCGGAGGGCTACACGATCATCCCGATCACCCAGCTGACAGACCAGCTCGGGCTGCTGAACACGCACACCGGCGTGATCCTCGGGCTGGGCGCGGGCGGGCAGATCGCCTCGACGCTGCTCTACGCGGGCTATTTCCGGCGGTTGCCGAAGGAGCTGGAGGAGACCGCGCGCCTGGACGGGGCCGGGCATTTCACGGTCTTCTTCCGCGTGATGCTGCCGCTGGCCTGGCCGATCACCGCCACGGTGGTCATCCTGACGTACCTGTTCGCCTGGAACGTCTACCTGCTGCCGCTGGTGTTCACGCTCAGCGAGCCCGACCTGCGCACGCTGGCCGTCGGCATGACGGTCTTCGTGGGGGAGCGGGGCACGGACTGGTCGGGGATGGCCGCGGCCGCGGTGATCTCGCTGATCCCGGTGATGGCCGTGTTCGTGGCGCTGCAGCGCAAGTTCGTCGACAGTCTCGCGGGAGCGGTGAAGCAGTGAGTGACCGGAATGGAGTTCTCTGACATGTCCGCACGTGAAGCCTTGGTGACGGTCGACACGCGCCGGCCGCTGGGCCGGATCGACGACGACGTCTACGGGCATTTCCTGGAATCGGCCTTCTTCGGCAACATCGAGGGCGGGGTCTTCGACGAAGGGTCGCCGCTGTCGGTCGAGGAGCCTGGACTGCTGCGCGGCGTACGCGCCGACGTGCTGGAGTTGTGCAGGGAACTGGGGCCGGGGCCCATTCGCTGGCCCGGGGGCAACTTCACCTCGGCCTACCACTGGGAGGACGGCGTCGGCCCGCGCGAGACGCGCCCGCGCAGGCTGGAGCTGGCCTGGGGCGGGCAGGAGTCCAACCGGTTCGGCACCGACGAGTTCCTGGCCTGGTGCGAGGCGGTGGGCGCGGAGCCGTACCTGGTGCACTCCTGCCGGGACGTCGACGAGGCGGTGCGCTGGGTCGAGTACACCAACGCCGCCCAGGATACCACGCTCACCGGCCGCCGCGCGAAGAACGGCCGCGCGGAGCCGTGGAACGTGCGTTACTGGGGCGTCGGCAACGAGGTCTACGGCCGCTGGCAGATGGGCCACCGGACCCCAGAGGAGTACGCCGCCGCCGCCCGTGAGCACGCGGGCTTCATGCGCCTGGTCGACCCGTCCATCCGCCTGGTCGGGGTCGGCATCCCCTGGGACCAGGAGGAGTGGACGCGCCCGGTCCTGGCGCGGGCCGGCGCGCTGTTCGACTACCTGTCCCTGCACCTGTACGGCGCCGGCACCCAGCTGTGGACCGGAGACGACTACGACGCCGTCGTCGCCCAGTCCCTGTTCTTCGAGCGGGAGATCCACTCCTACTCCCAGCTCGTCACCGCGATCGCCGCGGAGACCGGCCTGGAACGCCCGCCCGCGCTCGCGCTCGACGAGTGGACCATGCGCCACCTGGAGCCCGCCGCCTGGCCGGATCCTGAGCCGGGTGAGGACGGCGGCATCGCCCCGCGCGAGACCGCGGACGTCGACGATGCCGGCCGCAAGGTGCGGGTGAACCGGTGGAGCCCGCGTACGGTCGGCGATCTGGTGTTCTGTGCCGGGGTGTTCCACGCCATCCACCGGACCGTGGACCTGCCCGCGCCCGTGCGCATGGCCAACCCGGTGAACCTGGTCAACGCCAACGGGCTGGTGGTCGCCCGCCCGGGCGGCGCCCTGAAGTCGGCCATCTACCACGTGTGGCATCTCTACCGGCACCACACCGGCCGTATCGTGCTGCCGTCCCAGGTGGACGGCCCGGCCCGGTCGGCGGCGGTCCGGCTCGGCGACAACCGCGGCCCCGACGGCCGGCTGCTCACGGCGCCCATGACCGTGCCCCACCTCGACGTGTCGGCCACCCGCGCCGACGACGGGTCGGTGCGGATCGCCGTCGTCAACCGGCACCGCGACGAGACCGTGCGGCTCAGGCTCGTCCTCGACGGCGCCGCGGCGAACACGCCGGCGAGCGCGCGGGTCCGGACCCTCGGAGCCGACGTTCCCGGCCTGGACGCGGTCAACCTGCTCGGTGCGCCGGACACCATCGCCACCCGGGACCTTGGTCAGGTCGAGGCGAGCGGCGGCACGTGGGCTGTCGCGCCGCACTCGGTGACCGTACTGACCCTCGACTGAGATCAGGAGAACTGTGATCGACTACCCTCGCCCGCTGCTGGTACGTCCGGACTGGCAGGACCTGTGCGGCCCATGGGGATTCGCGGCCGACGATGACGACCGGGGCCTGGCCCTCGGCTGGCACCGCGACGCAGCCCCCTTCACCCGCACGATCGCCGTGCCGTACCCGCCGGAGAGCGAGCTGTCCGGCCTGCGCGAGACGGCGCCGCACCCGATCGTGTGGTACCGCCGCACGCTGCGCCCCGACCGGGCGCCGGGTCCGGGGGAGCGGCTCCTGCTGCACTTCGGAGCGGTGGACTACCGGGCGCAGGTCTGGTTCAACGGCGTGTACGCCGGCGAGCACGAGGGCGGTCACACGCCCTTCACCTTCGACGTCACCGACGCACTCGTGCCGGGGGAGGAGCAGGTCGTCGTCGTCCGCGCGCAGGACGAGTGCGACGACGCCACCCAGCCACGCGGCAAGCAGGACTGGCGGGCCGAGCCGCACGGCATCTGGTACCACCGCACCACCGGGATCTGGCAGCCCGTCTGGGCGGAGGTCGTGCCCGCGCTGCACATCCGGCGGCTGCACTGGACCCCCGACGTGCCAGGCGCCGCCGTCGCCGTCGAGGTCGAGCTCTCCCGCAGGCCGGAGCGGCCCGTCGACGTCCACGTGGTCCTCACACTGGGCGAGGAGGTCCTGGCCGACCAGACGTGCCGCACCGACCGCGCGGACGGCCGCTGGGTGATCTCCGTCCCAGCCGCCCGGCACCAGATGGAGCTGTCCAGGCTGCTGTGGACCCCCGACTCGCCGACCCTGCTGGACGCCCGGGTCGAGCTGCGCCGCGACGGTGAACCGCTCGACGCGGTGACGTCGTACGTCGGTCTGCGCAGCGTCGGCATCAGGGACGGCAGGTTCCTGCTCAACGGCCAGCCGCGTTTCCTGCGCCTCGTGCTGGCCCAGAACTACTGGCCGGGCTCCCACCTGGCCGCGCCCGACGCCGGCGCGCTGCGTCGTGAGGTCGAGCTGGCCAAGGAGCTCGGGTTCAACGGCGTGCGGGTGCACCAGAAGGTGGAGGACCCGCGTTTCCTGGCCTGGTGCGACCGGCTCGGCATGCTCGTGTGGAGCGAGCTGCCCAGCGCCTACGAGTACGCGCCCAGGACCGTCGAACGCCTGACCCGTGAATGGATGGAGGTCGTCGCCCGCGACCGCAGCCATCCCTGCGTGGTGACCTGGGTGCCGTTCAACGAGAGCTGGGGCGTCTGGCACGGGGTCGACGTCGCCGAACAGCGGCACGCCACCACCGCGCTCTACCACCTCACCAAGGCGCTCGACGGCACCCGCCCGGTGATCTCCAACGACGGCTGGGAGCACACCGAGAGCGACATCTGGGGACTGCACGACTACGCGCCCACCGGCGCGTCGATCCGGGAGCGCTACGCCGACCGGGAGGCGATCGCCCGGATCCTCACCGACCGGCCGCCCGCGCGGCGCGTGGCCCTGCTCGGCGACGCGGCCGGCCGTGGCCAGCCCGTGGTGCTGTCCGAGATCGGCGGAACCAGCCTTCGCCCCCGGGCCGGCGAGTCCTGGCACGGCTACGGCACCGTCGGCTCCACGGAGGAGCTGGCCGAGGCGTTC
The DNA here is from genome assembly GCF_015645445.1 of Nonomuraea cypriaca. Lineage (GTDB taxonomy): Bacteria > Actinomycetota > Actinomycetes > Streptosporangiales > Streptosporangiaceae > Nonomuraea > Nonomuraea cypriaca. Next base: position 410 of record NZ_JADOGI010000092.1, on the reverse strand, counting down.
AGGCAGATCGTGACCGCGGTGCTCGACAGCGCCGAGCTCGCGGGCTTCTGCTGGACCCAGCTGACGGACACCGAGCAGGAGAGCAACGGGCTGCTGACCGAGGACCGGCGCCACAAGGTGCCCGTCGAGACCATCCGCCGCATACTCGACCAGCCCGCCAGGTCGGTGCCCGCCGAGGCCATCGACGCGGCTCGGCGCGCGGCCAGGCAGGACGACTGACCTCGCCACCGCGCCGTGGGACGACGGCGCGTACTACACCGGCGACCTCTATGAGAAGGCATCGACCCAGTGAACCTGCTGTTCCTGATGACCGACCAGCACCGCGTCGACACCCTGGGCTGTTACGGCAACCCGCACGTGGCCACGCCCAACCTGGACCGGCTGGCCGCCGGCGGCACGCGCTTCGATCG